>CAMARK010000123.1 GCA_945860205.1 Reyranella massiliensis 521 | reverse complement strand
GAACACGGTCAAGGATGCTCTGGTGCGCGAAGGCGTCCCGGCCACCGCGATCGCCGTGATCGGCCGCGGCGAAGCGGGCCTGCTGGTCAAGACCGGCGACAACGTCCGCGAGCCGCAGAACCGCCGCGTCGAGATCGTCATCCAGTAAGACGGTCTGAAACCTAATCTTTCGAGGGACGGCCGGGTAATTCCCGGCCGTTTCCTTTTTTCAGGCCCCATATCAATTGCCTCAATTGCCAGGCAATCGTCAGGGGCAGGCGCTTTTCGGGTTGGCGGGGGCGGAAGCGGCCTCTATATCCGGGCGCAGGAGAATTTAGTCATGTCGCAAGTGTTAATGCCCAAGGCGACCGCCGTCTGGCTGGTCGAGAACACGACGCTCACGTTCGATCAGATCTCGGCCTTCACCGGCCTGCATCCGCTCGAGGTCCAGGCGATCGCCGACGGCGAAGTGGCGGGTGGCATGACGGGTTTCGACCCGACGACCAACGGCCAGCTCACCAAGGAAGAGATCAAGCGCGCCGAAGCCGACAGCACCGCGGCGCTGAAGCTGACGCCGCGCGACGTGCCGATGCCGGTCGCGCGCTCCAAGGGGCCGCGCTACACGCCGGTGGCCAAGCGCCAGGACCGTCCCGACGCCATCGCCTGGCTGCTGAAGATCCATCCCGAGTTGCAGGACAGCCAGGTCGCCAAGCTGGTCGGCTCGACCAAGAGTACCGTCCAGTCGGTGCGCGACCGCTCGCATTGGAACATGCAGAACGTGCGGCCGCGCGATCCCGTGACCTTGGGCCTCTGCTCGCTGAAGGATCTCAACGACGCCGTCGACAAGGCGCGCCGCAAGGCCGCCCGCGAGGACGCCGCCAAGAAGAAGGCGCAGGCCAAGGCCGGCGCCGCGGCGGAAGCGGCGAAAGCTGCCGTCGCCGCTGTCGATCCCGGCGAGGCCGATCAGCCCGACGTCGAAAACTAGACTGCGAGAGCTAGACCGCGAGACCTAGACCGTCAGCATCACCTTGCCGACATGGTCGGCGCGCTCCAGTTCGGCGTGCGCCGCCGCTGCCTCACGGAGCGGAAAGGTCTTGTAGATTATCGGCTTCACCTTGCCGCTTTCCAGCAGCGGCCAGACCTTGTCCTTCAGTCCGCGCGCCATCCGGCCCTTGCTGGCGATGCTCTGCGGCCGCATCGTCGAGCCGGTGACGGTGAGGCGGTTGACCATGACGATGCCGGCGCTGATCGTGGCCACCGGCCCCGCCTGCACGGCAATGATGACGCAACGGCCGTCCTGCTTCAGCAGCATCAGGTTCTTGGGCAGGTAGTCGCCGGCCACCATGTCGAGCACGACATCGACGCCGCCCGACAGTTTCTTCACCTCGGCCGCCCAGTCGTTGTCCTTGTAGAGAATGGCGTGGTCGGCACCGAGTGCCTTCACCGCCGCGGCCTTCTCGGGTGTGCGCACTGTCGTGAAGACCGTGGCGCCGAACGCCTTGGCGAGCTGGATCGCCGTCGTGCCGATGCCACTCGCTCCGCCGTGGATCAGCACAGATTCACCTGAGTTGAGCAGACCGCGCTCGAAGAGATTGTGCCAGACGGTGAAATAGTTTTCGGGGAGCGCGCCCGCCTGCAGCATGTCGAAGCCCTTGGGGATCGGCAGGCATTGCGGTGCGGCGACCGTGCAGTATTCGGCGTAGGAGCCGCCCGGCGTCAGCGCGCAGACCGTGTCGCCCACCTTCCAATCGGTGACGTCGGCTGCCACCGCCGCCACCGTGCCGGCGGCTTCGAGGCCTGGCAGGTCCGACGCGCCCGGTGGCGGTGCGTAGGTTCCCTGCCGCTGCGCGATGTCGGGCCGGTTGATGCCGGTGGTCGCGACCTTGATCAGGATCTCGCCGGCCTTCGGCACCGGCACCGGCCGCGTGGTGGGCACGAGCACTTCGGGGCCGCCGGCCCTGGTGATCTCGACGCAGGTCATCGTGGCGGGAAGAGCGCTCATGGTCGGCCTTTCGAAGCGATGGGAGCAATGGTAGGTGTCCCTTAGCCGCTTCCTTGGAGCCGCGCCATGGCCTTCGAATCAGACGACCTCGAACCTCTTCACAAGAAATCCCAGCCGCGAAATCTCGACCCGATGGCGGTCGACGATCTCAGGGAATACATCGCGACCCTCAAGGCGGAGATCGTCCGCGTCGAGGAAAAGATAAAGGCCAAGCAGAGCCACGCCTCGGCCGCCGCATCGTTTTTCAAGAAGTGAGGGCCGCGTGGCCGAAGCCAAGTTCCTGAAGCCCGACACGCTGGCGCTGCATGCCGGCCAGCATCCCGATCCCGTGACGGGAGCGCGGGCGGTGCCGATCTACCAGACGACCTCGTTCGTCTTCCGCGACGTCGACCATGCCGCCAGCCTGTTCAACCTCGAGGTTGGCGGCCACATTTATAGCCGCATCTCCAATCCCACGGTCGCCGTGTTCGAGGAGCGTGTCGCGGCGCTGGAGGAGGGCTCGGGCGCGCTCGCGACCTCGAGCGGGCAGGCGGCGCTGCACATCGCCATCGCCACATTGATGGATGCCGGCAGCCACATCGTGGCCTCGACCTCGCTCTATGGCGGCACGCGCAACATGCTGGCGCTCACCATGCCGCGCTTCGGCATCGAGACCACCTTCGTCAATCCGCGCGACCACGCGGGCTTCGCCAAGGCGATCCGGCCGAACACGCGGCTGGTGATCGGCGAGACCATCGGCAATCCCGGCGGCGAGGTGCTGGACATCCCGGCGATCGCCGCCATCGCGCATGCCGCCAGAATCCCGCTGATGATCGACAATACCTTCGCCTCGCCGGTGCTGTGCCGGCCGTTGACGCTGGGCGCCGACATCGTCTTCCAGTCGGCCACCAAGTTCATCGGCGGCCATGGCGTGGCGATCGGCGGCGTGATCGTGGAGTCCGGCCGCTTCGACTGGGAAGCCTCGGGCAAGTTCCCGACGCTGACCGAGCCCTATGCCGGCTATCACGGCATCGACTTCGCCGAGGAGTTTGGCCCACACGCCTTCGTCATGCGCGCCCGCACCGAGGGCGTACGCGACTTCGGCTGCTGCATGGCGCCGCAGACGGCGTTCTATCTGCTGCAAGGACTGGAGACGTTGCCGCTGCGCATCGCGCGGCATGGCGAGAATGCGCGCAAGGTGATTGCCTTCCTGAAGACCAATCCCGCCGTCGAGCGCATCGCCTCGCCGGAGCTGCCGGAGCATCCCGACCATGCACTGGCCCAGAAGCTGCTGCCCAAGGGCGCGGGTTCGATCTTCAGCTTCGACATCAAGGGCGGCCGCGAGGCCGGCCGCCGCTTCATCGAGCGGCTAAAACTCTTTTCGCACCTCGCCAATGTGGGCGATGCCAAGTCGCTGGTGATCCATCCCGCCTCGACGACGCATGCCCAGCTCGATGCCGCCGGCCTCGCCTCGGCCGGCATCGGCGAGGGCATGATCCGGCTCTCGGTCGGTCTCGAAGATCCCGAGGACATCCTCGACGATCTGGGCCAAGCGCTGCGCGCCTCACAAAAGGCCTAGACCATGCGGATCCACGTCGACGGCCATGCCGTCTTTGCGACGACGGGCGGCGCGCCCTTCGATCCGGCGAGGCCCGTGGTGGTCTTCCTGCATGGCGCCGGGTTCGATCGCACGACCTGGCGCCTGCAGACGCGCTTCTTCGCCCATCACGACCGCGCCGTGCTGGCGGTCGATTTCCCGGGTCACGGCTGGTCGGATGGACCTGCGTTGCCGAGCATCGCCGCAATGGCCGACTGGACCGCAAAGCTGATCGAGGCGGCGGGCCTGAAAGAGGCGGCGCTGGTTGGCCATTCGATGGGCGCGCTGGTGGCGCTCGACACGGCGGCCCGCCATCCGGCCCGGGTGCGCGCGCTCGGCCTCTGCGGCGTGGCGACGGAGATGCCGGTGCATCCCGAGATGATCGAGTCGGCCAAGGCCGGCACGCTCAAGGTCCAGGAATTGATGACCTTCTGGGGCATCGGCAATGCGCTGCACAAGGGCGGCATGGTCTCGCCCGGCCTGTGGCTGCGGGCCGAATCGCTGGCCGTGTTGTCGGCCGCCAAGCCCGGCGTCATCCATACCGATCTCGCGGCCTGCAACGCCTACAAGGACGCACTCGCCCGGGCGCCCGACGTGAAGTGTCCGACCGTCCTGGTGCTGGGCGATGGCGACCTGATGACCCCGGCCGCCAAGGCCAAGCCGCTGGCCGCCGCCATCGCAGGATCGAAGAGCGTCGTGATCGCCAACAGCGGTCACTTCATGATGGTCGAGCGGCCCGACGAAACGCTGGAGGCTTTGAAAGCCTGTGTCTGAACGCGTTGCACTTGTTACCGGCTCGACCTCGGGCATCGGTGCGGCCATCGCCCGTCGCTTGGCGCGCGACGGCTACATCGTGGCCCTTCATTCGCGCAGCTCCGTCGATGTCGGGCGGGCGATGGCATCGGAATTGAAAGGCGCCAGCTACCACCAGGCCGACCTTGGCGATGAGATCGCGGCGCGCGATCTGGTCGACAGTGTGCTGAAGCAGCACGGCCGCCTCGACGTGCTGGTCAACAATGCCGGCCTGTCGATCCGCATCCCGCACACCGATCTCAGGGCTGCGACGCCGGCTCTGTGGCGGCAGATGCTCGATGTGAACCTGATTGCGCCGTTCGTCCTCGTCGCGGAGGCGGAGTCTGCCTTGCGCAAGTCCGCGGCCAGCGGACGGCCAGCCAGCATTGTCAATATCGGCACTCACGCCGGTTCGCGTCCCAAGGGCTCGTCGATCCCCTACGCGGCGTCCAAGGCCGCGCTGCACCATGTGACCAAACTGCTCGCCCTGGCGCTCGGCCCCGACATCCGGGTCAACGCGGTGGCGCCGGGCCTGGTCGAAACGCCGATGACGGCCAACTGGCCCGACATGCTCGAAACCTGGAAGACGAAGTCGCCGATGAAGCGACCTGCGAAACCCGAGGACATCGCTGACCTTGTGGCCGCGCTCGTCGCCAACGACTACGTTACCGGAGAGATCGTCATCGCCGATGGTGGCCTGAACCTGACATAGGCCGACCTAGCCAGATACGGAGGAAACACCAATGAACGTCCAGACCCTGCCGCCGGGCTACAAGACCGCGCCGTGGACGCCGCCGGAGAAGATCACTGGCGCCATGCTCGCTGAGGCCAGCACCAAGCTGATCGAACTGCTGCGCATCCGCACCAACCCGATCGGCATGCGCCTGTTCGAAGATCCGAAGGACATGGAAAAGATCCAGGGCGTGCGCAAGCCGACCGAGGGTTTCAAGTTCACCATGTGCCAGATGGTGACCCAGTCGCGCTGGTATGGTTTCACCCTGGGCATCACGGTCGACAATACGCGCGGCGGCAACTGCGGCGGCGTGGTCGGACTCAATCATCCGGGCGAGGGCTTCCTCTCGGGCGATCACATGAACGGCGTCTGGTTCGGCAACAAGGAGGCCTCGGCCGCGCACCAGGCGCAGATGCCGCGCGTGCCGGACGGCAAGTACAACGGACTGGTCGTGGCGCCGCTGCGTTCGGCGCGGCTCGATCCGCCCGACATCTGCATGTTCTACGGCACGCCCGGCCAGATGATCTATTTCATCAACGGCCTGCAGTATCACCGCTACCGTCGCTACGATTTCACGGTGACGGGCGAGAGCGCCTGCGCCGATTCGTGGGGCAGGGCGCTTGCCACGCGGCAAACCTCGCTGTCGCTGCCCTGCTTCGCCGAGCGGCGTTACGGTGGCGTGGCCGACGACGAGTTGCTGATGGCCTGCCCGCCGGATGAGTTGTTGCGCGCCGTGGAAGGCATGGGGCATCTCGGCAAGAACGGCCTGCGCTACCCGTTCCCGCCCTATGGCGCGGTGATGGATCCGGCGCTGGGCATGGCCAAGAGCTATAGCTGATGCTGTATGTCGTGGCCTGGCCGGTGCTCGGCGAGGCAGACGACACCGCGTTGCGCCGCTTGCGGGCGCAATATCATCCGCGCGAGGCCGGCCTGATCGGCCCGCATTTCACCCTGGTGTTCGGGGCCGCGCCCGACGGAGAGCCGGCGTTGCGCGCCGCCTTGGGCAACCTGGGCCAACGGCCTTTCTGGTTCATGATCGAACGCATCGTGCGGTCCGATCGCTATCTCTATGCCGAACCCTCCGATGGCGCGGCCGAACTGACCGGCCTCTATGAGACGCTCAATCCGGTGGCGGGCGGAGAACCGTTCGAACCCCACATCACGCTCGGCCTTTTCCAGCGAGCGGCCGAGGCAGAGCAGGTGGCGCGCATCGTCGGGCGCCAGCATCTGCCGATGACCGGCCGGATCGAGGAGTTGGCGCTGCTGCGTCGCGACGGCGACACGCTGGCGACGCTCGCCAGTTTCCGCCTCGCGCCGTGAGGACGCTGCGCCGCCTGGCGATCGGGCTGGCGGCCCTCGTCGGGCTGCTTTTCATGTTCGGCCGGCCGGTGACCTGGGTGCAGTCGGCGTTGGTCATGTGGGACCTCGCGGCCGGCGGCGCGCCCACGCTGTGGCAGGAGGTGACCGACCAGCTCCTGGAATATCCGACGCGCTGGGAGAGCGGCGAGGGCGATCTCTACCTGCCGGCCGGCAAGGTGCGGGCCGCGATGGTGCTAGTGCCGGGCGCCGCGGTGCTCGGCCGCGACGAGCCGCGCCTGCAGGCGCTGGCCCGAACATTCGCGCGGGCGGGCTTTGCCATCCTCGTTCCCGAGTTGCCCGAGGTGCGGCGCCTGGCGCTCTCGCGGGCCGACGGCGGAAGAGTAGCGAGTGCGCTACGGCACCTCGGCAAGTGGCAGCCTGATGTCCCGCTCGGCGTGGCGGCGATCTCTTATGCGGTCGGGCCGGCAATGATTGCCGCCCTCGAGGGTGATCTCACTTCGCGGATCGCGTTCCTGGTCAGCATCGGTGGCTATCATGACATGACGGCGGCAATCCGCTTCATCACGACCGGTGCCTTCCGTCCGATTGGCGACAGCCGCGAGTTTCGGCGGGAACCCAACAGCTATGGCCGCTGGGCGTTCCTCCAGGCCAATGCCGGCCGGCTCGACAATGCCGAAGACGCCCGCCTGTTGCAGGAAATCGCCCGGCGCCGCGGCCGCGACGCCAGCGCCGACATCACGGCACTGACGACGGCGCTGGGACCGCAGGGACGCGCCGTGCTGGCCGTGGTCGACAATCGCGACCCTGATGCCGTGGCCACTCTGCTCGCAGCCCTACCGGAGAATGTCCGGCGAGAGATCGACGGGCTCAATCTCGCCTTCTACGACCTCTCCAAGCTCCGCGGTCATCTCATCCTAGTGCATGGTCAGGGCGATCCGCTGGTGCCCCACAGCGAGAGCCAGAGCCTGGCGGCTTCGGCCTCAGGCGCGCGGGTCTCGCTGTTCCTGATGGACGATATCGGACACGTCGAATTCAACGCCGTCAGCCTGGCCAACGCCTGGACGATGTGGCGGGCGATCGTGGCCCTGCTCGGCGAACGGAACTAGCCGGCCTTTTCTTTTAGCAGTCCGAGCATCGGGTTCGGCGCAGGCGACGCGATCCGGTGCAGGGTGTTGGTATCGTTGTGGTTGAACGCCGGCTCCTTGCCCCGAACCGCCAGATCGGTGCGCGTCACGTACGTCCAGCTCCCGTCATCGTTGAAAGTGATGTCGATGCGGTAGTAATCGGTGCGAAATGCTTCCTCGAGAAAGGGATTCGAGCAAATTCCGAAGCGCGTGTCGCCGCGTCGTGCCTCTACCGAAATGCGCTTGTCGTCGGGTGCCGCCTGTCCGCCCGCCAACGCCACCTGGCCGCGCGGGATGGTGAGGCTCTGCATGATCATTCCGGTGGCCGGTTCCCACAGCCAGTAGCCCACCTGATCGTGGAAGGTGATGGCTTCCTGTGCCGTGTTGATATGGATGTGGTAGCGCAGCCCGTAGAGGAGCTGAGGCCCGTTGGGCTGCGGATCGATCGGATCCATCCGGATATGTTCCTGGAAGATGCGCCGTTCTGGGCCTTCCGCCTTGGGGCTGACGTCCACCCCACGGTCGGACCGCCACACGCCGGCCAGGCGGCGCAGCGGACCAAGATTGGCCAGCGTATCGGGTGAGAAATCCTCTGGTTCGGTGAAGATGTCATCAGGGATGGCCACGTGAGGTCCTCGTTTAAGGTGGATCTGCTAGCGCCAGAGCGGCGGCAGCGGCGGCAGGCGCACATTTCCGGGGCGGGCCACGACGCCCAGCCGCGCCAGGGCCTCGCGGACTTCGCGGGGCGCGCGCACCGTCGGACCTGTGCTGACGCCGGCCATCTTGAACAGACGGTCGACGATACGGTGCCAGCGGTCCTGCTCATCCGGATAGCGGTGGATCTCGACCTGGCGTGTCTCGTCGATGCCGGCCTTGGCTTTGGCGATGCTCACCGCCAGTTGCAGCCCGCCCAGCTCGTCGACCAGGCCGGCGCGCTTGGCGTCGACGCCGCTGAAGACGCGGCCGCGTGCAGCGGCATCGAGCTTGGGGCCGTCGATCTTGCGCGCTTCGCCGACCTGGCGCGTGAACTCGCGATAGACGCTGTCCAGCTCGCGGCCAACCACAGCACGCTGCGCCGCTGTCGGCGACTGGAAGGTGGAGTACATGCCGGCGTTGGTGCCGATCGAAATCCGGTCGACCTTGACGCCCAACGACGACAGCAGCTCGGAGGCGACCGGCCAGATGGTGAACACGCCGATCGAGGCGGTGATGGTGGTGGGCTGCGCCACGATCACGTCGGCGCGAACCGCGGCAAGATAGCCGCCCGATGCCGCGACGTCGCCCATCGAGGCAATGACAGGCTTGCCGGCCGCCCGGGCGCGGCCGACGGCGTCGGCGATGGCGTCGGCCGCGGGATAGGTACCGCCCGGTGAATCGATGCGCAGCACGATGGCTCGCACTTCCTTCGATCGCGCCGCATGGTCGAGGGCGTCGACCACGTCCTCCGCATTGGCCATGACGTCGTCGTCGAGGAGGCCGCCGTCGCCGCCGGAACCAGAGACGATCGGTCCATTCACCCGCACCAGGGCGATGATGTCACCGCGGGGCTTTGGCCGCGTCTCGTCGCCGGCGTAGTCGGACAGAGATACCAGGTCACGGACGGTTCCGGCGCGCTGCCAGACATCCTCCAGCGCATCGGCACGATAGCCGATCCGGTCGATCAGATTTTCCTCACGCGCCCGTTCCGAATCGAACGGCGCCGAATCGACGAGGCGCCGAACCTGCGAGGCGTCGAGGCGGCGATCGCGCGCCACGTCGGTCACGAACTGGCCAAAGAGACTGTCGAGGAGCTGCTGCAGGTTCTCGCGGGCCGGGCCGGTATAGCCTGTCTCCAGGAAGCTGTCGGGCGCACTCTTGTATTCGTAACGCTTGCCGCCCTCGACCTTGATGCCGAGCTTGTCCAGGCCGTCTTTCATGAACGGAGTCTCGACGGCGATCCCGGTCACGGCAAAGCCGCCGCTCGGCTGCAGCCATATCTGCTCAAGCGCGGAGGCCAGGTAGTAGTCGCCGAGGTGGCCGCCGCTGCCGCCCAGCGACACGGCGAAGCCGACCGTGAACTTGCCCTTGCCACGGAAGTTGGCGATTGCCTGGCGCAGCTCCTGGACGCGGGCGAGGCCGGCCTGATCGTCGCCGATCTCGACGAACAGGCCGACGACGCGTGGATCGTCCGCCGCCTGCCAGAGCAGCTGGACGGTATCGACGAGGTCGCGCGAGCTGCGGAACAGGCCGCCGGACAGCAGGTCGGAGGAGGTGGCCTCGGGCGGCACGTTGCGCAGGTCGAGCGACAGCACCATCGACCGCGGCAACGACTTGGCCGAGAACGGGCCGGAGAAGATCAGGGCTGCTCCGCTGGCGACGAGAAGCAGCGTCAGCACGCCGACAGTCGCGAGGAGGCCGACGAGGTATCGTCGCATGGCTTCGTCTCCGGTCGGGGTTTTAGGATTTCACCAGATTCGGCCGAAATGTCCGGACCGCGTCAAGCATCGCCGACGCCGTCACGTCGAGCCCATTGTCGCGGACGAGAACGGCGCCTGGCGTGCCGCGGACCGGGCGCAGGCTGTCATCGAGACCCCACTGCGAGAGCTTGAGATCGGCCGCGACGAAGGCCTCGGGCGTGAGGCCGATCTGGAGTTGCGGTCGCATGGCGAGGCGGCGCAGCCTGATCCACCGGATGTCGTCCCACGCCAGGCGGCGGTTGCGGCCAAAGGCCAGTGTGATGCCGTCGCGGTCGATGACGATCTGTGGCTCGCGGTTCCTGAACCGACTGATGCCGAGGTAGGTGTAGTACGCCATTGCCATGGCCAGGGTGGTGAACAGGACGAACCGCGGATCGTTGAGCGAGAAAGTCGGCGCATTGGTGGAATTGGTGGCGAAATGCACGATCGCGCCCACGATCATGGCGGCGGAGACCACCGCCATGCCGACATTGTGCACCATGCCGTAGCGGGCCTCGAAGGGCTGCTGGGCCGCCATTGCGCCGGGCTCAGCCGCACTGGGCGCGGTGGCGCAGCAGATGGTCGGCCAGCACGCACGCCACCATTGCCTCGGCGACCGGCGTGCCACGGATCCCGACGCAGGGGTCGTGGCGGCCCTTGGTGCGCAATTCGACCTCGTTACCGAACCGGTCGATGCTGCGCACGGTCGAGAGGACGGAGCTGGTTGGTTTGACGGCCAGGCGGCAGACGACGTCCTGACCGGTCGAGATGCCGCCCAGGATGCCGCCGGCATGGTTGCTGAGGAAAGAGGGTGCGCCGCCGGCCATGCGCATCTCGTCGGCATTTTCCTCGCCGCTCATGGCCGCGGTCGCGAAGCCATCGCCGATCTCCACGCCCTTCACGGCGTTGATGCTCATCAGCGCCTTGGCGAGATCGGCATCGAGCTTGTCGTAGACCGGATCGCCCAGACCCGCGGGCAGGCCCGAGGCCACGACCTCGATCACCGCGCCGCACGAGCTGCCGCGCTTGCGCACGTCGTCGAGATAGCCCTCCCAACCCTGCGCCGCCTGCCGGTCGGGGCACCAGAAAGGATTGTCGCCGGTGGCGGCCCAGTCCCACTTGGCGCGGTCGATCTTCTGCGTGCCGATCTGGATCACGGCGCCGCGGATCGAAACCGCGTCACCCAGGATTTTGCGGGCGATGGCGCCGGCGGCGACGCGCACCGCGGTCTCGCGCGCCGACTGCCGGCCGCCGCCGCGATAGTCGCGCACGCCATATTTCTTCAGGTAGGTGTAGTCGGCGTGGGACGGCCGGAACTGGTCCTTGATCTCGCCGTAGTCGCGGCTGCGCTGGTCGACATTGTCGATGTGCAGCGCGATCGGGGTGCCGGTGGTCACGCCCTCGAACACGCCGGACAGGATCTTCACCGTGTCGGGTTCCTGGCGCTGGGTGACGAAGCGCGACTGTCCGGGGCGGCGCTTGTCCATCCAGACCTGGATGTCGGCCTCGGCGAGGGGGATGCGCGGCGGCGTGCCATCGACGACGCAGCCGATGGCGGGTCCGTGACTTTCACCCCAGCTCGTAAACCGGAAAAGGGTGCCGAAGCTGTTGCCGGCCATGGCCGCCGGCCTACTCGCCCTCGAAGTTGCCGAGCAACTCGGCAATCTGCTTGGCCGACGAGGTATTGATCATGCCGACGACGTGGTAGCCGGCATCGACATGCATCACTTCGCCGGTCACTGCAGTGCCCAGGTCCGACAGCAGGTAGAGGCCGGCGTTGCCGACTTCCTCGGTGGTGACGTTGCGCTTCAGCGGCGAGTTGAGTTCGTTCCACTTCAGTATATAGCGCCCGTCGTTAATCCCCGCGAAAGCCAGCGTCTTGATCGGTCCGGCGGAGATGGCGTTGACGCGGATCTTCTGCTGGCCGAGATCGGCGGCCAGGTAGCGCACGCTGGCCTCGAGGGCGGCCTTGGCCACACCCATGACGTTGTAGTGGGGAATGACGCGCTCGGCGCCGTAGTAGGTGAGCGTCAAGAGACTGCCGCCGTTCTTCATCAGCGGCACGGCGCGTTGCGCCACCGAAGTGAAGGAGTAGCAACTCACGTTCATGGTGAGCTGGAAGTTCTCGGGGCTGGTGTCGAGGTAGCGGCCCTTGAGCTCATCCTTGTTCGAGAAGGCGATGGCATGGACCAGGAAATCCAGTTCGCCCCAGCGCTTCTCGATCTCGGCGAAGGTGGCGTCGATGCTGGCGGCGTTGGTGACGTCGCAGGGCAGGATGATGTCGCTACCGATCGAGCTGGCCAGCGGCCGGACCCGTTTCTCCAAGGCCTCGCCCTGGAAGGTGAAGGCAACCTTGGCGCCGTTCTCGTGGCAGGCCTTGGCGATACCCCAGGCGATCGAGCGCTCGTTGGCGACGCCCATGATCAGGCCTTTTTTTCCGGCCATTAATTGTGCAGCAACGGTCATCCCTTGTTCTTAGCGGGGGATGGCCATTGGGACAAGATGCCGGTGGTGGAAGGCTT
>CAMARK010000122.1 GCA_945860205.1 Reyranella massiliensis 521 | reverse complement strand
AAGATCGTCACGATACGCTGCGGCGGCGCCGGCAACGTCACCGTGCGGCCGAAAGCATCGCGAACCGTCACCGGCCCGGCGTGTGCCGGCCCCGACAGGCAACCCGCCGCAAGGGCGGCCAGGAAGAGTCTTCGCATCAGAACCGGAACTGCGCCCCGATGATGAGCTCGCGGCCCATCATCGAATTTCCGCAGGCGCCATTCTGGTTCACCAGGTTGGCGCCGCACGGGTTCTGATCCGTGGCAATGAAGAGTGGATGGGCGTTGACGTCGAAGATGTTGTTCAGGGCCGCGAACATCTTGACGCCTTTCAGGACCTCGAGTTCGGCACGTGCCTTCCAGATCCAGAATGGATCCTTCTGGTAGACCGTCGTATTGCGAATCTGCCCGGGAAAGAAAACCGGCGATAGACTCTCCTCGGTATTGTACCACATCGGCCCGCGCAGGATTCCCAGCAGCTGGAAACTCCATGGCATTTCGACATTGCTCTGGCCGAACAGCGTTCCGACATCCATGCCGTACTGGTTGATGCGGGTGGCCATGTAGCTGTTGGACCCGACCTGGGCACCGTAGTCGATCATCTTGAAATTGTAGTAGCCGTTGCCGAACACCTTCCAGTTCCAGGAGTCCTTTGCTGACAACTTGAATGTCTGCATCATGTCGGCTTCGGCCTGGTATTCGACACCCTGCACGACGATATTGCCGGGATTGTTTACCTGGAGCTGCGAGATCCTGCCGCCAACCGAGGAAATGGTGATGGGGGCGATCCGGTTGTTGATGGAGTTCTGGAAGACCACGGCGTCGAAGCGGCCGCCGAGCCAGTTGAAGGTGGCGCCGGCCTCGAACTGCTGGCTCGTTTCCGGCGAAAGGCCGGGATTGCCGAAGATCGTGGTGCCGATCGGTGTCGTCGTGAAATTGGCGCCGAGTTCTGTTGCTGTCGGCGCGCGAAATCCGCTCGCGGCAGCAACACGGCCGGTCATCCAGTCCGTGAAGGCATACCTGCTGCCGACCCGCGAGCGGGTCATGGAAGGACAGCCCGAGACCGCCTCCCTGCTGGCGCTGGCCGAGCGCGCCGAGGCGCTGGGCTTCGATTCGGTCTGGGTGGGCGACTCGCTCCTCGCCCGACCGAGGCACGATCCCCTCACCCTCCTCGCCGCGGTCGCCGCGCGGACGCGCAAGGTCGAACTCGGCACCGCGGTGCTGCTGCCGGCCTTGCGCAATCCCGTCGTACTTGCCCAGCAGGTAGCGACGCTCGACCGCATCGCCGAGGGCCGGGTGATCCTGGGCGTCGGCATCGCCGCCGACCTGCCGAACATCCGCACCGAGTTCGAGGCCGCGGGCGTGACGTTCGACAAGCGGGTCGGACGGATGGTCGAAGGTCTGGCGCTCTGCCGTGCGCTGTGGACCGGCAAGCCCGTGGAATGGCCGGCGGACTGGCCCAAGGGCAAGGAGGGACGCTGGAAGGTCGCCTCCAGCGTGCTCGGCCCGACACCGCATCGGCCAGGCGGTCCGCCGATCTGGGTCGCCGGCGCCGTTGCCGCGGCGCGCGAACGGATCGGCCGGCTGTACGACGGCTGGTTCCCCAATTCGCCAAACGTTGCGCAGTATGCGCCGCAATGGGCTGACGTGAAGCAGGCGGCGCGCGCCGCCGGACGCAATCCCGATGCGCTGACGGGCGCCATGTACCTGACCCTGGCGATCGACGACGACGCAGCCAGCGCCGACTCGAGGCTCAACGCCTATCTCGAACATTACTATGGCCAGCCTGCCGGCGTGATCCGCCAGCGGCAGATGAGCTATGCCGGTCCAGCGGCCAGTGCGGCGGCGTGGATGAAGAGCTATGCCGATGCCGGCGCCAGCCATCTGGTGCTGCGCTTCGCCGGCGACCACGAGCGCCACCTGGAGATCGTGGCTCGCTTGCGGCGCGATCTCGGCTGGTAGCGCGGGCAAACTCCCTGCCCGCGTGCTACGCGCTATTTCACGGCCTTAAAGGCCATTAGATGCCGCGTTTTCACGGCTTTCTCGCATTATTTGTGGACGCCTGAATGTAACGCGTTCTGTCCGGAATCCTGTCCAGAATCCCGCCAGAATCCGTTCGCAAGCCGATCGTCCGGGCCGACGTTCGTCGTCGGCGCAGTTTGCTGTTTGAGTCTCGTTCCTTGGTTGTCGAAGGCGCGGTCAGGACCACGCCAGGCGCAGCGCTCTCTGAAGAGCATTTGGGCACACCGGAGGGAGACCCGATGGCACGGACGCCTTGGTTTCGGCCTCTTGGACAGGCCTGGTGCGACGATGGCAGAAATATAGGGCGATTCCGGCTGAACTTGTGAATCGCCGATTGCAAACCAGCATCGCGTGCTTCGCCGGGCTGCTGGCAGTGCCAGCATTGAATTTATCAAATCAGATAGATGCGGTCGGGAAGCTCGCTCGGTTCGGTCCCCGCAGAGGGGAAATGCTTTGCCAGCACGTCGGCGCAAAGTCCTGTCGCCGAGATGAATCCGTCCGCCACGCGGCCCTCGCGCATGTGGACGACCAGGCTGTCGATACCGCCCTGCCACTCGGCTTGCGACACGCGGGCGGCAATCCCGTCGTCGGCAATGATGCGGGCATATCGTTCCGCCAGCGACACGAAGATCAGGATGCCGGTGCGCTCCTTCGTCCGCGCAATGCCGCGGATGACGAACTGCTCCATGGCCAGCCGATGGGCAAGGGCACGGCGGGCCGCGCGCGGGATCAGCGCGACGCGAACCTGCGGCAGGCAGCAAACCGCAAGAAGCCCGAGGAACGTCAGCACCTGCAGCGACAGCATGAGCTGAACCGACATGGTGGTGTAGGCCATCAGCAGCCACGGCACGCAAAGCGCCACGACCGCGGCGAGAACAGGCAGCGCCGCCGTGCCGTCCACCGCCGACGTTCGCGCCAGCACGCAAACGATTTCTCCGGTGGTTCTCGCCTCGCTGGCGCGGATGGCGTTTGAAATCCGCGCGCGATCCCCGTCGGACAAATCCATCACCACCTCCCCCATCACCACCTGCCTGAGGCCCCGCCCCCGCCCGAAGAGCCCCCGCCGCCGCCGAAGCCGCGCCCGGATCGCCCCCCGGATCCCCCGCCGAACCCGCCCGAACCGCCGCGTCCGGCCATCAGCATCCCCAGGACGAACCACCGGAAGGCGGGCGACACGATCATCAGGCCGAGGACGACGATGATGCCGACGACAGCGAGCCAATTGACGCCACCGGCGGCGGGATCGCGGTCCACCCGCAGCGAGGGGCGCTTCTGCCACTCCGAGGCGTCCGTCGTCAGCACCGTGATGATGTCGTCGATGCCGCGCGTGATGCCACCGGCGAAATCGCCCGACTTGAAACGAGGCGCTATGGCGTTGGTAATGATCACCTGGGAGAGCGCATCGGTCAGCGTTCCCTCGAGCCCGTAGCCCACCTCGATGCGCACCCGCCGTTCCTTTGGGGCGACGAGCAGCAGCACGCCGTTGTTCTTCGTCCGCTCGCCCAGCTTCCAGGCGCGAAACAGCTCGTTCGCATAGGGCTCGATCTCCTGGCCGTCGAGCGACGCGACGGTCGCGACGACAAGCTGAATGCCGGACTTGCTTTCGAGATCGGCAAGCTTGGCTTCGAGTGCCACCTGCTGGTCGGCCGGCAGGATGTTGGCCTGATCGACCACCCGGCCGGTCAGTGCCGGAAAGTTTGCCGCGAGAGCCGCGATGCCGACGGCGAAGGCCAGAAGGCATGCCGTCACGCCAGCGCCAATTCGCAAGAAACCGTGGCGGGCCGCTAAATCGCTCATCCCGCCCCCGCTGTCTTGGCGATCAGAACTTCACTTTGGGCGGTGTCTGGGCGGTTGTGTCCGCGGCAAATTCCGCCATCGGCTTGCTGGAACTGAAAACGGTCTTGGCCCACAACACGCCCGGGAAGGTTCGGAGCTCGGTGTTGTAAGCGCGGACCGCCTCGATGTAGTCGCGACGCGCCACGGTGATGCGGTTTTCCGTGCCTTCGAGCTGCGACTGCAGCGCCAGGAAGTTCTGGTTGGATTTGAGGTCCGGATAGTTCTCGCTGATCGCGATCAGGCGGCCCAGCGCCCCCGACAGCTGGTTTTGCGCATCCAGGAATTGCTTCATCTTATCCGGATCGGAAAGCTGGCTTACGTCGATCTTGGTCTGCGTCGCCTTGCGACGCCCAGCATGCTCGCCGCGATGATCGACAACAGCTTTTCGACGGTCTCGTGACTGATCAGGGGCACCTGTTCCTCGATGCCAAGCCTGTCGGCCAGGCTGGCGCCAAAGGTCGCGAGCACCGCCAGCAGGCAAAAAGCCAGAGGGCGAACCCAGAGTTGATCACTCAGCTTCTTGTAGAGAAACCTCAGATGGTCATACATGGCGACTTCCTCTGGATCGGACTCTCAAGCGTTTGCACGTGCGTACTCCCCGGGCGCCACGACAACTATTACCGCTTGTTCGTCCCCAACGCTGTGTCGACGATAGCTTGCACCTCACGCAGGATTGCCCGCAGGTGCTCTTCGCCGCAGAAGCTCTCGGCGTAGACCTTGTAGATGTCTTCGGTACCTGATGGGGGCGCGGCAAGCCAGCCATTGTCAGCCACGACCTTGATTTCGCCAATCGGGGCGTCGTTTCGGCAGTGTCCTGATTTGGCCGGCCCGGTGTTCAGTGGATCGCGAACCGTACGATAGCGAATACGATGGCGATCACGATCGGGACTCCAACCATCTGAGCGGTGGCCGCCATCAGGTTGTGGCCGAAAACGAACTCTGTCCATTTGAAATAGGGCTGAAACTTTGGGTCTGGTTTATGGTCGCCGTCCACAGGCACTCTCCCAATTCACTTCCGGCTCTCCGCCACGATAGTCGTTTGGCCGCGGGCGGCGGTACCGGCATACAGAGGATCGCCCACGTCGTCGCCGCTGCGCCTGCCGCAAAGCGGCGCCGCAGACAGGTTGGGTGCACGGCGTCGGTGCTCGATCGCCGACGTTGTGGCTTTCTCGACCCGGGCTATTGTGGCTTCTATCCTGCCCAGCCGGGCGATCTGGTCGACCCATCGCGTAAATGTCAGGACAACCCAGACAAGCACTGCCAGCGTCGTCAGGAAGATCAGGAATGTCGCGGTCCGGCCATAGAAGCCGGTCTTGATCGCCACCAGGGCAATAACGCTGAAGATGAAGGCCGCAATGAAGGTCGACAGCGCGGTCTTCGACACGTCGTCGGAGACCACCAGGGCGAACGCGCGGGGCGTCGCGCTGCTGCTCACCGACGCATAGGCAGCGACCATGGAACCAACGGCAAAGGTTGGCGCGCGCCTCGACCACGGCCGTCAGCACGTCCTTCTCTTGCTTGGCGTAGCCTTGAACCGTGGCGACAAGATTGGGAATGAGGTCAGCGCGTCGCTGATAGTTATTCTGGACGTCAGCCCACTTGGCCTTTGCCTGCTCCTCCAGCGTCGGAATCGAGTTGTACCCGCATGAGGTCAGAACGAGGCAGAGAAGGACCGGGAATAGACGCCCGATCAAACCGCGCGAAAGTGGATTCTTGGCGACTGCAGACATGAACCACCGTCGAGTGAAAAGCAGCAGACGAACGAAACGTTTACCTACCGAGCCAGGACCACCGGATACTTCGTCAAGCGTCTCGACCAGGACGGCAAGATGGTCCGTGTCGCCGCCACGCCCGAAACGATCATCCGTCCCGGCGACACGCTCGAGATACCCTTTCGAGCTCGTAGGGCAGTTTCAGGGCGAGTTCGGCACGCGCAAGTGACAGTTTTGAGTGGCGCCGGGCGGCTGCGTTAAGCTCATCGTGTCCGACCGCCGAGAGCGAGATGAAGGCTTTCTGCAGCCGCACGACGACTTCCAGGGCACCGGCGCCATCGCGCGCGATGGCGGTGAAGGCATCGTCGAACATATCTTCGAGGGCGAGGGACGGCACGCGGACGCGATCACACTTCGGAGTTGCGGTCCCCTTGCCATCGTCCGGAGGCGCAACCCAGAGGGCGAAGAGCCGGACGAACGCGCCGATTATGCCTATCGCGGTTCCAGGATCGTTGACCGCAGGCGACAACGCCCGGCCGGCGATCTCCGACAGGGCGATGAGCCCGAACCGGGGGTCTTCGTCGTAGGTCCGGTCGTGATCAATGAAGAACGCCTTTACGATTGGCGAGACATCGAAGCTTCCGGCACCGGCGGTGGCGCCAGCCTTCACGTAGGCGAGAACCCGGCCCGGGCCGACGAACGTGCCAGGTAGGGCCGCAACCGTCACGACCAACTCGTGTTTCTCGGCGCATGCCTGCAGCGCGCCGACGTCGATGTGCTGGACGTATCCGATCGTACGGGTGCCGTGTCGACAAGTTGCCCGGTCGACGGCGGTTGCCCTGCCTGCGGATCGATTTCGGACGGGCGATGTTCGCATCTTGGGCTGGCACAACATCTAGTCCCGTCGGGCTTTCAGGCGCGCCATACACTACAGTCGAACTGTTGGACCAAAACCACAATCCATCAGTCCGCCTGCGGCGGCGCGCAAATTGCACTTTACAGGGAATTGAGTTGCGGGCATCCCGGCTGGAACCTACCGAGCCTTCCCGCGTTAAGGCTCGCAGTGGATTTACGTTCGCAGGGCCCTGTAGCCGCGTTCGGCCGCCTGCCGCAGCGCCAAATCGCGCGACACCCACAGGAAATGCCAATGGACATGCGCAAATCGATCGTTGCTGTCTTCGCAGATCACTTGGCGGCAGAAGCCGTCGTAGCAAAGCGGATGGCGGCCGACTTCGGGATGAAGCCCCTAAATGTCGTAGGCAAAAATTGCCGCGACCAAATGAAATTCCGGGGCGTGCGCGACTCGTTCTTCGGCGGCTTACGCCAGCATCAGCGTACCGAAGAACAGCATCGTCCGATACGAAGCCGTCATGAAGGCCGACGGCTTTCTAAGAATGGCGCAGGGCTCGGCACAGGAAGCCATACGCGCCAAGGCCATCTTCGGTACAACAAGCCGCTCCCGCCTCGGTGTCCATTCCTGCTTGAAATCGGCCGCCTCGACCTCTCATCGCATCCATGCGCGTGGCTGAATGGTGCCTTCCGAACCGGAGCGAGCCGGCTAACGCTATATCGGCAAGAGCAACCATGCACACCAAAGCCAGTCCATTGAACCTCGGCATGATTGTCTCGGTGCGCGGTAGCGTCGTAGATGTCCGGTTCGATGGGCGGTTGCCGCCGATTTATTCGATACTGCACGCGGAAACCGAAAAGAAGATTGTGATCGAAGTACTCGCGCAGCGCGATGCACGTCACGTGCGCTGTATTGCGTTGACGCCCACGCAAGGTCTCGCTCGCGGCATGGCGGTGGAGGACACCGGCGGACCGTTGAAGACACCGGTTGGCAAGGCCGTCCTTTCGCGGATGTTCGACGTGTTCGGCAATACCATAGACGGCGAGCCAGCCTTGACCAATGTCGAATGGCGTTCGGTACATCGCGCCCCGCCGCCGCTGGCGAAACGCTCCACCAAATCGGAAATCTTCGAGACGGGCATCAAGATCATCGATGTCCTCGTACCGCTGGAGCGCGGCGGCAAAGCGGGACTGTTCGGCGGCGCGGGGGTCGGCAAGACGGTGCAACGCCCAGCAGGGCGTGTGGTTCGGGCTCGGCATGATGGGGCTGATCGGCTGGTCGGTCGTCGTGCCGACGCTGCTCGGCGCGGTGCTCGGGATGTGGCTGGACGCACAGCATCCGGGCAAGCACCCCTGGACGCTGGCGCTGCTGATGGCCGGGCTAGCGTTGGGCTGTCTGAATGCCTGGTACTGGGTGACCAAGGAGGACAAGGCGATGGGGGAGGATCGGAACGATGACGGCGTATGACATGCCGCCCCTGATACTGGCCGCAGCGGCCGGACTCCTGATCGGCTGGATGTTTTTCGGCGGGCTGCTGTGGACGGTGCGCCGGGCGCTCGCCTCGCCGTCGCCGGCCCTGTGGGTCTTCGCCAGCCTGTTGCTGCGGACGGGCCTTGCGCTGGCCGGCTTCTACCTCGTCGCGGGCCCCCATTGGGCGCGCTGGGCGGCGTGTCTGCTGGGCTTTACCGTGGCCCGCCTCGTCGTCACGCGCCTCAGCCACTCGCCCGCCGCCTCCACCGTGACGCCGTCAGCGGAGTCCAGCCATGCGCCTTAGCCCCGACGAGATGGTGTTCTGGCAGTACGGGTTTCTGAAGCTGAACGGCACGATCGCCTTCACCTGGGCCCTGATGCTGGTCATGGTCGTCGGCTCGAGACTCGTCACGCGCAACCTGTCCTCGAACCTCGACCGGGCACCCTGGCAGAGCCTGCTGGAAATCATCGTCACGAGCATTGAGAAGCAGATCGAAGATGTGGGCTTGCGCCACCCGAGAAAGTACATCGGCTTTCTCGGCACTCTTTTCCTGTTCGTCGCGTTCGCCAGCCTGTGCACCATCATTCCCGGCTATGAACCGCCGACCGGGTCGCTCTCGACGACGGCCGCACTCGCGCTCAGCGTGTTGGTCGCCGTACCGCTGTTCGGCATCGGCGAGCGCGGCTTGCGCAGTTACCTCAAGACATATGCGGAGCCGACGCTTCTGATACTGCCGTTCAACGTCATTGGCGAGATTTCGCGCACACTGGCGCTTGCGGTCCGCCTGTTTGGCAACATGATGAGCGGCGCGATGATCATCGCGATACTGCTCACCATCACACCGTTCATCTTTCCGATCGTCATGAGCGCGCTCGGACTGCTCACCGGCATGGTGCAGGCCTACATCTTCAGCATCCTGGCGGCGGTCTACATCGCTGCCGCGACGCGCGCCGGCAAACCCCCAACCGTCTCCCGACACAGCACCTTGAAGCCCGAACCCCGACGACAGAGGAAGACACCATGGACAGCATGACGATGATCGCGATCGCGTCGATCTTCGCCGCCGGCCTGACGATCGCCATCGGCAGCATCGGCCCGGCGTTTGGTGAAGGACGCGCGGTCTCTGCGGCACTGAGTGCCCTGGCGCAGCAGCCCGATGCCTCCGCGACGATCACCCGCACCCTGTTCGTCGGCTTGGCGATGGTCGAGTCAGTCGCGATCTATTGCTTCGTGGTCTCGATGATCCTGATTTTCGCCAATCCCTTCTGGAATCACGTTATCGCGCAGGTTCCGGGAAAGTAGTCGATGCTGATCGATTGGTTTACCGTCGGTGCACAGGCGCTCAACTTCTTCATCCTGGTCTGGTTGATGAAGCGCTTTCTGTACAAGCCGATCCTCGACGCCATCAATGCGCGCGAGATGCTTGTCGCCAAGCAGCTCGCAGAGGCGTCGGCGAAGATGAACGCCGACGAACGGCTGCCGATCGAGCGCCCGGCCGCTGCTATCATGGATCGCGCGCCCGTCACGGTGCCGCTGCAGACTGGCCTGATCGTCGTCGATGCGCTGATCCCCATCGGGCGTGGCCAGCGGGAGCTGATTCTGGGCGACCGACAGACTGGCAAGACCGCCATAGCGATCGACACCATCGTCAACCAGCGCGAACAGAACGTCGTCTGCGTCTACTGCGCCATCGGCCAGCGCGCATCCGCCGTGGCCAAGGCCATCGCCAACCTGCACGACAAGGGCGCGATGGATTATACCGTCGTGGTCGTGACCGAAGGCAACGACGCGCCCGGTCTGGCCTATATCGCTCCCTACGCCGCGACCAGCATCGCCGAGCATTTCATGGCGGCGGGCCGCGACGTGCTGATCGTCTACGACGATCTCACCCATCATGCCCGAGCCTACCGCGAGCTGTCTCTCCTGTTGCGCCGGCCACCCGGGCGCGAGGCCTTCCCCGGCGACATCTTCTACATCCATTCGCGGATGCTGGAACGCGCCACGCATCTCAGCAAAGAACTCGGCGGCGGATCGCTCACCGCCCTGCCCATCATCGAGACCGAGGCGCAGGACATTTCCGCTTACATCCCGACCAACCTGATCTCCATCACCGACGGACAGATCTACCTGTCGCCATCGTTGTTTGAACTGGGCGTGCTGCCGGCGGTCGATGTCGGCAGATCGGTCTCGCGCGTTGGCGGCAAGGCGCAGGGGGCGGCCTACCGCGCGGTGGCGGGCGATCTCAAGCTCGCCTACGCCCAGTTCGAAGAGCTTGAGACCTTTGCCCGGTTCGGCGCCCGGCTGGACGACGATACCCGCAGGATCCTCGAACATGGGCGACGAATCCGCGCCTGTCTGAAGCAGCCTGAGCTTGCTCCCCTGTCCGTGTCGGCCCAGATCGCAGTTCTTCTGGCGCTGACCGCGAACCTCTTCGACGGGGTGCCGCTAGACCGCATGTCGGATGCCGGGCTTGCCGTGCAGAAGGCGGCGGCGGATATTCCGGCGAAGATCAGGGCGCGACTGGAGGCGGCCACCAGGCTGAGCGACGAGGATAGCGAGACGATTGTCGGAATCGCACGCCAGGCGCTTGCCGGATTTCAGGCCAGACGGGCGGCCACCGGGGCGAAGACATGAGCGACTCCATGGTGAACCTGCGCCGGAAGATCGGCACCGCTGGCGATCTCCATTCGGTCGTCCGGACGATGAAGGCCCTGGCCGCTTCGAGCATCGAACAATACGAGAAATCGGTGAGCGCCCTTGGCGACTATTACCGGACCGTGGAACTGGGACTCGGCGTCTGCTTGCGCGGGAGCACGCCCGCAGCACCCCCGGTCGCACGGAGGAGCACGCCCGCAGCGACCTCGATCGGCGCGGTCGTATTCGGCTCGGACCAGGGATTGGTCGGTCAGTTCAACGACGTCGTAGCCGACTACGCGATCGCGACACTCGGCGCGCTTCCGGGCAAGGCCCGGATCTGGGCCGTCGGGGAGCGCGTGCAGGCACGACTGGCGGACTCGGGCTTGGAAACGGCCGGTTTCTTCGCCGTGCCCAGTTCCGTCCAGGCGATCACCCCGCTGGTCGGGCAGATCCAAATCGAAAGCGAAGCACACCGCGCCGAGGGCAAGTACACCGAGTTCTACGTCTTCCATAACCGCAAGCAGTCGGGGGCGCCCTACAAGCCGGTCAGCCAGCGCCTGCTGCCGCTCGATGCACGCTGGCAGGAGGGACTAGCCGAGGTCCCGTGGCCGACGGCACTCCCGCCCGAGATCATCGGCGGCAACCTGTCCACGCTGCGCGCGCTGATCCGCGAATATCTGTTCATATCGCTCTTCCGGGCCTGCGCGGAATCGCTGGCGAGCGAGAATGCCAGCCGCCTGGCGGCGATGGAGCGCGCCGACAAGAACATCACCGACCTGCTGGAGAAGCTCCACGGCACGTTTCTAGCGCTCGATGACAGGCCGAGCATGGCGCACCAACTGTATCGGACCTGCCGCGCGGTCCTGAACAAGACCCACCTTGTCTATCCTCGATCTCACCCAGGCTATGTCTCGCGCGACGACAACCCTTTCGCCCGGCTCGAGATGGAACTTCCCAAAGCGTTGTTGATTGTTTGGCCGAGGGAAGCCATACACGCCATGATCGAGATCGCCGACGAGCTCGGCCGGCCTAGCCTTGGCGACGCGATCTTGCTGATGTCCTGGCTTGGTGCCCGGCGACAGGATTGGTTGGCATGGCCGGCGAACATATTCGACAGCCCGTATCTCGCCTGGACGACCGAGAAAACCGGCGTCTCGGTGACCATTCCCTGGGCGCAGGTGCCAGAACTTCGCGAGCGGATCGAGGCAGCCAAGGTTCGTCACAAATCAGCAGCCGTTCAGTCCACCTTGTTTTTTGTCGATGATCGCAGCCGGCGCCTGTGGACACCGGGCAGCATTCACAAGGCGTTCGACGAACTGCGCACAAAGCTGGCCAAGAATCATGAAAGCTTCAAGACGACCTACGCCGTCCACCACTATCCCGGCGACCCAATGCGCATTCCGACGACCAAGCTGACGATGAGGGTACTACGGCATACCTGCATCACCTCTCTTCACGACGC
Organism: Reyranella massiliensis 521; assembly: GCA_945860205.1. Classification (GTDB taxonomy): domain Bacteria; phylum Pseudomonadota; class Alphaproteobacteria; order Reyranellales; family Reyranellaceae; genus Reyranella; species Reyranella massiliensis_B. The sequence continues at coordinate 550 of CAMARK010000122.1, read as the reverse complement.
CGGCTGCGTCCGCGAGCAAATCCGCGCCATTACCGGCCATTCCATGTCGAGCATTGATGAGATCTTAAAGCGATACACGGCGCTGACGATCGACCAAGCAGGAGCTGCACTGGCGAAGCTTGTCGATCATCAAGAGCGGCAGGCCGGCATACAGCCCGGGCCCGACGTTAGACTCTTTGGCCGCTGACGTTAGACTCCACAAGCCGACTATGGGCATATGCGCCGCCACGAAAAGCGCATGAAACGTTAAATTAATTGATCTTTTGCGCGATGGTGCCCCCGGTCGGACTCGAACCAACACTCCCTGGGGAACCTGATTTTGAGTACGATTAGCCTTAATCATAACATGCTGTTTTTATTGTCTTTATTCGCTTTTTACAAACAGCGTGTGTAGTCTTGTGTGTAGTATTTGAAGCAAATACAGGTAATCCTACAATGAAATCTGACGCCAACCAATCGTCGATCCAGTCTACGTAATGCGCCAGATCCGCCAGCTCGCACCGCACAGTCTCAACGTCATCTTTTTCGACCTGTAGTAGCAGCAACGTAA
>CAMARK010000121.1 GCA_945860205.1 Reyranella massiliensis 521 | reverse complement strand
TCCTCCCTCAAGCGAAGTGACAGGCAACCTGCCGCGCCGCACCGGCTGGATGCAAGAGCGGCACGGTCCGCTGCGGCAGCGGCTCGGCGCAGCGGTCGATGCGACGTTCGCAGCGGTCGCTGTAACGGCACGGCGGCAGGTCCAGCCGGCGCAGGTCGGGCAGGCCACCCGGGATCGAGGCCAGGCTCTCGAGCGAGACGGTCTCACCCGGAGTCGCTGCCAGCAGCTTGGCCGAATAGGGATGGCGTGGATGGGCGAACAGCTCACGCGCCGGTGCTGCCTCGACGATGTGGCCGGCATGCATGACCACGATGCGGTCGCAATATTCGGCGGCGAGTGCCAAATCGTGGGTGATGAAGATCGTAGCCATCCCCGACTCAGCTGCCAGTTCGCCGATCAGGTCCATGATCACCGCCTGGGTGGTGACGTCGAGGCCGGTGGTGGGCTCATCGGCGATCAGCAGCGCCGGCCGGCAGGCGAGCGCGACGGCGATCATGATGCGCTGGCACATGCCGCCTGAGAGCTCGAAGGGATAGGCTTCGGCGCGGCGCTCGGGATCGGGGATGCGGACGCGCTTCAGCATCTCGATCGCGGCCCGCGGGGCATCGTTGCGGGTGGCGCCGCCGTGGCGCACCAGCACGTCGGCGATCTGCCGGCCGACGCGCCGGATCGGGTTCAGTGCCGTGCGCGGGTTCTGGAAGATCATCGAGAGTTCGCGGCCGCGCTGCTCGGCGAGATCATGCTCACTGAGCGCCAGCAGGTCGGCGCCACCGAACATCGCGCGGCCGGAAGTGACCTTGCCGGCGGCATCGAGGATGCCCATGACGGCGAAGGCCGTCACCGACTTGCCCGAGCCGCTCTCGCCCACCAGCGCCACCGTCTCGCCCTTGTCGACGCTGAAGCCGACATGCTCCAGCACCTTGACGACGCCGGAGCGGGTGCGGAACTCGACCGACAGGTTTTCTACAGAGAGGGCAGGAACCGAAATGGCGGGAACCGCGGTCATGTCCGCATTCTCGGATCGATGATGTCGCGCAGCCCGTCGCCCAACAGGTTGAAGCAGAACACCGCCAGCATCAGGGCGAGGCCGGGGAAGAGGGCAATCCACCATTCGCCGGACTGGATGAAATTGGCGCCCTCGGCGACCATGATGCCCCACTCGGCAGCAGGCGGCCGGACGCCGAGACCGATGAAGGACAGGCCCGCGGCGTTCAGGATGGCGTAGCCCATGGTGAGCGACATCTGCACCATCATGATCGGCATGATATTGGGCAGGATGTGGCCCAGCAGGACCCGCGTCTCGCCGTTGCCCGAGAGCCGCGCCGCCTCGACGAAGCCCGCATCGCGCCGCACGTTGGCCTCGGCGCGCGCCACGCGGGCATAGAGTGGAAAGTTGATGATCGCCGTGGCGATCACGATGTTGATCACCTCGTTGCCGAGCGCCGCCACGATGCCCATGGCCAACACGAACAGCGGGAAGGCCATGATCGTGTCGGCGAGGCGTCCCACGATGCGGTCGGTCCAGCCGCCGAAATAACCCGCCGCCACGCCCGACAATGCGCCCAGCAGGAAGGCCAGGATCACCGAAGCGAAGGCGATGGTGAGATCGAGACGCGTCGCCACCAGCACCCGGCTGAAGATGTCGCGGCCGAGCTGGTCGGTGCCGAACCAGTGCGCGGCCGACGGCGGCTTCAACGCCATGGCGGCGTTGCTCTGCATTGGATTGTAGGGCGCCAGCACCGGACCCAGAATCGCGGCGACCAGGAACATCGCGAACAGGCCAAAAGCCAGACCGGTGACCGGATTCTCCGACAACACGTAGCGGGCGTGGCGCAGCAGCGGCAGCATCGTCAGGCGTCCAACCGTACGCGCGGATCGACCAGGCCGTAGACGAAATCGATGGTGAGATTGAGTGCCACGTAAAGCACCGCCATGGTGAGCACGAAGCCCTGGACCGGCGCGTAATCCGAGGTGATCAGCGCGTTCACGGCATAGAGGCCGATGCCCGGCCAGGAGAATACCGTCTCGACCAGAACGTTGGCGCCCAGCAGGAAGGAAAACACCATGCCGAGCACGGTGATGACCGGCAGGACGGCGTTGCGGAAGGCATAGGTGAAGATGACGGTGCGCGGGGAAAGCCCGCTCGCCCGCGCGGTGCGGATGAAGTCGCTGCCCAGCACTGCCAGCATCGAGCCGCGCGTCATGCGGGCCAGCGGCGCCAGCGAGAAGATCGCCATCGAGATCGCCGGAAGCGCCAATTGGCGCAGGCTGCCCCAGAAGGCCTCGAGATTGCCGGTCAGTGCCGAATCGATCAGGTAGAAGCCGGTGATATGGGTCGGCGGCGAGAGGAAGACGTCGAGCCGGCCGGTCGGCGCCGGCGCCCACTGCAGGAGATAATAGAAGACATAGGCAAACAGCAGGCCGGTGAAGAATACCGGCAGCGACACGCCCGCCGTGGTGACAATGCGGCAGGTATGGTCGATCCAGGTCCCCTGCTTCACCGCTGCCAGCACACCGAGCGGAATGGCGATCACCACGGCGAGCAGCAGCGCGACCAGGGTGAGTTCCGCCGAGGCCGGCAGGCGCGTGACGATCTCGGCCACCACGGGCTGGCCAGTGCTGAGCGAGTTGCCGAGATTGCCCTGAGCCAGGTCGCCGATGTAGGCGACGAACTGCTCGGGCAACGACTTGTCGAGCCCGAGCTTGGTCCTGATCTCGGCGATCGCCTGCGGACTCGCGGCCAGCCCGGCGAAGTAGGCCGCGGGATCGCCCGGCAACAGGCGGGTCAGCATGAAGGTGACGATGACGACCCCCACGATGCTGGGGATCCCGCCGCCATCTGGAAGGTCGGGAAGCCGCCCACGGTGACGGCGCGGTCAAACGACCACTTCACATCCTTGGCAGTGATCGGCGTGCCGTCGTGGAACTTGGCATCGCGGCGCAGCTTGAAGGTCGCCGATGTCGGCGTGACGTTCCAGTCGGTGGCGAGTTCGGGCTCGAGCTTGGTGTAGTCGTAGTGGTCGTTGCCGTTGGCGTCCTTCTTGGCGCCGTAGGTGATCAGCCGGTCGTGGGTGTTCCACGACACCTCGTAGGCCGGGCGGTTGGCACCGACGCCGTGGATATCCATCGAGTTCGGCGGGCTTTCGTTCACGATCAGCAGCGTCTCGTTGCGGGCCTGCGCCTTGGCCTCGGACCAGATCGCGGGGGCGACGGTCGCGGCGGCACCGGCAACAGCCGTCGTCTTGATGAATGAGCGGCGCTTCATTGTATTCCCCCTGTTTTTGGGTCCACACGATCCCGTCGCGTCGGATGCAACGTGCGTGCCAATCTCCGCGCGGATCTGTCGGCTGCAATGTGGATAAGGCTTGGCTAGAAGTAGGGCATGACCGCATCGCTCGATCTCGGCGTCCACAATCTGCGTTCGGCCTACCGCGCCGGCACGCTCGACTGCCGAACGGTGGTCGACGAGGTGCTGAAGCGCATCGCCGCGGCCGGCGACGACAGGGTGTGGATCTCGCGCGCGCCCGACGCAGCGCTGCACGCGCAAGCCGCCGCCCTCGATGCGCGACGGGGCGAGATCGAGAAGCTGCCGCTCTACGGCGTGCCCTTCGCGGTGAAGGACAATATCGACGTGGCGGGGCTCGCCACGACGGCCGCCTGCCCCGGCTATGCCTACGAGCCGCAGATTTCGGCCGAGGTCGTGAAGCGCCTGGTCGATGCCGGCGCCATCGTGATCGGCAAGACCAACCTCGACCAGTTCGCGACCGGCCTGGTGGGCGTGCGCTCGCCCTACGGCGTGCCGCGCAATCCGTTCGATGCTTCATTCATACCCGGTGGATCGAGTTCCGGCTCGGCCGTTGCCGTCTCGTCGGGTCTCGTGAGCTTCTCGCTCGGCACCGACACCGCGGGCTCGGGCCGCGTGCCGGCGGGCTTCAACAATATCGTGGGCCTGAAGCCGACGCCGGGTCTGATCAGCAACGTGGGCGTCGTGCCGGCCTGCGCGTCGCTCGATTGCGTCTCGGTGTTTGCCTTGAGCTGCGCCGATGCCGATGCCGTGCTGGGCGTCGCCTGTGCGCCCCAGGCGACGCCGGCCATCGGCAAGACCTTTCGCTTCGGCGCACCGAAGCCGCTGGAATTCTTCGGCGACGAAGCCTATGCCGCGCTCTACGCCGAGGCCGTCGAAAAGCTGAAGGCGCTGGGCGGCACGGCAGTCACGTTCGACTACGCACCCTTTCGCGACGCCGCCCAGCTTCTCTATGCCGGACCGTGGGTGGCCGAGCGCACGGCGGCGGTCGGCGCCTTCATCGAGGGCGCCGGCGACGAGGCCAAGGTCTGGCCGACGACGCGGCAGATCGTGGTGGGCGGGCGCAAGTACAGCGCCGTCGACGCCTTCGAGGGCCAGTACAGGCTGGCCGAGCTGAAGAAGCGCGCGGCGGCCGAGATGCAGGGTCTCGATTTCCTGGCGCTCCCGACCGCTGGCACGGTCTATCGCCTGGCCGACCTCGAGCGCGAGCCGGTGCTCTACAACTCACATCTCGGCCACTACACCAACTTCGTGAACTTCTTTGGCCTGAGTGGCCTTGCGCTCCCCTTCGGCTTCCGTCCCGACGGCATGCCGTTCGGCATCACCCTGATCGCGCGTGCTTTCGCCGAGCGCACGCTGCTGGCCTTCGGTGCGCGCTGGCAGCGCGCCGTGCCGCTGCCGCTCGGCAAGACCGCGAGCCAGTTGCCGATACACGCGCACGATCCCGTCGTCGTAGAAGATCGTGTCTCCATCGCCGTGGTCGGCGCCCACATGAGCGGCCTGCCGCTGAACGGACAGCTCACCGAACTGGGCGGCCGGCAGGAGAGCGCGGGCAAGACGGCGCCGCTCTATCGCTTTTACGCGCTGCCCGGCGGGCCGCCACATCGCCCGGGCATGGTCCGCGTCGCCAATGGCGTTGAGGGCGGCGGCGGCGCGATCGATCTCGAAGTGTGGAGCTTGCCTGCTGACAAAGTCGGCGCGTTCATCACCAGGATTCCGGCACCACTCGGCCTCGGCACCGTCATGCTGGCGGACGGCTCGGCGGTGCTGGGCTTTCTCTGCGAAACCTACGCCGTCGCAACAGCGCGCGACATCACCTCGCTCGGCGGCTGGCGGGCCTATGTGAAAAGCCTCGCCGTCTGATAGGGTCCGCCCCCGAGGAGGAACGAACCCATGGCGAAAATCGCAATCATCACCGGATCTGGCAGCGGCATCGGTCGCGCTGCGGCCCTGGCGCTGCTCAAGAACGGCTACAAGGTCGTGCTGGCCGGCCGCCGCAAGGAAGCGCTGGAAGAAACCGCGAGCCTGGCCGGCAACAATGCCCCCAATGCGCTGGCGGTGCCGACCGACGTCACCAAGCGCGAATCGATCCAGGCCCTGTTCGCCCGCACCAAGGAAGCCTTCGGCCGCCTCGACCTGGTGTTCAACAATGCCGGCGGCGGCGCGCCGCCCGTGCCGCTGGAAGACCTGCCGTACGAGACCTGGCTCGGCGTCGTGGCGGCCAACCTGACCGGCCCTTTCCTTTGCACCCAGGAAGCGATCAAGATCATGAAGGCGCAGAAGCCGATGGGCGGGCGCATCATCAACAACGGTTCGATCTCGGCGCATGCGCCCAGGCCGTTCTCGGTCGCCTATACCTCGACCAAGCACGCCATCACCGGCCTCACCAAGTCGACCTCGCTCGACGGCCGCGCCTACGACATCGCCTGCGGCCAGATCGACATCGGCAATGCCGTGACGCCGATGACCGAGCGCATGACCAAAGGCGTGCTGCAGCCCAACGGCACGACCATTGCGGAGCCGCGCATGGATGTCGAAGCAGTGGCCAATGCCATCGTCTACATGGACAGCCTGCCGCTCGACGCCAACGTCCAGTTCATCACCGTGATGGCGACCAAGATGCCGTTCGTCGGACGAGGCTAGGCCTTCAGGCCGGCGCGGCGGAGGTCGGCGAGCAGGGCAGTGACCATCCCGTGGGCCTGCACGGTACCCGAGGCCATCTTGAGGTGGACCGCCGCCGGCACGACCAGGCCCTGCCGCCCGACGCGGCGGCAGATGCCGGCTTTCTCCAGCGCCAGGGCGTGGCGGCGGACCGTCTCGTAAGGAAGCCTGAGCGAGCTCGAGATCGCAAGAACGCTGACTGGCAGGCGTTGGTCGTCGGACAGCACCGTCTGGCTGACGGAGGGTTCGGTGTTGGTGACGTGCTTGACGTTGGCCGTCCAGATGGCGGTGAAAACCAGCCCCCTCAGCAGATCGCCCTGCCAGAGGTCGCCGAGCATTCGAACGCCGGCAAGGAGCTGCCGGGTCGAGGCGGTCGCGATCGCCATCTGGTCCCGCGTGAGATTGCCTCGCCTCGCCGCGGACCGGGACGGCGCTTCGTACTTGGCCAGTCCGGCACGCGTCAGCCCGATCAGCATGCGCTCGGCATTGAGGTAGATACTGCGCATCACATCGACGTTCGCGCGGCTCTTCAGCACGGCCGGCACAACTGCGATGCCATCGCGCGTCGCGCTGCACTGACCGGCACGCACGAGTTCCATGGCGTGACGGCGCACGGTCTCGTAGGGAAGGTTCAGGCGCCGGGCGAGCTCGCGCACGCCGACCGCACCGCCGCCGGGGTCGTGCATATGGTTGTAGCTGACCGCCATGAAGACGAGGCCCGAGTTCAGCTTGTCGCCCTGCACCCGCGTCAACAGATCGACGCTGCGCAGGAAGAATTCCGACGAGATCCGCACCATCGGATAGGCCCCGCGCGGCACCTCCAGCGGCTCATTTTGGGGAACGTGCTGGCTCATTTTGGGTACCCTACGGCTTCATGAAGGGTTCCGAAAGAGCGTAGTCCTTGGTCGTTAGGGAGAGCGTGCCGAAGCCGGGCGCTGGTCGTCCTGCCGTGTGGGGTTGGAGGGCATTCGACCGGCCGGCCGCACGGTTCTTGTCAGTCGCGCTTCGACCGGTTTTGGCGTCCCACCGTCAGGCCGGAAGGACACTCCTCTCGATCGGCACGTTCACGCCGGCCGCCGGTGCACTCACTCTATTCTTGCTCAAGCACCGGGGACGGCGTGAACGCCCTTCCGAAAAATCCGCGCGCGGATCAGCAACCCCCGTCAGTACCCCCCGTCAGTAACCTTCGTCGGCGAGATTGAGCAGCGGGAAGGCCGAGTGCACGCCGGGCAGGTTGGTCGGCATGGCCGCACTCAGGTAGCTCTTGTCGAGCTGCTTCAGGCTGGAGACGCCCAGCAGGCCCATCACTTCGCGCATCTCTTCGTCGAGAAGCTCGATCACGCGCTCGATGCCGGCGGCGCCCGCCGCCGCGAGGCCGTAGCAGTAGAGCCGGCCCAGGCCGACCCAGTCGGCGCCCATGGCGATCGCCTTCACGATGTCGCTGCCGCGGCTGAACGAACCGTCGATGGCGATCTTGGCGCGTCCGGCCACCGCCTCGACGATCTCCGGCAGGACCTCGGCCGAGCCGCGCCCGTGGTCGAGCTGGCGGCCGCCGTGGTTGGAGCAGTAGACCCCCCAGACGCCATGCTGGCAGGCGATCTCGGCGTCCTCGCCGGTCCCGATCCCCTTCAGCATGAATTTCACGTCGGGGAACTTGTCCTTCACGCGCTTGAAGTTCTCCCAGGAGAACGCGGCCTGGTGATCCTGGCCGACCGCCGCCGTCCGCCACGACTTCACGAAGCGCTTGGCGATGTCGCGCTCGCGCCTCGAATAGACCTGGGTGTCGACGGTGATGCAGAAGGCGTCGTAGCCCGCGCCCATCGCCTGCTTGACGCGATCGGCCACCCACGCGTCGTCGCCGCGCACATAGAGCTGGTAGATCTTGGGTGCCGCGCCGCCCTTGACGATGTCCTCGAGCTTGAGCGTCGTCACCGAGCTGATCAGCATCGCCACGTTGGCAGCACCTGCACCCTTGGCGACGGTGATGCCGCCACCCGGCTCGAAGGATTCAAGCGAGCCGACCGGCGCCAGCATCACCGGCAGGCGGATCTTGCGGCCGAGGATCTCCGACGACGGGTCGATCTTCGACACATCACGCAGCACGCGCGGCTTGAAGGCGATGGCATCGAGCGCCAGCCGGTTGCGCCGGAGCGTGGTCTCGGTCTCGGTGCCGCCGATCAGGTAATCCCAGATGTTGGGCGTGAGCCGGACCTTCGCCGCCTTGACGATCTCATGCAGGGTCGCAAATTCATTCTCGAGGCCGCTCGCCATTCTTCCCCCGGACATTCCAATCACCAGCCAGTCGCTTGGTGTTTCTTGCGCGTCCGTCGGCGCGCGTCAACGCGTCGACACAATTTCGCCACATCGCGGGCCGCAGAGGACCGCCGCAGAGGAACCGCGGAGGAACCCGCGGAGGAACCTTATGTCTTCCACCGACATTGACGGGGGAGGCATTCAGCGATTTGATCGCGGCAGGACGATCGCCCGGCGGAACTGAAGCGGGCAAACGGTGAGGCTTTTTATGAAAAGACGTGTTCTGACCCAGGCGCTCGTGGTCGGGCTGATATGGACTCCGGCATTTGCCGCCGATCCCCTGCCGCCGCTTCAGGAAACGCCTGCGCTGGTCGAGAAGGTGAAGTCGGGCGCGCTGCCGCCGATCGCCAAGCGCATTCCCGAGCAGCCGTGGGTCATCAAGCGGTTCGCCGGCGGCGACGGCCCGGGCAAGCAAGGCGGCCAGCTCAACATGCTGGTGGCCGGCGTGCGCGATTCGCGCCTGATGACGGTCTATAGCTACACCCGCCTGATCGTGTACGACGACCAGTTCAAGCTGCACCCCGACATCCTGGAAAGCTACGAGGTCAAGGAAGGCCGCGAGTTCACCCTCAAGCTGCGGGCCGGGCACAAATGGTCGGACGGCCAGCCCTTCACCACCGACGATTTCCGCTTCTTCTGGGAAGATGTCGCCAACAATCCCGATCTGTCGCCTTCCGGCCCGTCGGTCGAACTCATCGTCGACGGCAAGCCGCCCAAGGTCGAGATCATCGACAAGCTGACGATCAAGTACACCTGGGAAAAGCCCAACCCCTACTTCATCGAGAGCCAGGCGCGCGCCGCGCCGCTCTTCCTCTACCGGCCGGCACACTACCTGAAGACGATTCACGGCAAGTACACGCCCGAAGAGGAAATCCTGAAGATCCATAAGGGTACCCGCTGGGTCAACATCTACCGCCGCCAGGACGTCATGTACGGCAACAGCAATATGGAGATGCCGACGCTGAACCCGTGGGTGCTCGCGACGCCGTTCCCGGCCCAACGCTACGTCTTTGCGCGCAATCCCTACTATCACCGCATCGACGAAAAGGGGCAGCAGCTGCCCTACATCAACGACGTGATCATGACAGTGGCGGCAACCAACCTCATTCCGGCCAAGGCAGGTCTCGGTGAGGCCGACCTGCAGCCGCGCTATCTCAACATGCGTGACTACACCTTCCTGCAGAAGAGCGCCAAGACGTCGGGCGTCAACGTTTACCTTTGGGAGTCCGGCTCGGGCTCGCAGATCGCGCTCTATCCCAATCTGACCGCAAGCGACGAGGAATGGCGCAAGCTGATGCGCGATGTCCGGTTTCGTCGCGCGCTGTCGCTGGCCATTGATCGCGACGAGCTGAACCAAGTCGTCTATCTCGGCCTCGCCAAGCCCTCCAACAACACGGTCATGGAACGCTCCGAATTGTTCAAGCCGGCGTACGCGACCAAGTGGGCGAACTACGATCCCAAGATGGCCAACAAGCTCCTGGATGAGGTCGGCCTCGCCAAGCGCGGTTCCGACGGCATCCGCCTGCTGCCCAGCGGCAAGCCCGCAACCATCGTGATCGAGCATGCGAGCGAGGAGACCGAAGACTCCGATGCCCTGCAGCTGATCACCGAAATGTGGAAGAAGGTCGGCATCAAGCTGCTGGGCAAGCCCCAGTCGCGCGAGAATTTCCGGCTCAGGGCCTTCTCGGGCGAGGCTGTCATGACCGCCTTCGCCGGCAATGTGACAGCCGTGCCGACGGTCAACACCAGTCCCAAGGAGTTCGCGCCGACCATGCAGGGCGGGCTACAGTGGTCGCGCTGGGGCATGTTCATCGAATCCAAGGGCACCAAAGGCGAGAAATGCGACCTCGAGTCGGCCTGCAAGCTGCTCGACTATGTGAAGGAATGGGAGACGTCGTCCGATGCCGCCGGGCGCCGCAAGGCCTGGGACAAGATCCTCGAGGCCAATGCCGACGAGGTGTTCTCGATCGGCACCGTGAACGGCATCCGCCAGCCCATCGTGGTCGGCCCCAAGGTTCGCAACGTGCCCAAGGAAGGCTATTCCGCCTGGGATCCGGGCGGATACATCGGCCTCTACCAGCCCGACACCTTCTGGATCGCGCAGTAGATCACGCAACGAGAAAAGATCCCTCGCTCCGCTCGGGATGACAAACGCTGTCATCCCGAGTCGCGCGGGGTAACCCCCGCGCTGGAGCGAGGGATCTTTCATTTGATCACCAGGTGTCGATGTTCGACCGCTTCTTGTGCTCGTTGCGCGGACGCGGCGCCGCCCCCAGCAGCGCGGTCGCGATCCAGCGCCGCGAATCGGCGGGATCGATGACCTCGTCGACCTCGAAATAGGTGGCGGTGCTGAGCGCCTTACCGCGCGCATAGGCGGCCGCCACCATCTTGTCGAACAGGGCGCGCCGTTCGGCCGGATCGGCGATGGCTTCCAGTTCCTTGCGGTAGCCGAGCTTGACCGCGCCCTCCAGCCCCATGCCGCCGAACTCGCCGGTCGGCCAGCTGAGCGCGAAGGTGGGGGCATGGAACGAGCCGCCCGCCATCGCCTGAGCGCCCAGCCCATAGGCCTTGCGCAGCACGATGGTGCCGAACGGCACCGTGAGGTTGGCGCCGGTCACGAACAGCCGGGAGCAATGGCGGACCAGGGCGGTCTTCTCGACCTCCGGCCCCACCATCATGCCGGGCGTATCGCACAGGAACAGGATAGGGATGTCGTAGGCGTCGCAGAGCTGCAGGAAGCGCGCCGCCTTGTCCGAGCCGTCGGAGTCGATGGCGCCGGCAAGATGGGTCGGATTGTTGGCGACGATGCCGAGCGGCTTGCCTTCTATGCGGGCGAAGGCCGTCACCATGCCCAGCCCGAAGGCGCGCCGCAGTTCCAGCACGGAATCCTCGTCGCATAGCGTCGCGATCACGTCGCGCACGTCGTAGACGCGCAGCCGGTTCTCTGGAATGACCCGGCGCAGCAACCGCTGGTCGGCGGCCCGCCATTCCGGCAGCGCGCCCTGGAAGTAGGACAGGTACTTCTTGGCGACCGCGACCGCCTCGGCCTCGTCCTCGACCGCGATGTCGACGACGCCGTTGGGCACCTGCACGCTCATCGGGCCCACTTCCTCGGGCGAGAAGACCCCGAGATTACCGCCCTCGATCATGGCCGGGCCGCCCATGCCGATCGACGAGTTCTTCGTGGCGATCACCACGTCACAGCAGCCGAGGATGGCGGCATTGCCGGCAAAGCAGCGGCCCGAATTGATGCCGACCAGGGGCGCCACGCCACTCAGGCGCCCGAAGATGTGGAAGGCCATGGTGTTGAGGCCGGCCACCGATTGCACGTCGATGTCGCCCGGTCGACCGCCGCCGCCCTCGGTGAAGAATACCAGCGGGATGCGCTGCTTCTCCACGATCTCGAACAGCCGGTCCTTCTTGTGGTGGTTGTTCTTGCCCTGGGTGCCTGCGAGCACGGTGTAGTCGTAGTGGGCCACGGCGACGCGGCTGCGTTCCGGTCCGAACAGCGAGCCGTTGACCCGGCCGATGCCGGTGATCAGCCCGTCAGCCGGCGTTTTCTCGATCAGGTCCTCGATCGTGCGCCGCGTGCGCTGGCTGGCGATGGCAAAGGCGCCATACTCGACAAAGCTGCCGGGATCGACCAGGTCGTCCAGGTTCTGCCGCGCCGTGCGCTGATTGGTCTTGCGCCGGCGCGCCACCGCCTCGGGCCGCTTCCCGTCGAGCGTCGTCGCGCGGCGCTCAAAATATTCCGCGAGGTCGGGACGGACATGGTCGAGATCGATCTTCTCCTCGACCGCCGCACCCTTCACCTCGACGTCGGCCTCTTCGACGAACAGCAGCGCATGGCCCTCGTAGATCGTCTCACCGGCCTCGACCGCGATCCGCCGCACATAGCCGCGCGCCGGGCTCTTGATCTCGTGCTGCATCTTCATGGCGTCCATGACCAGCAGCGGCTGGCCTGCCGCCACCGCGTCGCCCTCGGCCACGGCAATGCTGACGATCGTGCCCTGCATCGGCGCCTGAACCGGCACGGTGCCCTCGGGTGCGTCGACTGAGTTCTCCGGCGCGGTCTGCTGCACCGCCTTGCCGAAACTCAGCACCGCCAGCGGATCCACGGCATCGACGCGCGCCCCGGCCTGCCGCCCGCCCGCCGCGGCTGCCGCCACCACTGGGAAATAGAGCCCCGACTGCGTCTGGGCCGCCGCCTCGACCAGTGCCCCGGCATGTTCATCGACGAAGCGCGTGTGGACACGGTC
>CAMARK010000120.1 GCA_945860205.1 Reyranella massiliensis 521 | reverse complement strand
CTTCTGGCGCCACTGCTCCAGTTTGTAGATCGGCACCCCGAGCTCACGGGAGAGTAGTTCGCTCGATTCTCCCCGCAGCAGGCCAAGGACGACCTCCCGCTTGCGTGCCACGCTCCAGCGCTGGCCAGGTGCGAGCGGTGCCTGGCGCGTCGTTCCCTGGCCAGGGAACACATGGCCAGGAGACTGCCTGGACGAACTGCGCTCGACCCTGCTGACCTCAGGATCATCATTCACATCGTTGGTTTCGATTTGGTTCATGCTCGACTTCATCATGAATGCCTCCGGTTGGACAAATCGGTGTCCAAAAAATCCGGGGGCAGCTCATCATGAAAAATCAGGGTCAAGGGCAACAGCTGCTCCTTGCAGATAGGGGCTGGCGGGCAGGAGGAGCGGTGGACTCGTGCACTGTCGATGGGCTTGAGAATGCGATCGATAAGGTCTGCAAAATCGGTCTCGAAGTGCTGCGACAAGTCCTGCGCCGCCAGCAATGCATCGAGGTGATTCAGAAAGGCCTGGCGATATTGGGTGGCTGACTTGCCTTTGGTCAGGATGTGATTGGCAAGGGCATGGACAACAACCAGTTCGTTGCGGGCGCGGTGGCTAGCTTCCTGGTACAGGATCTGCAGCTCTGCGGTCACGCGAGCCCTTTCAGTTATGTCCTCGAATCGCATCAGGATTTCCATTCGGTCGGCGCCCCGGATCCGACGGGCACTGACCATGATGGTTCGCTGTCCGATTTGATGGAAGGCCTTGGTCACCGCAAAACCCACGACCACCTTCGCCTTCGTTATTACATCTGAGAGCAATTCCTTCAGTTCCGCGATGTCCCATTGGCCATTTCCCAGCGCAAAGAAACTATTGCCGATAGTGTCGGCACTTTCGCACTTGACAGTGCTGCAGAAGGAGTGGTTGACGTTGATGATGTAGAAACGCGTGTCGAGCACTGCAACAGCCATGTCGAGATTATCGATAATGGCCTGCGCTTCGACGAGTTCGCTGCGCAATAAGCGCGTGGTAGCTCGTCTATCTACGTGTCTGGTCGAGGGTAAGCATTCATGCGAAGGTTTCATAGCTCTCTCCGTCACGTAATGTGAGCGGGAGCGTGAGGGCATCCCGCAGACGCTCAGCCGACGGCACCCTACTAAATCGGACAGCTATGGTCGGCGACCGTAGGCTTCAAGTGATCGGCCGTAAAGACAGGAGCACTGACGATTAGTGCGCGTGTATTCAAATGGTGAAAGCGTTCCAGATCGACATGTGCAACAAATGGTTTCGGCTAGAGTTTCATCGTAAACGATTGCAATCGTTTGCAAATCGCGGGCCGCAGGTTCGCGGATTGTCGAGGAAGTGGGACGCTGCTATTCAAGAAGCATAGAAAAGCTGCGGGAAGTTTTTCGGTCCCACTTTTGTGAAAGTGCTTGATGCAGCTAGCTTGCTGCAGCCCGCCCCTGGGCACCATTCGCTTAGCAAGTTCAGCGACTTGCCCCATCGGCCCAAATCCAGCTATGCGCGTCGTCAATAAACAAGCGGGAGGTCCGACCATGCGGAAGAACAAGATCAAGGAAATGTGGCGCGAAAAGAAGACCGCGACGATGGGCTGGCTGTCCGTCGGGCACAGCTTCACCGCCGAGGTGATGGCGCGTCAGGGCGGCTTCGACTCCCTGTGCGTGGACCTCCAGCACGGCACCAGTGAGTGGAACAACGTGCTGTCGATGCTGCAGGCGATCTCGCAGACCGATGTGACGCCGTTCGTGCGCGTCAGCTGGAACAATCCTAACGACATCATGCGGGCGCTCGATCTCGGCGCTTACGGCATCATCGTGCCGCTGATCAACAACGCCAAGGAAGCCGCCGCCGCGGTGGCTGCCTGCCGCTTCCCGCCGATCGGCTTCCGCTCGAACGGCCCGATCCGCGCCGCGCAGTATGGCGGTTCCGACTATGTCGCCAACGCCAACGACGAGATCATCGTCATGGCCATGATCGAGACCAAGGAAGGCCTCGCCAACCTCGACGCGATCTGCGCCACCCCCGGCCTCGACGCCGTCTATATCGGTCCGGCCGATCTGTCGTTCGCGCTCGGCCTGCCGCCGCGCGGCGACAATCCCGATCCGCTGCACATGGCCACTTGCGACAAGATCCTGGCGGCGGCGCACAAGGCCGGCATCAAGTGCCTCATGCACTGCGCCAGCGGCGCCTTCGCGGGCGGCGCGCTGAAGCGCGGCTTCGACATGGTGATGGTGACGTCCGACATCTCCTGCATGATCGCGGGCGTCAAAAAGGAAATGGCGGACCTCAAGGCCAAGTCGGCCTGAGCCGGGTGATCGCATGAGTGGAGTAGGTGCGGCCAAGGCCGCCGAGATCGCGGCGCGCGTCGAGACGTTCGTTCGCGACGTGGTCGTGCCGTACGAGAAGGATCCCCGGTGCGGCGCCCACGGTCCAACCGACGAGCTGGTCGCCGAACTGCGGGACAAGGCGCGCGCGGCGGGCGTGCTGACGCCGCATATCCTTCCCGACGGCAGCCACCTCAGCCAGCGCGAGACCGCGACCGTCCTGAAGGCGTCCGGCCTGTCGCCGCTGGGCCCCGTGGCCGTGAACACGATGGCGCCCGACGAAGGCAACATGTACCTGCTGGGCAAGGTGGGCAGCCCGGAGATGAAGGAGCGCTTCCTGAAGCCCATGGTGGAAGGGCGCGCGCGTTCGGCCTTCTTCATGACCGAGCCGGCTGGGGAGGGCGGCGCCGGCTCCGATCCGTCGATGATGCAGACAACGGCCGTGCAGGACGGAAATCATTGGGTGATCAACGGCCGCAAGACCTTCATCACCGGCGCCAAGGGCGCGAAGGTCGGCATCGTCATGGCGAAATCCACCGCGGGCGCCTGCATGTTCGTGGTCGATCTTCCCGATCCGGCGATCCGCATCGACCGCGTCATCGACACCATCGACAGCTCGATGCCCGGCGGCCACTCCATGGTGACGATCGACAATCTCCGGGTGCCGGCCGACCAGATGCTTGGCGCGAACGGGGAAGGCTTCAACTACGCGCAAGTGCGTCTCAGCCCGGCCCGCCTGTCGCATTGCATGCGCTGGTTCGGCGCCACCAAGCGGGCCAACGAGATCGCCACGGCCTATGCGGTCAAGCGCCATGCGTTTGGAAAGCCTTTGATCGATCATGAAGGCGTGGGGTTCATGCTGGCCGACAATCTGATCGACCTGAAGCAGGCCGAATTGATGATCGATTGGTGCGCCGATGTTCTCGACACTGAGGTGCTCGGAACGGCCGAGAGTTCGATGGCCAAGGTCGCCGTGTCGGAAGCGCTCTATCGTGTGGCCGATCGTTGCGTTCAGGTGATGGGCGGCACGGGAGTCTCCACCGATACGATCGTCGAGCAGGTTTTTAGAGAGGTCAGGGCCTTTCGCATCTACGACGGGCCGACTGAGGTCCATAAATGGTCGCTGGCCAAGAAGATCAAGCGCGACGCCGCGAAAGCATCCTAGCCCGGGTCGGGAGGCTTCTCCCAGGACCCCGCCATCGATCGTTTGGCACGCTCCATGCCCGGGGATAAAGTCCAGTAAACCGGGAGGAGTTCAAAGTCATGAGCCGTATCACGCGACGGGCCGCCCTTGGCGGCGCCTCTGCCCTGCCGTTCGGCGCTGCCGGAACCGCGCACGCCCAGGCGAAGTTTCCCGACCGGCCCATCAAGCTGATCATTCCCTGGGCGGCCGGCGGGCCGGCCGATGCGGGCTTCCGCATTCTGGCCGAATCGGTCTCCCAGAAGCTCGGCCAGCCGGTGGTCGTCGAGAACAAGGGCGGGGCCGCCGGCGTGCTGGGCGCGCTCGCGCTGCAAGATGCCAAGCCTGACGGCTACACGATCTGCCAGATGCACATGAGCATGCTGCGCCAGCCGATGCTCAACCCGGCGCTAAAATACGATCCGATCAAGGATCTCACCTATATCCTGCAGATCACCGGCTTCGTCATGGGCGTGGTGGTGCGCGCCGATGCGCCGTGGAAGTCGCTGCCCGAGCTGCTGGCCTATGCCAAGGCCAATCCCGGCAAGCTAAACTGGGGCACGCTGGGCGCGGGCTCGACCCAGCATCTCGCGATGGAAAGTCTCGGCATGGCGCAGGGTCTCTCGTGGACGCACGCGCCCTATCGCGGCACGGCCGACACGATGCGCGCGCTGCTGGGCGGCGAGATCGACTTCGCCTCGGAGTCCTCGGGCTGGGCGCCGATGGTCATGGCCGGCAAGCTCCGGCTGCTGGCGGTCTTCACCGGCACCCGGGCGAAGCGCTTCCCCGACGTGCCGACCGTGCGCGAGCTCGGCCTTGAGATCGCCGTCGACAGTCCGGGCGGCCTGGTCGGGCCGAAGGGCATGGATCCGGCCGTGGTAAAAATCCTGGCCGATGCCTTCCGCGCCGCGGCGCAGGAGCCGAAGCATCTCGAGTTCCTCGAAAATATGGACCAGCCGCTGATGCTGCTGGATGGCCCCGCCTATCGCGAGGCGATGATCAAGACCATGGAGCAGGAGCGCGAGCTGCTACGCCGCCTGAAACTGCTGCCGGCCTAGGAGTCCTTTATGTCAGTCTTCCAGAGTTCGACCACCGTGCTGGACTCGATCCTGTTCCGCGACGCCTTCGGCACGCCTGCGATGCGGCAGGTCTTCTCCGACAGGACCTTCATGGCGCGCTGCGTCGAGGTCGAGGTGGCGCTGGCCAGGGCCGAGGCGCGCTGCGGTGTGATTCCCGAGGCGGCGGCCGGGGAGATCGCCCGGCTCAGCAACGCCGAGACGCTCGACTTCGAACATCTCGGCCGCGAGACCGACATCGTGGGCTATCCGATCCTGCCGCTGGTCCATCAGCTCGCCAAGCAGTGCGGCGAGGCCGGCCGCTTCGTCCATTGGGGCGCCACGACCCAGGACATCATGGATACCGCCGTCGTCCTGCAGCTTCGCGAGGGCCTCAGGATCGTGGACGAGGATCTCACGGCCTTGCGCGGCATCCTGGCCAAGCTGGCGCGAAAACACCGCGACACGCCGATGGCGGGCCGCACGCATCTGCAGCACGCGCTGCCCATCACCTTCGGCTACAAGGTCGCGATCTGGCTCGCCATGTTCGACCGGCACGCGGAGCGGCTGGAGCAGTTGAAGCCGCGCGTGCTGGTCGGCCAGTTTGCCGGTGCCGCCGGCACGCTGGCGTCGCTGGGCGACAAGGGCCTGGATGTGCAGGCGGCACTGTGCGCGGAACTCGGCCTCGGCGTGCCGAGTTCGACCTGGCATGTCGCGCGTGATGGCCTGGCCGAGGCGGTCAATTTTCTCGCCCTCGTCACCGGCTCGCTGGGCAAGATCGCGCTCGACGTCATGATCATGGCGTCGACGGAGTTTGGCGAGGTCTACGAGCCCTTCGTTACAGGTCGCGGTGCCTCCTCGACCATGCCGCAAAAGCGCAATCCGATCTCGTCCGAACTCATGCTCGCGGCCGGCAAGGCGGTGCGCCAGCATGCCGGCCTGATGCTCGATGCCATGGTCCAAGACTTCGAACGCGCGACCGGCCCGTGGCACGCGGAGTGGATGGCGGTGCCCGAGAGCTTCGTGCTGGCGGCGGGCGCGCTGCACCAGGCCAGGACGGCTCTGGGCGGGCTGATCGTCGATGAGCGTCGCATGGCCGTCAACCTCGCCATGTCCAAGGGCCTGATCGTGGCCGAGGCGGTCATGATGGGGCTTGCACCTGTCCTCGGCCGCCAGCAGGCGCATGATGTTGTCTATGCCGCCTGCCGGACGGTCGCCGACAGTGGCGGCGAGTTGGCGGACGCCCTGGCGAAAGTGCCCGAGATCACCAAGCATCTCGACCGGGCGGCGCTCGATCGCCTGACCGATCCCGCGAACTATCTCGGCATGGCGCCGCAGATGGTCGACCGGGTCATCGAAAGCGCCGGCCGCTGAAACCTCAGCGGCCGAGACGCCAGCCGACCTCGGATTCGAAGCTGTCGAAGAAATCCTTTTCGTAGGCGCGCTCGGGCGCGGCGCGCACGCGGGCATCGAGTTCCTCGGCATCGCGGCCGATCAGAATGCGCCAGCGTTCCGCCCTGACGCCGTCCAGGATGATGCGCGCTGCTTCGGTCGCGGACGTCGGCGCCTCATCGAGGAAGCGCTTGGCGCGATCGGCCACGATCTTGCGCACCTCGTCGTCGGACAGCGAGGCGGCATCGCGGCCCATCGAGGCGATGCGCGCCCGCGCCTGGGCGATTTCCTTGGGCGTCATCACGTCGGTGTCGTTGCCGCTCTGGACCTTGCGTGAGTTGGCCACGATCGAGGTGCCGATATGTCCGGGCATCACCACCGAGCATTTGATGTGCGGCGCGTTGATGCGCAGGTCGGTGATCAGCGCTTCGGTGAAACCCTTGACCGCAAATTTCGCCGCCGCATAGGCGGTCTGGGGAATGTGGGGCGCGATGGCCGCCCAGAAACCGTTGACGCTGCTGGTGTTGACGATGTGGCCGGCATCGGCCTTCTGCAGCATCGGCAGGAAGATGCGGGTGCCGTTGTAGACGCCGCCCCAGCAGACGTTGAACGTCCGCTCCCATTCGTCCTGCCCGTTGACGACCAGGCTGCCGCCGCCGCCGATGCCGGCATTGTTGAACAGCAGGTGGATGCAGTCGGTGTCCTGATCCCGAGCGACGGCGTCGCGGAAGCCGCGAACCTGAACGGGATCGGAGACGTCCGCCACATGCGTGGTAATGCGCTGGCCCTGGCGCAGTCCATCGACTTTGCACAGGCGTCGTGTTTCTTCCATTGCGGTGGCCGAGACGTCGCAGAGCGCAACATTGCAGCCCTCGGCGACCAGCAACCGCGCCAGTTCGCGGCCCATGCCGGTGCCGCCGCCGGTGATTACGGCGATCCTGCCTGCAAAATCCTTCATGCGCGTGCGCCTCCCTGAGCCTGGCGTTGGTCGGGCCGGTATCTTCGCATCACCTCCTGCAGGAGGTCGAGCGGCAGCGCGTGGACGGTGCGGCCGTCCCGGCCGGACATGGTCTCGGCCATGCATATTGCGTTGAGGATTGCCTCTTCGGTTGCTTCGGCCGCGGCTCGGAAGAGGCTCGTCATTGCGTCGGGTGCCAGCATCTTCACGTTGCTGATCCTGTCGTTCTGGCCGATGTGATTTCCCGTCGAAAACGCGATGAAGATATCGCCGCTTCCATTGGCGCCGATGCCGCCCACCCAGGAGAGCCCTGTCGTGGCCCGGCGGGCGAGCCGCTGGCATTGGAGCGGAATGAGAGGTGCGTCGGTCGCCAGAACGACGATGATGGAACCTTCCGTCGCTGGCGGCGGGGTCGTGCTTATACCCGAACGATGCGCCGGCACCACGTCCGGTCCGATCTCGCGGCCGACCGGCACGCCATCCACGCGCAACAGATCGCGCGCGCCATAGTTCGCCTGCACCAGCGCGCCGACCGTATAGCGCTCTCCGCTCTCGACGACGGTGCGCGATGCCGTGCCGGTCCCGCCTTTGAATTCGTGGCAGATCATGCCGGTGCCGCCGCCTACATTGCCTTCGGCGATAGCGCAGCCGCCAACCGCGCTGTCGAACGCGGCAAACGCATGCGCTTGCGTTAGTGGAAAACTCTGGATGTCGCTGAGCCAGCCATCGTAGGTCTCGGCGACGACGGGCAGATGAAAGGCCTGGGAGGCACCATCGCGAACCGCCAGGGCCGTGATGGCGTCACGGACGATTCCCACCTGATAAGTGTTGGTGATCCCGATCGGTGCGCCGAGCAGACCCTGCTCCGCGAGCCACGGAAGGCCGGTCATTTCGCCGTTGCCATTGAACGAGAAGGTGCCGGCGAAGACGTAGTCGGTCCAGATTTCCCGTCCGCGCGGCCAGATGGCAGTGACGCCGGTCCGGGCAATCCGTGGACTATCCTGAATGACGGTCGAGTACCCCACTTTGACGCCCGCCACATCGGTAATGGCGTTGAGTGGTCCGGGCGGGAGAGTCCCGACTTTAAGGCCGAGATCGCGCAGGCGTGCACGGGGCATTGCTTCGCTCTTGCTTCAGCGAAGGTTCATGCCGGGCGGCCGGGATGGCGCGGCAGGAACGCCGTCAGCAATCCCAGCAAGAGCAGGAACGGCGTCAGCTTATAGACGGTGTCGATGCTGGTGAGGTCGGCAAGCTGGCCCAGCGCCGCGGCGCCGAGCCCGCCCAGGCCGAAGGAGAAGCCGAAGAACATGCCGGCCACGAGGCCGACCCGGCCGGGCAGCAGCTCCTGCGCGTAGACCAGGATGGCAGAGAAGGCCGAGGCCATGATCATCGCGACCGCGACGGCGAGCACGCCGGTCCAGAACAGGTTGGCGTAAGGCAGCATCAGGGCGAAGGGCAGCGCGCCCACGATCGAGAACCACATCACCGGGATGCGGCCGACCTTGTCGCCCACGACACCGCCGGCAATCGTGCCCATGACGATGCCGACCAGGAAGGCGAACAGGTAGAGCTGTGCCGTCTGCACTTCGACGCCGAACTTCTCGATCAGGTAGAAGGTGAAGTAGCTGCCGAGGCTGGCGCTATAGACGTTCTTGGAGAACAGCAGCGCCACCAGCACCAGCACGGCGCCGATGACGCGCCCGCGCGACAGGGTCGAGATGGTGGGGCCTGCGGCGGCGGACTTGGCACGCGCGGCCGGCTTCGAGGCGGCTCTCTTCGATTCGGCCCGCCGGCGGCTGTACCAGCCGCCGACCTGGAACAGCACGGCCATGGCCACGAGGGCGGCGGCGGAGAACCACACGATGCTGTGCTGGCCATGCGGCACGACGATGAAGGCGGCCAGGAGAGGACCCGCGGCGGAGCCCATGTTGCCGCCGACCTGGAACAGCGACTGGGCGAGGCCGTAGCGCCCACCCGCCGCCATGCGCGCCACGCGCGAGGCCTCAGGATGGAAGACCGACGAGCCCATGCCGATCAGGGCCGCCGCCAGCAGGATCAGCGGATAGGTGTTGGCCTGGGACATCAAGAGCAGGCCGACCAGGGTGAAGCCCATGCCGACCATCAGGGAATAGGGCTGGGGACGCTTGTCGGTGTACATGCCAACCACCGGCTGCAGCATCGAGGCGGTGCACTGGAAGGCGAGCGTGATCAGGCCGATCTGGCCGAAGCTCAGTTCGTATGAATCCTTGAGGATGGGATAGAGCGCCGGCACCAGCGACTGCATCATGTCGTTCAGCAGGTGGCAGAAGCTGAGTGAAAGAATGACCGCGAAGGTCGTGTTGTTGGCCGAAGCGGAGGCCGCTGCGGCGACGGCGGGCGCCGCGGGGGCGGCACCGGCCGCCATCGTATTGTCGCTCATGCGGTCATAGTAGTCGCCGGTCCGGTTTGAAGCCACCGCGTGTCCGGCAGGCCTGCGTTGCAGGAGGGAACGCTCTTCGCGGCCAGGCGTTAGCACGACGACCAGTATGGCTAATCAGCCCGCAACCCATACCCCCGCCACTCATACCGACGTCCCGGCACGTCTGGACCGCCTGCCGTGGAGCCGCTTCCATCGGCTGGTCGTGGTTGCGCTCGGCATCACCTGGATCCTCGACGGCCTCGAAGTGACGCTCGCCGGATCGGTGGCGGCCGCGCTGCAGACCAGTCCGCGGCTCCAGCTCACCGCCGAGCAGGTGGGCCTCACCGGCAGCGCCTATCTCGCAGGGGCGGTGCTGGGCAGCCTGTTCTTCGGCCAGCTCACCGACAAGCTCGGCCGCAAGAAGCTGTTCAACGTCACCCTGGGTGTCTATCTCGTCGCCACGGCCGCCACGGCCTTCTCGTGGGACTTCTATAGCTTCCTGCTGTTCCGCTTCCTCACCGGCGCCGGTATCGGCGGCGAGTATGCGGCGATCAACTCGGCGATCCACGAGCTGATGCCGGCGCGGCTGCGCGGCCGCGTCGACCTCGCCATCAACGGCAGCTTCTGGCTCGGTGCGGCGATGGGCGCGCTGCTCTCAGTGTGGCTGCTCGATCCGGCATTCCTCGATCCCGACATGGGTTGGCGGGTGGCCTTCGGGAGTGGCGCGCTGCTCGGATTGGTGATTCTCTTTCTGCGCCGCTTCCTGCCCGAGAGTCCGCGCTGGCTGATGATCCATGGCCAGCCGCGGGAAGCGGAGCGGGTCATGGCCGAGATCGAGGCGAGCATCGTTGCCAGCGAGCGTGTCGTGCTGGCGCCCGTCAAGGCGACCTTGGCGCTGGGCGATCCGCATAAGGTGACGCTGGTCTCGGTGGCGCGCACGCTACTCAGGGACTACCCTGGGCGCACGACGCTCGGCCTCGTGCTGATGGCGGCGCAGGCCTTCGTCTACAACGCGATCTTCTTCACCTATGCGCTGATCTTGACGCGCTTTTACAGTGTGCCGGGCGACAAGGTCGGGCTCTACATCCTGCCGTTCGCCCTCGGCAACTTCCTGGGGCCGCTGATCCTCGGTCCGCTGTTCGACACGATCGGCCGCAAACCGATGATCGTCGCGACCTATGGGATTTCAGGCATTCTCCTCGCGGTTACCGCCCAGCTTCTCAATGCCGGCCTGCTCGACGCGACGACGCAGACCGTGATGTGGAGCATCGTCTTCTTCTTCGCCTCGGCGGCGGCGAGCGCGGCCTATCTCACCGTCGGCGAATGCTTCCCCCTGGAAATTCGCGCGCTCACCATCGCGCTGTTCTATGCCTTCGGCACGCTGCTGGGCGGCGTTGGCGGGCCGTGGCTGTTCGGCGTCCTGATCGAGGGCGGCGATCGCGGCGACATCGCCGCCGGCTACCTGCTGGGCGCCGGCATGATGATCGCAGCCGCCCTGGTCACGACGAGGCTCGGCGTTCGGGCGGAGTGCCGGCCGCTTGAGGAAATTGCACCGCCGCTGTCATCGCGGCCATAGTCCGGGCGGCCATAGTCCGGGCGGCCATAGTCCGGCCCCGTTGCGTTCCCGGTTCTGAAACAAACAGTGCCTAGGGTTGGCGGCATGACCTTCCGCATCGCCCAAATTTCGGACACTCATCTCAGCGACTACAAACCCTTCTTCGTCGACAATTTCGTCCGTATCGGCGAGGCCTTGCGGAAGGCCCGTCCCGATCTCGTCCTGAACTCGGGCGACATCTCGCTGGATGGTGCGTCGAACGAAGCCGATCTGCTGGCGGCGCGGGCGCTGCACGACGGGCTCGATCTTCCGGTGCGCTACCTGCCCGGCAATCATGATCTCGGCGACAGCCAGGATGCGCCGGCGCACGGCGAGGGTGCGATCGACGCAATGCGACGGGCCCGCTACCTCAGCCATTTCGGCGCCGACTGGTGGACGTTGGATGTTCCCGGTTGGCGGCTGCTGGGTGTCAACGCGCAGCTTCTGGGCAGCGACCTCGATGCCGCCGAGCACCAGGAAGACGATATCGTCAAGGCGATCGCGAGCCTCGGCCGGCGCCGGCTGGCGCTGTTCCTGCACAAGCCGCTGTTCGACCGGACCGCCGACGAAATTGCGATCACCGGGCGCTTCGTCAATCCCGTGCCGCGCCGGCTGCTGCTGATGTCGCTGGGCGGCGTCGTGCCGGCGTTGGTCGCCTGCGGCCACGTGCATCAGTTTCGCGAGACCTGGTCGGACGGCGTGCATCACGTGTGGGGCACGTCGACTGCTTTCATCATCCCGGATGCGCGCCAGCCGCGCTACGGCATCAAGGAAGTGGGCTACGTCGAGCATCTCCTTGAGCCCGACGGCCGCCATGAGAGCCGGCTGGTGCGGGTGCCCGGCGTGCCGACACTCGACATCGCCGGGTTTCCCGCCGCCTACGGCCCAATCTAGATTTTTACGCCGGCCCTCTTTAAGCGGGAACAGGCCGGGCGCGCTGGTTGTACAGCAGCTTGCGGATGCGGGCCTGTTCCTCGGGCGGCAGCTTCTCGCGCTCGACCGAGAGGTCGGCGCCGACCGCCATGCCCTTCTGTACGGCGGGGCGGGCGCCCAGCTCCTCGAACCAGCGCTTGAAGTGCTTGAACTCCTCGATGTCCTGGCCTTGGAATTTCCAGTTCACCGTCCATGGGTAGCAGATCATGTCGGCGATCGTGTACTGGTCGCCGGCAAGATACTTGTGTTTGTGGAGCCGGTTGTTGAGCACGCCGTAGAGGCGATTCACTTCATCGGTGAAGCGGGCGATGGCGTATTTCTGGTCGCCTTCCTTCTCCTGGTCGACGCGGCGGAAATGGCCGCACTCGCCCGACTTCGGCCCCTGGTTGGCCATTTGCCAGATCAGCCACTGGTTGACCTCGTACTCGGTCCTGATGTCCTGCGGATAGAACTTCCCGGCTTTCTCGGCGATGTACATCATGATCGCGCCCGACTCGAAGATCACGATCGGCTTGCCGCCACCTTTCGGCTCGTGATCGACCATAACCGGCATGCGGTGATTGGGATTCATTTCCAGGAACGCGTCCGTGAACTGATCGCCGCGTCCGATGTTCACGGGCACGATCTTGTAGGGCGTGCCCAGCTCCTCGAGCAGGATGGTGACCTTCTTGCCGTTGGGCGTTGGCCAGTAATGCAGATCGATCATGGTTGCTCCGATGGTGTTGTGCGTGAGGTGCAGGCGCCGAGCGTCGGACGGTCGCCCCGCTTCGTCAATGGTGTATGC
>CAMARK010000119.1 GCA_945860205.1 Reyranella massiliensis 521 | reverse complement strand
CGAACGCATTCTCACCATCTACCGCCGCGGCGGTCGCTACAATGCATCGGTCGAGCCCAAGATCATCAAACTGGAGCAGGGCCGGGTCGATCTCGTCTTCGAGATCAATGAAGGTGATGTAACCGGCATCAAGCGCATCACTTTCGTGGGCAACGAGGCTTTCAGTGACGGCACGTTGCGCGGCAAGATCCGGACTGCGGAAAGCGCTTGGTGGCGTTTCCTGTCCTCGGATGACCGCTTCGATCCGGACCGCCTCAACCTAGATCGCGAGTTACTGCGCAAGTTCTACCTTTCCGAGGGCTATGCCGATTTTCGCGTGGTGTCGGCCGTCGCCGAGCTGTCGCCGGACCGCGATGGATTCTTCCTCACCTTTACGATCAGCGAGGGGGATCGCTACAAATTCGGCGAGGTCGACGTTTCGACCCGCTTCCCGGGACTGGATGTCGATGTCCTGAAGACCTACCTGTCGATGAGCGAAGGCGACTGGTACGACGCCACCGATGTGGAAAAGACCATCGCCACGCTATCCGACGTCGTTGGCGCGCTGGGCTATGCCTTCGTCGAAGTCCGTCCGAATATTCGGCGCAATAAGGATACCAAGACGGTCGACGTGTCCTTCGAGGTCCAGGAAGGGCCACGTGTGTATGTCGAGCGCATCAACATTTCGGGCAATACACGCACCCTGGACAGGGTGATCCGGCGCGAGTTCCGTCTTGCCGAGGGCGATGCCTTCAGCTCCGCGAAGCTACGTCGCAGCCAGGAACGCCTGCGTGCCCTCGGCTTCTTCGAGAAAGTCGACATTTCGGCGGCGCCCGGCTCCGCGCCCGACAAGACCAATCTCGAAGTCCAAGTCGTCGAACAGAGCACCGGCGAAATCTCGTTCGGTGCCGGCTATTCGACCACGGCCGGTATCGTGGGCGACATCTCGATCAAGGAACGCAATCTCCTGGGCAAGGGGCAGGAAGTTCGACTCGGATTGTCGTTGGGCACCTTGAGCACCAACATCGATTTCAGCTTCACCGAGCCGTATTTCCTCGATCGCAACATGGTAGCCGGCTTCGACATCTTCCGGACATCGAACGATCGGCAGGCGGTTGCCAACTATAACGATGCCAGCATCGGCTTCGCGCTGCGCAGCGGCTGGGCCTACAGCGAGCACACGCGGCAGATCGTTCGCTACACTCTACGGCAGACGAATATCTTCAACGTCTCGCCGTTCGCCTCGCCCGTCGTGCAGGCGCAGGCGGGTCTTTCCACGGTTTCTGAAGTTTCCGAAACGATCGCCTGGGATACACGCGATGTGCGAATCAATACGACGAAGGGATTTTTGCTGCGCAATACGGTGGCAGTTGCAGGCGCTATCGGAACCGAGCAATACGCCCGCACGACCGCCGACGCGGTATACTTCCAGAGCATCATCGACGACGTCGTGATATCGGTCGGCGGCTCGCTGGGCGTTGTCGTGCCGTACAATAATACCTATATCAAACTGAACAATCTGTTCTTCCTGGGCGGCGACAACCTGCGTGGCTTTGCCGTGGCGGGTGTCGGCCCGCGCGACGCCGGCACTACCGATTCCTTGGGCGGCCAGTATTTTTATACAACAACCACCGAACTCAGCTTCCCGCTCTACGGCATCCCCAAGGAACTCGGCCTAGTCGGCAAGGCGTTTGTCGATACCGGCTCCCTTTGGGGCAATCAGGCGTCGAATTTCGGGGCGTCGGTTCTCGACAGTCAGTTGATGCGGGTGGGCACCGGCTTCGGCATTCAATGGATATCGCCATTCGGGCCGATCCGGGTAGACTACAGCTTCCCGATTGTTCAGGAGACTTGGGATAAGACTCAGAACTTCAGGTTCAGCTTCGGAACCCGATTCTGAGCAGAGATGGCGGTGAAATGAACATCCAGACCGACAAGGCAAGCCTCTCGACAGCCACTTCCGTCGACATCAAGCGGATCCTTCAGATGATCCCCCATCGCTACCCGATGCTGATGGTCGATCGGGTCACCGATATTCAACTCGACCACAGCGCCGTCGGAATCAAGAACGTCAGCATCAACGAACCGTTCTTTCAGGGTCATTTCCCGTCCGAGCCGGTCATGCCGGGCGTCCTGATCGTCGAGGCCATGGCGCAGACGGCGGCGGTGCTGGTCGTGGCCACGTTCGGCGGCCAGTCGGAAGGCAAGCTGGTCTATTTCATGTCGATCGACGGCGTGCGGTTCCGTCGTCCTGTGTTGCCGGGGGACCGCCTCGAGCTTCATGTCGAGAAGATCCAGAGTCGTGCCAATGTTTGGAAATTCTCCGGCAGGGCGATGGTCGAAGGCAAGCTGGCGGCCGAGGCGACATTCGCGGCCATGATTCGCGACAAGTAGGGAGAGGGAAATGCCGGACACCGCAGCCAACTATCGCATGCTGCATACGATGATCCGGGTCATGGATCTCGACAAGTCACTCGCGTTCTACACCGGCCCAATGGGCATGAAGTTGCTGCGCAAGCGCGATGTTCCGGACGGCAAGTACAGTTTGGCTTTCGTCGGCTATGGCGAGGAGCCCGAGCATTGCGTGGTCGAGCTGACCCATAATTGGGACCAGGCGAAGCCTTACGAGCTTGGGACGGGCTTCGGCCATCTGGCAATCGGCGTGCCTGACGTCTACGGCGTCTGCGACCAGATCGCCAAGACGGGCGGCAAGGTCACGCGTGCACCGGGGCCGGTGAAGTTCGGCACGACGGTGATTGCCTTCGTCGAGGATCCTGACGGCTACAAGATCGAGTTGATCGAGCGCAAGTAGGGCGGGTCTTCTAGAGAGACCGCCACCCTAGCAATAAAAGTCCAAGCACAACGGGCACAAGGCCGAACGCTAGCAGGCGCCTCACCGTGCTGTATCGGTGATGGTTGTCGTTCGCCGGCCGGCCGAGCCGCACGACGCGCGGCATAGGCCTAGGTTTCTGGGTGACCGCCCAGGTCGCCGCTCGGTTCGGTCCAAATGATGATCTCGCCATGTCCTCTCGCTCTCCTCCCCGGATCGCGAACTAGCTCGTATTAACTGCGCATGTGCAGCGGCTTGTAGGGACGCTCGGTCTGGCCGTTGTAGAGCTGGCGCGGCCGGCCGATTTTCTGGTCCGGATCCTCGATCATCTCGTTCCACTGCGAGACCCAACCCACAGTGCGTGCCACGGCGAACAGGACGGTGAACATCGAGGTCGGGATGCCGATCGCGCGGAAGATGATGCCTGAGTAGAAATCGACGTTCGGATACAGCTTCTTGGAAACGAAGTAATCGTCCTTGAGGGCGATCTGCTCCATCTCCATGGCCAGCTCGAGCAGCGGATCGTGCTCGACGCCGAGCGAGGTGAGGACCTCGTGGCAGGTCTGGCGCATCACCTTGGCGCGCGGATCGTAGTTCTTGTAGACGCGATGGCCGAAGCCCATCAGGCGGGTGTGATCCTGCTTGTCTTTCACGCGGGACAGGAAGCCGGGAATGTTCTGCTTGCCGCCGATCTCGTTCAGCATGTTGATCACGGCTTCGTTGGCGCCGCCGTGGCTGGGGCCCCACAGCGAGGCGATGCCGGCGGCGATGCAGGCGAACGGGTTGGCACCCGACGAGCCGGCGAGGCGAACCGTCGAGGTCGAGGCGTTCTGCTCATGGTCGGCGTGGAGCATCAGAATGCGGTCCATCGCCTTTTCGATCACCGGATTGACCTCGTACTCTTCGGCCGGGACCGAGAACATCATGCGCAGGAAATTGGCGGCGTAGCTGAGGTCGTTGCGCGGATAGACGAAAGGCTGGCCGACCGAATACTTGTAGGCCATCGCGGCGATGGTCGGCATCTTGGCGACCAGACGATACGACGCCACCATGCGTTGGTGCGGATCGTGGATGTCCAGTGAGTCGTGATAGAAGGCCGACAGGGCACCTACGACGCCGCAGCAGATCGCCATCGGATGGGCGTCGCGGCGGAAGCCGCGATAGAACTGGCTGAGCTGCTCGTGCACCATCGTGTGCATCGTGATGTCTTTGACGAACTTTTCCTTCTGCGCCTTGGTCGGAAGCTCGCCCTTCATCAGCAGGTAGGCGACTTCCATGAAGTCGCTCTGCTCGGCCAGCTCGGCGATGTTGTAGCCGCGATGCAGCAGGATGCCTTCGTCACCGTCGATATAGGTGATCTTGGAGCCGCACGAGCCGGTCGAGGTGAAGCCCGGATCGTAGGTGAACATGCCCGAGTCGCCGTAGAACTTGCGGACATCGACGAGACGCGGCCCGATCGAGCCGTGGATGATCGGCATTTCGTAGGATTTGCCGGTTTCGTTGTCGGTGAGCGTCGCGGTCGATTTGGCCATTGGATGAACTCTTTCAGCTCGATTCAGGCAAGGCGCGGGACCGCGGTGGAGGCGGTGTCGCGGGTTCATGGGCACCCTAACAAGCCACCTTCGGAGGCGCAATTGTGGCGGCAGACCGCTATTTCGCGGCGCGTAGCCGGACCAGTATCCGGCCGTCGATGGCGGCCAGGCCGAGGCCGATCAGAGCCATGCCGGCGAACTGTCGCAGCTCGAGGCGTTCGCCCAGGAAGGCAGCGCCCAGCAGAATTGCAGTGACCGGTACAAGGAATGTAACAAGCAGCAGATTGGTCGCGCCGGCAGCGGCAAGGATGCGGAAATAGAGCACGTAGGCGAGGGCGGTCGACAGCAACGCCAGGCCAGCCAGCGCCGCCCACACGACGGCCGATGGCGGAGACGCCAGCTCCCATGGCCGGTCGACGATCAGCATGATCGGCAGAATCAACATCGCACTCGCCGTCACCTGTCCGGCTGCGGCCTGCATCGGCGGCACGCCCATCGCCTGGAAACGACGGCCATAGACGCCGGCGAAGGCGTAGGAGAGGGCGGCAGCCAGACAGGCGATCTGGCCCGTGAAGCCGGAGTCGTCGCCGATCAGCAGGTCCGGGCCGATCAACAGCGCGACGCCGGCGAAACCGGCGAGCAGGGCAATGGCCTTGGTGCCGTCGATCTTCTCCTCGTGCGTCAAGAGGTGGGCGACGACGAGCGTGAACAACGGTGTCGTGGCGTTCAGGATCGAGGCCAGTCCCGAGGCGATCTGGGTCTGGCCCCAGAAGATCAGGCTGAAAGGGATCACGTTGTTCAGGAGGCCCATGGCGATGAAGGATGGCCACGGAACACCGCTCCGGAACAGGCTCCGCCCGGTCAAGGACAGCACGAGCGTGAGTGCCACTGCGGCGAGTGCCACGCGGGCAAAGACGACGGTCAACGGCTGCAGCTCGCCGATCGCCACCTTGGCGAAGAAGAACGAGCCGCCCCACAGGACCGAGAGCAGGACGAGGAGAGACCATTCGCGGGCGCGCATCGCCCGCTGGTCTCACGGCGGCCGGCTTCGATCTATCCGCTGGCCGCCAGCAATCGCACCTTGCTCTCGGCGAGGCCCAGCACCGCCACTCCTAACTCTGCACCTGCACCTTCGCCCAGGTGTCCCGCAGCTCGATCGTGCGGTTGAACAC
The DNA here is from genome assembly GCA_945860205.1 of Reyranella massiliensis 521. Taxonomy (GTDB): domain Bacteria; phylum Pseudomonadota; class Alphaproteobacteria; order Reyranellales; family Reyranellaceae; genus Reyranella; species Reyranella massiliensis_B. The sequence continues at coordinate 7,160 of CAMARK010000119.1, read as the reverse complement.
CAGAGCGTCCGACCGGCTCGCCAGGTCCGGGCAAAAATAGCCCAGCCGCTCGAACTGCACGGCTTCCCCGGCAGCCGTCTCCGCCAATGAGGGCTCCAGCAGAGCGCCCGACAGGACTTCGAGCGAGCCTGGATTTAGGTCGGCGTCCAGATCGCCACCGGCGCCCGGGTCAGGCCGTTTGAAGAGCGTGCTGTACAATCGGACTTCGGTAGGAAGAGCGTCCCGTGCGGACACCCAGTGCAGGGTGGCCTTCACCTTTCGACCGTCCGGCGCGTTGCCGCCGCGGCTCGCAGGATCGTAGGTGCAACGCAGTTCCACGACGTTGCCGGCGGCATCCTTGACCACCTCGCGGCAGGTGACGAGATAGGCGTAGCGCAACCTGACCTCTCGTCCCACGGCCAGCCGGAAGAACTTGTTCGACGGATTCTCCATGAAGTCGTCGCACTCGACGAAGATTTCCCTGCCGAAGCGAAGGTGACGCGTGCCCGCGCCTGGATTCCCAGGATGGTTGACCGCCTCCAGCTCTTCGACGTGGTCTTCGGGAAAATTCTCGATCACGAGTTTGAGCGGCCGCAGGACCGCCATACGCCGCTCAGCCGCCTGATTGAGATGATCGCGTATCGCATGATCGAACATGGCCAGATCGACGACGCTGTTGGCCTTGGACATGCCGATGCGCCGAACGAAGTCGCGGATCGCCGCCGGCGGCACGCCGCGGCGGCGCAGGCCTGCGAGAGTCGGCATGCGCGGATCGTCCCAGCCATTGACGATGCCGCGCCGTACCAGATCCGTCAGGTAGCGCTTGGAAAGGACGGTGTAGCCGATATTGAGGCGCGCAAATTCGGTCTGGCGCGGGCGCGCCGGCACCGGCAAGTGGTCAAGGAACCACTCGTAGAGCGGACGATGGTCCGCGAACTCCAGCGTGCAGAGCGAGTGGGTGACGTATTCCAAGGCGTCGGACTGGCCGTGCGCGAAATCGTAGGTCGGGTATATGCACCACTGCGTCCCGGTGCGCGGGTGAGCCACATGCAGTATGCGATACAGCACGGGGTCGCGCAGGTTTATGTTGCCGGACGCAAGGTCGATCTTCGCCCGCAGCACGCAGGCGCCGTTGGCAAACTTGCCGGCGCGCATATTGCGAAACAGGCCGAGATTCGTGTCCACCGAGCGGTCGCGATCCGGCGAGGCGCGGCCCGGTTCCGTCAGCGTACCGCGCATCGCCCGCATCTCGTCGGGCGGCGTGTCGTCGACATAGGCGAGGCCGGCGCGAATGAGGTGCTCTGCCCAGTCGTACAACATCTGGAAATAGTCCGACGCATGATACAGATGCTCGCCCCAGTCGAAGCCAAGCCAGCGTACGTCTCGCTTGATGGCGTCGATATATTCCTGCTCCTCCTTCACGGGGTTGGTATCGTCAAAGCGAAGGTGGCAGCGGCCGCCATATTCGGTCGCAAGTCCGAAATTCAGGCAGATCGACTTTGCGTGGCCGAGATGCAGATAGCCGTTCGGCTCCGGCGGAAAGCGAGTAACGATGCTCTGCACTTGTCCGCGGGCGAGATCGGCTTGAACCAGGTCGCGAATGAAATCCCTGGCCTCTTCGTTCGCAGCGGCCTCCAGCATCGGCTTCTTGTCATCCATTTACCTGTCACCTCCACGCGGTCACGTGCGCGAGCAAGCCAATTGTAACATTGCTAGCGCGGTCGGCTATGTCTCGACCACTCCTGTTCAAGCACAAGGGTGCCGCGGCGTCGTTCTATCCGGCGGCCGCCAGTAATCGCGCCTTGCTCTCGGCGGGCCCCAACACGGCCAGCACTTCGAAGATGCCGGGCGACGCGGTCGAGCCGGTCAGCGCGACGCGAAGCGGCTGAGCGACTTGGCCGAGCTTCAGCCCGTTCGCCTCGGCGAATTTGCGCACGGATTCTTCGATCGCCTTTTCGCTCCAGTCACTCGCCTGCAGCTCCAGCGCCGGCGCGAGCTTGGCCATGACGGCACGGGCGTCGGGCGTCAGCACGCCGCGCGCCTTGTCGTCGGAGATCGGCGGCGCGCCAGCGCGTGCGTAGAAAGCAAGACTGTCCGCGAGTTCGACCAGGGTGCGGGCGCGCTGCTTGACGCCGTTCAGGCCGCGCACGATGCGCTCGCGGCCCGCGGCGTCGACGGCAGCGCCCAGCTTGGCCTCGACCATCGGCATGACCAGCGGCAACAGTTCTGCGTCGGGCGTTTCGCGCAGGTCGTGCGCATTGAGGTTGGTGAGTTTGGCGATGTCGAAGCGCGAGGCCGAGCGGCCGACGCCGGCCAGGTCGAACCATTCGATCGCCTGCTCGGTCGAGATGATCTCGTCGTCGCCGTGGCCCCAGCCGAGGCGCAGCAGATAATTGCGCAGCGCCGCCGGCAGGAAGCCCATGTCGCGGTAGGCATCGACGCCCAGTGCGCCGTGGCGCTTGCTCAGCTTGGCGCCGTCGGGCCCGTGGATCAGCGGGATATGGGCATAGACCGGCTCGGGCCAGCCCATCGCCTTGATGATCTGGAGCTGGCGGAAGGCGTTGTTCAGGTGATCGTCGCCACGGATCACGTGCGTCACGCCCATGTCATGGTCGTCGACCACGACGGCCAGCATGTAGGTCGGCGTGCCATCGGCACGCAGCAGGATCATGTCGTCGAGCTGGGCATTCTCGACCGTGACCTCGCCCTGCACCGCATCGTTGATCACGGTCTGGCCGGTCTGCGGCGCTTTCAGGCGCACCACGGGCTTGATGCCGGTCGGGGCGTCCTTGGGATCGCGGTCGCGCCAGCGGCCGTCGTAGCGCATCGGCTTGCCCGCGGCCTTCTGTGCCGCCCGCATCTCGTCCAGTTCCTGGGGCGAGGCGTAGCAGTGGTAGGCGTTGCCGGCGGCCAGCATCTGGTTGGCGACCTCGGCATGGCGGGCGGCCTGCGCAAACTGGTAGGTGACCTCGCCGTCCCACGGCAGGCCGAGCCAGGAGAGGCCATCGAGGATCGCTGCGATCGCGGGTTCGGTCGAGCGCGCGCGATCGGTGTCCTCGATGCGCAGCAGGTACTTGCCGCCGTGATGCTTGGCGAACAGCCAGTTGAACAGCGCGGTCCGGGCGCCGCCGATATGCAGGTAGCCGGTTGGCGAGGGGGCGAAGCGGGTAACGACTGTCATGTGCTCGATATGCGCAGGTTCTGCCGTATTTCGGCCGGAAAAGCGCGCCGTAGGTAGGGGAGCGTCCCAGCAGTGTCAAACTTGCGCACCTGGATCCTGAAACAGCTCGACGCCGAACGTGGGCGCTGGATGCTGTGGCTGCCGGTGGCGATGGGCCTGGGCATTGCCGTCTACTTCGAATTGCCGAGCGAACCCGCTTTGTGGGTGGGACCGGCCGGCGCTCTTGCCGCTATCGCGGCGGCGTTCTTCGCACCCTCAGGGAGCTTCGCGCGGGCGCTAGCCATCGCGGCCGCCGCCGGCGCCGTCGGCCTCGGACTTGCTGCCTGGCGTACCGTGAGCCTGGCCGCACCCACGCTCAGCCGGCCGCTGTTCAGCATCAACGTCGAGGGCCGGATCGCCGACATCCATCGCCTGCCCGACGGCGTGCGGGTCGTGCTCGAGGCCGTGCGCTTGAAAGGCAACGGCGTGCCGCCGGCCGAGATGATGCCGCTCAAGGTGCGCGTCACGCTGAGCCGCGGCGCGCCGCCACTCACTATTGGCGATCGCCTGCTAGTGCTGGCCAACCTGTCGCCGCCGGCCGGGCCCGCGGCGCCGGGCGCCTTCGATTTCCAGCGCGTCGCCTGGTACCAGCAGCTCGGCGCCGTGGGCTATGCGCTGGCGCCGGCCGTGATCATCGACCCCGGCAAGCCCACAGGCTTTGTGCGTACCCTCGATGCGCTCCGGGCTGATATCACCGAACGCATCCTGAAGGTGCTGCCAGGACCGGCGGGCGGCGTGGTCGCCTCCCTGCTGGTCGGCGAGCAGACCGCGGTCGACAAGGAGGTCGCCCAGGCAATGCGCGATTCGGGTCTGGCGCACATCCTCTCGATCTCCGGCCTGCACATCGTGTTCGTGGTCGGCCTGGTGATGGGCCTCGTGCGCTACGGCATCGCGCTCATTCCGCCGCTCGCTCTGAGAGTAGACGCCAAGAAGGTGGCGGCCGTGCTCGCGCTGATGGCGGCACTCTTCTACACGGCACTGGCCGGCGCCCCGGTGCCGGCCCAGCGCGCCTGCGCCATGGCGGGCTTCGCGCTGCTCGCCATCCTGCTCGATCGTACCGCGTTGTCTCTGCGCCTCGTCGCTTGGTCGGCGATCATCGTGCTGGCGGCGGCACCGGAGTCACTGACCGGCGCCTCGTTCCAGATGTCGTTCGCCGCCGTCGTCGCCCTCATCGCCGGGTGGGAAGCGGCATCAGGGTGGCGGCGGCGCCTGCACGAGCGCGCCGAGGGAATGCGCCATCGATGGGCCTGGCGCATCGCGGCGGCACTGGGCGCCAGCCTCGCCACGACCCTGATCGCCTCGGTCGCGACGGGTGCCTTCGCCGCCTACCACTTCAACCGACTGAGTCTGCTCGGCGTCGTGGCCAATCTCCTGGGCGTGCCGCTCACGGGCTTCTGGATCATGCCGTGGGGCCTGCTCGCCATGCTGCTGATGCCGTTTGGCCTCGAAGCCGTGGCCCTCGTGCCGATGGGCTGGGGCGTCGACGGCCTCAACGCCATCGCCCGCTATGTCGCCTCGTGGCCCGAGGCCGCCACGCTGGTGCCGTCGCTGCCGGGCGCCAGCCTGTGGCTGCTCAGTATCGGCGGCCTGTGGCTCTGCCTGTGGCGACGCCGCTGGCGGCTGGCCGGTCTCCCCATCGTGGCGATTGGCCTGATGCTGGGGCCGCCACCTGCGCCTGACCTGCTGATGAGCGAGGACGGCCGGGTGCTCGGCCTGCGCGACGAGCACGGCCGGGTCCACGTCGCCTCGGCCCGCACCGACCGCTTCGTGAGCGACGCCTGGGCGCGGCGGCAGGGGCAGGAGGGTGCCAAGCGCTGGACCGTGAGCGCCGACCAGCAGGCGGCGGGCCTCGGCTGCGCCACCGGCCTCTGCCGCTGGCGCAAGGGGCCGTGGCGAGTGGCGATGGTGAGCGACGACCGCCGCCTGGCCGAAGCGTGCGGCTCGGCCGACATCGTCCTCTCGACCGTGGACGCCCAGGGCAAGTGCCGCGGCCCGCGCCTCGTCATCGATCGCCGCGACGCCTGGCGCGAGGGCGCGCAGGCGCTGTGGCTCGACGATCTCGGGGTGCGCCGCGAGACCGCGAATGCGCGGCGCGGCGACCGGCCCTGGGTGCCCAACAGTTCGATGCGCCAGACCGCGCCGGTGAAGGCGCCGGGGGCCTGACGTGGACCATTTCCCGGCACACCTCGTTGTGCCACGCCGTGTTCCGGTGCCTGTGCCAAAAATCGCCGTCAACGATATGATCTCAAAGAACAATCTCGCTGCGACGAACTGTGCCACCGGCGACGACTGCCCCTCGTCATGGGAATCCCCCGACGGTTCGACGAAATGGACCATTCGTGGACCATTGAATGGACCAAGAAAAACGCCCGGCGGATTTCTCCGTCGGGCGTCTCCCATCAAGACAAAAAGATTAGCAAAAACCTGCTGAACCTGCAAATCGCAGGACGGCTAATTATAGCGGCGATAGAGCCCGGCGAGCCGGCCCTGGATCTTGACCCGGTCGGGCCCGAAGATCCGCGTCTCGTAGGCGGCGTTGGCCGGCTCGAGCGCGATCGAGGCGCCCTTCTTGCGCAGGCGTTTCAGAGTCGCTTCGGTGTCGTCGATCAAGGCCACGACGATCTCGCCGGTCTCGGCGGTGTCGGAACTCTTGATGATGGCGATGTCGCCGTTCTGGATGCCGGCCTCGACCATCGAGTCGCCCTGGACTTCGAGGCAATAATGCGCGCCCGAGCCGAGCAGCGTGACGGGGACATCGACGGTCGTGGAATTGTCGCGCAGCGCCTCGATCGGCGTGCCGGCAGCGATCCGGCCGTACAACGGCAGGCTGAGCGCCTGGGCCTCGTTGGCGATCATGATGGCACCGGCCAACGGCATGCGCTCGCCGCGGACGACCTGGGGCACGAAGCCTTCGCGGGCCTCGCCCATGCCGCCGGCGCGGGCCAGCATCGGCATGACGTTGGGCGCGGGCATCGCTGCCGTGTCAGGCAGTTTTAGAACCTGCAGGGCTCGCGCACGATGGGGCAGGCGGCGCAGGAAGCCGCGCTCCTCCAGCCCGGTGATCAGGCGGTGGATGCCCGACTTGGATTTGAGCCGCAGCGCCTCTTTCATCTCGTCGAACGAGGGCGAGACGCCATCGTCGTTGAGGCGCTTATTGATGAACATCAGCAGTTCGTTTTGCTTGCGGGTTAACACCGTCTTCTCCCCAGAACGCCTACCGGATTTAGGAACAAATCCTGAAACCCGACACATGTTCTAGTTTAGTTCTGCCTCTAGGTCAAGTTTTCCCAAGGTAGCTGGGGATCAGTAGCCGCCGGGAAGGCCCGCGAGATCAACCACTTGCACGGTTTCACCGGCCTTGCGGGCGGGGTCGTGGGCCGGCCGCACGAGGAAAGCGCCGGCCTCCGCAAGGACAGAAAGCATGGAACTGTCCTGCACCGGATGCGGCGTCACGGTGAGGTTGCCGTCGGCGCTTCGGGTGAGCGTCGAGCGTACATAGTCTTCGCGCTGGTCGTTCATCTTGACGTCGATAGCCAGCTTGGCCGGCACCGTGCCGGCCAGGTCGCCGGGCTGGCCCAGCATCCGGTCCATCGCCGGCTTCAGGAACAGGAGCGCGCAGACCATGGTCGAGACCGGGTTGCCGGGCAGGCCGAGCACGCGGGCGCGGTCCTTGGCGGCGAACATCAACGGCTTGCCCGGGCGCATGGCGATCCGCCAGAAATCCATGGCGAAGCCCTGGGCTTTTAGCGCGCCCTGCACGAGGTCGTGGTCGCCGACCGAGGCGCCGCCCAGGGTGATCAGCAAATCGTGCTGCGCGCCGGCGGCGATGCAGCCCTCGATCAATTTGGCGTCGTCGCGCGCGATGTCGAACAGCGTCGGCTCGCCACCCCAGCCGCGAACGAGGGCGGCCACGGCGATGCCGGAGGAGGAGACGATCTGGTTGCGGCCCACCGGCTCGCCC
>CAMARK010000118.1 GCA_945860205.1 Reyranella massiliensis 521 | reverse complement strand
AGTCCTGTTTGGGCAAAGAAAAACGCCCGCGGACGGATCCGGCGGGCGTTGGGAGGAGTGAGCGCTAAAAGCCCATCCTGACGAAAATACTATCAAAAACCTGCCGAACTTGCAAATTTATAGTGACGACAGGTCTATCTGCCGATCCTGAGGCCGACAAGCTATGATCGGGCGCATGAAGATCAGCCGGCAAACGCTCACCTACATCGCGTGGGCCGCGGCACAGGCCGCCGTGCTGAGCGGCATCGCCTGGTTCGCCGACCGGCAGATGGCGCTCGGCTTCACCGACTCTGCGGGCTGGCGGCCCTTCACCTGGCCGTTCTCCACGGACGAAGCGGCGCCGGGTCGCGCCTACAGCGGCGACGACCACGACGTCTATGTGTGGCTGAAACTCGGGCCGGCCGGCGACTGCCCCGACGGCATTGCGACCGACGCGGCGCTGGAGCAGGCGATCGATGTCCGCCTTCTCGACCCCCGGTTCGTCCCGGTCGGGCCCGGCGAACGCCTCCGCATCACCGACGCCTTTGGCCGTGTGCGCACCTACCGACACAAGCGACACAACGGGGCGTGGCGCTACGCCGAAGCCGTCGCCGTTCCTTACAATTGCGATATCCTAACCGCGATCATCGACGGCGACGCCCGCGATCCGGCCTTGCGCAAGCTGGGCCGCGAGTTCCTCGAATCGAACACCGTGCAGGTGTGGGTGATCAAGGCGCTCGAGGGGCGTTGAGCTGCGATACCAAGTCGGCAACGAGTTCGTCGGCCGACTTCGTCGACGTGTCGATGACGATATGCTCGCGGTCCCATGCCTCGTAGTGACGGTCGACAACCGCCTGCCAGGTCGGCTGCTTCAATCCGTCGATATCGGATGTCCGTGTCTCGACGCGCCGCCGATGCTCGGCCTGGTCGCCACAGATCATCTCGACTTCCACGACACCGACCGCAAGGCGCTCGCCAATCGCACGCCAGGCTGTTCGCGTAACGCCGAGAGGATTCACGGAATCGGCGACCACCGTTCCACCGACGCGGAGATTGTCCTCGGCCACGCCGTAGGCGGCGAGATAGCCCGCTGGGCCCACGTCGGCACGGAGGGTGCCGCTCGCCCTCAAGGCCTGCTCGATCGTATCGACGCGCACATGAACAGCGCCGATACGACAGGCAAGCAACTTCGCGATCGTCGACTTCCCGGTACCCGACAATCCTCCCAACACGATCAGCATCCCTCACCTCCTTCTTGCACTATCGCATGGCCGGACGGACGAGGAGCAAGCCGGCAATCGTCGCAACGGCGGTCAAGGCGAACGGACCGACCCGCCAACCATTGTAAAGCGCAGCGCCGCGACCGGACCCGCGATCCATGCTGCCGCCATCGCCGCATGCAGTTGCCCGGCGACCCGTCCTTGCCGGTCGTGTCCGTTCGCGAGTGTTGCCACGGTCAGCAACCCCGCATCTCCGGATACATGGCCTTGTCGATCGCCGCCCGTCCGCCGCGATAGTGCAGCGCCGTGGGCGAGGGGATCGTCATCTTGGGCGTCGATTTCGCCACCGACTTCAGGAACCTGAAATGTCCGATCATCGGATGGTCGGTGAAATCGATCTTGCCGTGGACATGCAATCCTTCGGCCTTAGTCTGCGTACCCTTGAACTGCTGGCCCTGGGCCACGCTTATCAGCTCGACGCCGTCGAGACCGGCCAGGAAGTCGTAATGCCACCAGGACCGGCGAAACTCGCCGTCGGTCACGCCTTTCAGACCGATCTCCTCCTGCTTCGCCACGAGCCTGGCAATCTCGGCATCTTCGACAGTCTTGAGTTCGGCCGGCGTGATTTCGCCGGTGGCGCGCCTGGTCCGCGCCGCCTTGACCGGCGCACTGCGCAGCAGGCTGCCGACGTGGTCGGCGCGGAACGGCGGCTCGGCACGGTTCATGTCTGGGCCTCAAATCGAAGTCGTCGATGGTCTACCGGCGAGCGCGGCGGCAGCGCAGGCCGTCGCCATGCTGGCCAGCCACAGCCAGTAGCCGAGCCTCAAGCCGGTGACCAAGCTGGCGATGCCGGCTTCGTTGGCGATCACCGTTTTCGCAAAAGAGAATGACACGGCGAGCACAAGGGCGGCGAAACCGACGATGAATGCAGGCACCCGCCGGCCCATCCATGTCGCGATCCATGTCGCGAGCAGCAGCGGATTGGCCAGCCAGGCCATGTTCGCCGGATGTCGCCCAGGGCGAGCGCGCCGAACAGCAGGATCGCATAGCCTGGCCAGTTGCCGCATTGGCCTTCGACGCAGAACGCTTCCTCCTGCACCAGAGCCGCTGCGTAGACGACGAGGCTGAGCAGCAGGAGCCCGAGGGACAATTTTCTAGATTGCATAGCCGCCATCGATCATCAGCGTCTGGCCGGTGATCCAGCGTGCGCGTTGCGAGGCCAGGAACACCACGCCCTCCGCGACCTCGTCGGCGGTGCCCAGCCGTTTCAGCGCCATGGCCTGGCGCGAGGCGTCGAGGAAGCGCTGGTCGAAGTCGCCGCTTTCCACCAGCGCATGATAGAGCCCGTCGGTGATGACCCCGACTCCGACGGCGTTGGCGCGCACGCCGAAGCGGCCCTCCTCCGCGGCCAGCCCCTTCACCAGCTGCTCGATCGCGGCCTTGGGCGCGGCGCTCAGTATGTCGCGCACGGCATAGCGGCGGATGGCCGGCGTCACGATGGCGGTGAAGCTGCCCTTGGCTTTGCGGAGGTGCGGGAGCGCCGCCTGGACCAGATGGAAACAGCCGAAGGCATCGTGCTCCATGACCTCGCGGAAGGCCGCCGCCGGCTGCTGGCCGATGAAGCGCATCGGGATGTAGGGGCCGGCGGCATAGACCGCGGTATGGACGCCGCCGAAATGCTGGGCCGCCTCGTCGACGAAGCGGCGGACCTCGACCTCCTCGCGCAGGTCGACTTGGCCGACATGGGCCTCGCGGCCGGCACTGCGCACCAGCGATGCCGTCTCGTCGGCCCGCGCGCTGCCCTTGAAGTAGCTCAGCGCCACGTCGCAGCCGCGTTCGGCGAGCTGGATGGCGATGGCGCGGCCGATGCCGCCCGATCCGCCGATCACTACCGCGCAGCCGCCCGTCGGAAAGTCAGGCAGCCGCTCGGGCTGCGTCAAGCCGGAACCCCGAGGGCGTTGCGGATCGAGCTGTGGAAGTGGACCAGCGACGGCTCGTTGCGGCCGTAGAGCACTTCCTCGGTGACGCCCGATTCGAAGCCGATCTGCATGCGCTCGCCGAGCGGGAAGTCCTCCTCCATCACGGTGCGGATCGCGATGTCGCGGTTCTTCTGCCAGTACGACTGCGGCCTGTCGGAGTCGGCCGGCGTGTAGATCGTGAGCTCGATGTCGCAGCGGCTGGGATCGTCGCGGCCGGGGAAGGCCCGCCATATCTCGATATGGTCGACCTGCCAGATCAGGATGGTGTTGGGGAAGAGCTGGTAGATCGAGATGACGTGCGGGCGATAGTTGCGCTCCCCCTCGGGCAGGCTGCGCACGGCGTCGATCGAGGTGCGGGCCACGCACATGCGGCCGTTGAGGCCGGCGCCGTCGAAGGTGCCGCAATTGCCGATGAAGTAGGGCGCGATGGTTTTCCGGTGCAGATGCGGGATGTGATAGCCCTCGAGGAAGGTATCGATGGCGAACTTCCAGTTGATGCGCGGCGCCACGCGATCGGCCGAGAACAGCGGATAGGTGCCGAGCTGCAGCGCCGCCAGGTCGGCGGCGATCGGCCCCAGGCCGGCATCGACGTCGAGATCGGCACTCTCGCCCGGCAACACCGGCTTCGGCCGCACGAACAGCATGCCGTGCCGCTCAGTGGCCGCGAGACGCACCAGGCCGTGGCTTGCGAGATCGACCCCGGCGAAGCCCACCTTGTCGGTCGTGCCGAGCAACCGGCCGGCGAGATCGTAGGTCCAGCCGTGATAGGGGCAGGTGAAGGCGCGCGCGTTGCCACAGCCCTCGGCCACCGGCGCCCCGCGATGGCGGCAGATGTTGGCGAAGGCCTTTACGCTGCCGTCGGCGCCACGGGTCAGCAGCACCGGCAGGCCGGCCACATCCTCGGTGACGTAATCACCCGGCTTCGCGAGGCGCGCCGACAGTCCCATGAAGATCGGCTGGTCGCGGAACAGTCGCTCGCGTTCGAGCCGCGCACGTTCGCGGCAGGAATAGGCGATCACGCGGTTGCGGAACAGGGAGTCCGCGAGATCAGTGGTACGGCCATCGATATGGCCGAGCAGCCGCCTCCCGACGGCCAGTTCTGCGGTTCGGTCCATGGCCGAATGTTAGGCCTGCCCGGCTGCCGCCGCCAGAGCGCGGCGGCGCACTTCTTCGGGACTGACGCCGCTTTCGCGTAGCGACCGTATGGTGAGGTCCTTGTCGCGCTTGGCCAGGCGCCGGCCGGTCGGATCCGCGATCAGGCCATGATGGGCATAGAGCGGCGTCGCGTAGCCCAGCAGGCGCTGCAGCAGGACATGAACGTGGGTCGACGGCAGGATGTCCTCGCCGCGTGTCACCAGGGTCACGCCCTGCAGATGGTCGTCGACCGTGACCGAGAGATGATAGCTGGTCGGCGTGTCCTTGCGGGCGAGCACGAAGTCGCCCATCAGCAGCGGCTGGCCTTCCATGCGCCCGCGTTGCTCATCGACGAAATCATAGGGTCCTGAAGCGGCCGCCGAGCGCGCCGAATCAAGCCGCACGCAGTGTTCGCGGCCGGCCGCGATGCGCCGCTTGCGTTCGACGGGCGCCAGATGACGGCAGGTGCCGGGATAAAGAGGCCCGTCGGGGCCGTGGGGCGCGGCGTGCGGGGCGCTGGCGGAGGCCGCGATCTCACGTTCTATCTCCGCGCGGCTGCAGAAGCAGGGATAGACCAGGCCGAGGGCGTCGAGCTTGTCGAGTTCGCGGCCGTAGTCGGTGAAATGATCGGACTGGCGGCGAACCGCGCCATCCCAATCGAGGCCGAGCCATTTCAGGTCCTGCAGGATGGCGGTCTCGTATTCACGCCGGCAGCGGCGGATGTCGGTGTCCTCGATGCGCAGCAGGAACCGGCCACCGGCCTCGCGGGCCCGGTTGCGGGCGACCAGCGCCGAATAAGCGCTGCCGAGATGCAGCAGGCCGGTCGGGCTGGGGGCAAAACGCGTGACGACGAGAGGCATGATCGGACGTTACAGCGGCCTCACGCGGCGTGCTATGCCGGGCGCGTGAGCAAGATCGTCCTCGATGATGCCAACCTGAAGAAAGCGATGCGCCATCTGGCGCGCGTCGACCCCGATTTCGCACGCGTCCTGAAGGACGTGGGCCATCCCGTGCGACGCGAGATGCCGACGGGCTTCGGCGGGCTGATGCGCTCGATCGTTGGCCAGCAGGTCTCGGTCCATGCCGCGCGCAGCATCTGGCTCCGGCTGGAGGCGGCGGTGCCGTCAATGGAGCCGGCGGAATTCCTGGACCAGAACGATGAGCAGCTCCGCGCCGTCGGCCTCTCGGGCGCCAAGGTGCGCTACGGCCGCAGCCTCGCCACCGACATCGCCGAGGGCCGCATCGATTTCACCTCCCTCGACGACCTCGACGACGCGGCGGCGATCGCCATGCTGACCCAGGCCAAGGGCATCGGCCCGTGGACGGCCGAGATCTACCTGATGTTCGCGCACGGCCGTCCCGACATCATGCCCGGTCTCGACCTCGGGCTGGTCGTAGCGGCGCAGCACCTCAAGCGGCTGCGCAAGCGGCCCGACGCAAAGCGGCTTCTCAAAATCGCCGAGGCCTGGCGGCCCTGGCGAAGTGCCGCGGCCCTGCTGCTCTGGCACTATCGCCGCAGCATGCCGGACTGGGGTCCCAAGCCCCTTAAGGAAGATATCAAGTTGGGGAAGACGGCCAAATGACCAAACCCGCGACGACCAAGCTCGAAGGTGCCACCTACGGCCCGCAGGGCGACGGCAAGCCCGGCCACCTCGTGATCCTGCTGCACGGCTACGGCGCCGACGGCAACGACCTGATTGGCCTCGCGCCGGTGCTGGCGCCGCTGATGCCCGACGTGGTGTTCCACGCGCCCAACGCGCCCTACCCCTGCGAGGGCAATCCCTTCGGCTACCAGTGGTTCGGCATCTCCCGCCTCGACCCGGCGCTGACCCTGGCCGGCGTGCGCAGCGCCGCGCCCTGTGTCGACGCCTTCCTCGACGAGACCATGGCGCAATACGGGCTGGATGAGTCGAAGACCGCGCTGGTCGGCTTCAGCCAGGGCACCATGATGGCGCTGCAGGTCGGCCTGCGCCGCGCCAAGCCGCTGGCCGGCATCGTCGGCTTCTCCGGCATGCTGGCCGGACCGGAAGTGCTAAAGGACGAGATCAAGTCGCGGCCGCCGATCCTGCTGGCGCATGGCGACAGCGACGAGATGCTGCCGCACGTGCTGACCGAACGCGCCGCCGAGACGCTGCAGCAAAACGACGTCGCCGTGGCTGTCCATATCGCCGAGGGCGTGGGCCATGGCATCGACCAGACGGCGCTCGGCCACGCCGCGCGCTTCCTGCTCGAGGTTTTTAAGCTGCCGATTCCGAATAATGGTTGAGGGCACGTGCAAGCCGGGCTTCGAGCGCGTCGCCGAAGCCTTCAAAAAGAATTTTGACACCAACGGCGAGATCGGCGCCTCGGTCTGCCTGACGGTGGGCGGCGAGACCGTGGTCGACCTGTGGGGCGGCGTCGCCGACCTCAAGACCGGCACGCCCTGGAAGCAAGACACGGTGAGCATCGTGTTCTCCTGCACCAAGGGCGCGACCGCGCTCTGCGCCCATATGCTGGCCAGCCGCGGCAAGCTCGACCTCGACGCGCCGGTGGTCGAGCTGTGGCCGGAGTTCGGCCAGTCGGCCAAGCAGCACGTCACCACGCGCATGATGCTCGACCATTCCGCCGGCGTGCCGGCGCTCCGCGCCAAGGTGAAGGACGACGGGCCCTACGACTGGGCCTACATGGTGGAGCGGCTGGCGGCCGAGGAGCCGTTCTGGGTGCCCGGCACGCGCAACGGCTATCACGGCTTCACCTTCGGCTGGACCGTGGGCGAGATGGTGCGGCGGGCCAGCGGCAAGTCGCTCGGCACGTTCTTCCGGGAAGAAGTCGCCAAGCCCCTGGGGCTCGATTTCTGGATCGGCCTGCCGGAAGAGATCGAGCCGCGCGTCGCGCCGATCCTGCCCCATGTCTACAAGGCCGAGGACATGAAGACGCCCTTCCTGCTCGACCTCGGCACCAACAAGCAATCTCCCGCCGCGCTGTTCTTCTTCAACGTCGGGGCCTGGCGGTCCGGCGGCGCCAATACCCGCGCCGGCCGCGCCGCCGAGATCGGGGCAGCCAACGGCATCACCAACGGCCGCGGCCTGGCCGGCATGTATGCACCTTTGGCAAACGGCGGCGGCAAGCTGGTGGATGCCACGACGCTCGCCCGCATGGGCGAAGTCTCGATGGCGACGCACGACGATGCCACGCTCCGCATCCCGACGCGCTTTGCGCTGGGCTTCATGAAGTCGATGGACAACCGCAAGCGTGCGCTGGGCGCCAAACTGTTCGGCGAGGATTGCGACAGCGTCATCCTGGGCAGCGCCGCCTTCGGCCATGTCGGCGCCGGCGGCTCGCTGGGCTTCGCCGATCCCGCGGCTGGCCTCTCCTTTGGCTACACCATGAACCGCATGGGCCCCGGCCTGCTGATGAACGGCCGTGGTCAGCCGCTGGTCGACGCGGCCTATCTGTCTCTCGGCTACAAGAACAAGGACGGCGGCGTGTGGGCCCGGTGAGCTGAACGCACGATGCTGCCGATCTTCCGCCCGCTGAAAGATCCCGCCGTCGCGACGGTGTGGTCGGGACTTGCCGCCTCGACGATCGGCGAGGACCTGTTCCGCGTCGCCGTGGTGTGGATCGCGGCTGAGCAGATCGGCAACGCCGCGGGCTACGTCAACGCCGCGCAATACGGCGCCATGCTGGTGGCGGGTCTCCTCGGTGCCTCGGTGATCGACCGCTGGCGCGCCGACCGCGCCATGATCTGGGCCAAGTACGCGAGTGCGGCACTGGCGCTGCTGCCGGTCGCCGGCGCCTACGTCTGGGGCGTGTCGATCCCGCTGCTGGTGCTGTCGGTGATGGGCATCGCCGCACTCCGCATGGTCTTCACGCCGGCGCTGCAGTCGGCAGTGCCGGTGCTGGTGCCCGACCGCGACGCCATGCAGGCGATCAACGGCCTGTTCGACGCCACCTGGCGGCTGGCCCGCCTGATCGGGCCGATGCTGGCCGCGGTGCTGAACTCGATCCTGCCGGTCATCCACTTTCTCTCGGTCACCGCCGCGGGTTTCGTGCTTTCCGGCGTCGCGATCTGGGCGGTGCGCGACCGCCTGATCGACCCCACGCACCAGCCGCAGCGCGGCCGCGGCGGCCTGCACGGCGCCTGGGATGCGCTGGCCGACGGCGCCCGCCTGATGCGGCGCGAGCGCACGATCGGCACACTGCTGCTGGTCAACGCGCTCGCCAACGGGCCGTGGAGCGTGGCGCTGCAGCTCTGCATCGCCCTGATGGTGAAGCAGCACGACCCGCGCCTGTTCGACTTCGAGGGCCTGGCGGCGCTCGGCCTGATAATCGGCGTCAGCGGCGCGGGCGACGTCGCCGGCAACCTGATCGCCGGCAGCGTCCGCTTCCGCCGTCCGCTATCGACGATGTTCCTGGGCTATGTCGCGATGGGCAGCGGCTTCGCGCTGATCGCGGTCGCCGCCTGGGTGCTGCCCAACCCGTGGATGCTGCCGGCCATGATGCTGGCGGGGCTTCTCGCGGGCTTCGGCGGGCCGTTCTTCTTCATCCCGATGATCACCCGCCTGCAGACCGCCTACCGTGGGCCCGAGATCGCCCGCGTCTTCCGGCTGCGCCTCGCAGTGATGGCGGGCTCGATGCTGATCTTCAATATCGCCGCCACGCCGCTGTTCGACCTGCTGGGCCCCACCCTCACCGAGTTCCTGTTCGGCCTCCTGATCCTGGCGCTCGGCATCGGCGGGCACTTCTATTTTGGGCGCATCGAAAGCCGGCCGGCAAAACTCCCAACGTGATTTTGGCCCAACCTGCCTGATAGAAATTTGACTTTCCAGCCGCCTGGAAGCCAATGAATGCGGGCCTTTTTCCGGCTCACCGGGCACACCTGAAACGTGCGTATGTTGGGCCTGAAAGTGGGCCCGAGCTTGACCCCTCCGCCCCGCAAGACGGGGCACCTCCCCATTTGAATGGGAGGAGGAAGAGGTCGCAATCATCTCCTCCCCATTCAGATGGGGAGTTGTCCCCGTAGGGGACAGAGGGGTCAGAGGTTGAGGGGTCCACGAGTAAGGACTCGCGGCGGCTGCACCAAGCGCATTGCGCGAGCCGTGGACGGCCACGGGCAGGTCTTGCCGGAATGAAAAAGGCCGGCGCATCTGGCGCCAGCCTGACAGAAATATAGCCCAAAACCTGCTAAATTGTCAACTTTATCTGCCCTTCAGATTCCCCTTGCGGGGCACAGCGTGTATTGATAGCGTTCGTTAGATACACGGCGTTACCCAAAAGGATTCCAACCATGGCCAAGGCCTTCCCGACCGACAATCCCTTCCTCCAGGGCTACTACGGCCCGGTGAATGCCGAGGCCGACGCCGGCCATCTGCACATCACCGGCGAGATGCCGCGCGAGCTTTGCGGCACGCTCTATCGCAACGGCCCCAACCCGCAGTTCGCGCCGCGCGGGCCGTACCACTGGTTCGGTGGCGACGGCATGATCCACGCCTTCCACATCGAGAACGGCAACGTCTCCTACAAGAACCGCTGGGTGCGCACGCCCAAGTGGAAGATCGAGAACGAGGAAGGCGAGGGCCTCTCCGGCACCTTCGGCAACCCGCGCTACACCGATCCGCGCGTCTTTGCGCTCAACTCGACCATCGCCAACACCAACATCGTCTGGCACGCCGGCCGCCTGTTGGCGCTCGAGGAAGCGCATGCACCTTATTCGATCGATCCGGCGAGCCTGATGCCGGTCGGTCCCGACGGCGGCTACGAGACCTACGGCAACAAGCTGAACGGTCCGTTCACGGCGCACCCCAAGTTCGATCCCGAAACCGGCGAGATGATCTTCTTCGGCTACTCGGCGACCGGCCGCTTCACCAAGGAAGTGAGCCTGCAGACTGTCGATCGGTACGGCAAGGTGACGCGCGCCGAGATCCTGGAAGGCCCCTTCCCGTCGATGATCCACGACTTCGCCGTGACCAGGAACTGGATCGTGCTGCCGATCTTCCCGCTCACCTCCTCCATGGAGCGCGCCATGGGAGGCCTGCCGCCGTTCGCCTGGGAGCCCGACAAGGGCACGCACATCGCCTTCATCCCGCGCAAGGGCACGGTGGCCGACGTAAAGTGGGTGACGGCACCCGCCTCCTACGTCTTCCATCCGATGAACCATTTCGAGACGGCCGACGGCAAGATCGTGGTCGACGTCATGAAATACGACGTGGCGCCGCTCTTCCCGCTGCCCGACGGTTCGCCCTCGACCAAGGAATTGCCGATGGCGAAGCTCTACCGCTGGACCTTCGATCTCGCCGGCAAGGGCAACACCATGAAGGAAGAGCAGCTCGACGACCGCTCGGGCGAGTTTCCGCGCTTCGACGAACGCTTCTGCATGAGCGACTACCAGCATGGCTGGATCGTCGCCGGCGACATCACCGATCCCAAGACCGGTGAGCCGCGCCAGGACGGGCTCGTCCACTACGACCTCAAAAGCGGCAAGAGCACGGGCTGGTCCGCCGGTGCCGACGACCGCTTCGGCGAACCGGTGTTCGTGCCGCGTTCGGAAGGCGCTGCCGAGGGCGACGGCTGGCTGCTGAGCGTACTGTTCCGTGGCGCGGAGAAGCGCAGCGACCTCGCGGTGTTCGAGGCCACCGATCTCGCCAAGGGCCCGGTGGCGCTGGCACACCTCAGCAGCCGCGTGCCGGCCGGCTTCCACGGCAACTGGCGGCCGGGTACGCTGTAGAGTCTTTCCGGCAGCGATGGAATCGCGCACGCTCGCTCTATAGGAAGACCTCATGCTGAGGAGGCCACGAAGTGGCCGTCTCGAAGCATGGGACACAACATCGTTGTCGCCCACCCTTCGAGACGGCGCTGCGCGCCTCCTCAGGGTGAGGTGGGGGATGAAAGCCATGATCACCGTCCATCACCTGAACAACTCGCGCTCGCAGCGCATCCTCTGGATGCTGGAAGAGCTTGGCGCGCCTTACGAGATCAAGCCCTACCAGCGCGAGCGGTCAATGCAGGCGCCGGCCTCGCTGCGTGCGGTGCATCCTCTGGGCAAATCGCCGGTCATCACCGACGGCGACAAGACCATCGCGGAGTCGGGCGCCATCCTCGAATACCTGACCGAGACCTACGGCGGCGGGAAGTTCTCACCGCCCCCGGGCACGGCCGAGCGGCTGCACTACACCTATTTCATGCACTACGCCGAAGGCTCGCTGATGCCGCTGCTGTTCATGAAGCTGGTGTTCAGCAAGCTGCCGGCGCGCGTACCCTTCTTCATCCGCCCGGTTGCGCGCGCGATTGCCACAGGCGCCGACAAGACCTTGCTCGGTCCGCAGATCACCAACCATTTCGCCTTCCTCGAAGGCGAGCTCAACAGGCGCGAGTGGTTTGCAGGGAGCAATTTCTCGGCGGCCGACATCCAGATGAGCTTTCCCCTCGAGGCGGCCTCGGCGCGCTCGCCGCTGTTCGCGCGGCTGCCGAAGCTCAAGGCCTTCGTCGACCGCATCCACGACCGGCCGGCCTACAAGCGCGCCCTTGAAAAAGGTGGTGCGTACGAGCTCCTGAAATAGGCGATACTTAGCGGCAACGATTTTCCAAGGGGTGAAACGATGGCTCTTCCGGCTCTGCTGCGCGACAACCTCTCGATCCCGGTGGTCGGCGCGCCGCTGTTCATCGTGTCCAACCCCGACCTGGTGATCGAGCAGTGCAAGGCCGGCATCGTCGGCGCCTTCCCGGCGCTCAATGCGCGGCCCAAGGAAATGCTCGAGGAGTGGCTGAAGCGCATCACCTCGGAACTCGGCGAATACAAGGCCAAGCATCCCGACAAGAAGGTGGCGCCCTTCGCGGTCAACCAGATCGTGCACAGCTCGAACGATCGCCTGCAGCACGATGTCGAGATGTGCGAGAAGTACAAGGTGCCGATCCAGATCACGTCGTTGCGCGCGCCCGACGACGTCGTGCCATCGGCCAAGCGCTACGGCGGCCTGGTGTTCCACGACGTGACCAATGTGAAGCACGCCAAACGCGCCCTGCAGTCGGGCGTCGATGGCCTCATCCTGGTGTGCAACGGCGCAGGCGGGCATGCCGGCGCGCTTTCTCCTTTTGCCCTCGTTCCTGAAGTCCGCCAGTTCTACGACGGCTGCATCCTGCTCTCGGGCTCGATCTCCAACGGCGCCTCGGTGCTGGCGGCCCAGGCGATGGGCGCCGACCTCGCCTATCTCGGCACGCGCTTCACCGCCAGCAAGGAAGGCAACGCCACCGAGGCCAACAAGCAGTGCATCATCGACTCGTCGGGCGAGGAGATCGTCTACACCAACCTTTTCACCGGCGTGCACGGCAACTACCTGAAGCGCAGCGTCGCGGCCTCGGGCCTCGATCCCGACGCGCTGCCGGAAGCCGACAAGAGCAAGATGAACTTCGGCTCGGGCGGCAATTCCAAGGCCAAGGCGTGGCGCGACATCTGGGGCGCGGGCCAGGGCGTCGGACAAATCTTCGACGCCCCGCCAGCCGCCGAGATCGTGGCCCGGCTGAAGGCCGAGTACGAGGCGGCGCGGGCAGCGCTGTTCGCCGGCGAGACGGTGCCGACGCGGCTGAAGCAGGCTGCGGAATAGTCATTGGAGCGCGCCACTCCAGTGGCTCATCATGAGCCTGAGCG
>CAMARK010000117.1 GCA_945860205.1 Reyranella massiliensis 521 | reverse complement strand
AACAGGCCGGGCACCAGCAGAGCTGCGCAGACGATAAAGATCAGCCCCCTCGCTGCAGCCGCCATCCCAACTCCCCTTTGCCTGTTGTGTAGCACGTGGCGTCCTGAGCTACTGTCGATCATGCACAACAACTGCCCGATCCTGGCTGTCTAGCCCACAGCAACACTGACGGAGGAGAGATGACGATGATTACCGGTGGCTGCCATTGCGGCGCAATACGCTATCAGGCCGAAGGCGATGTCCTCACCCACGCCCTGTGTCATTGCACGGACTGTCGGCGCCACGCCGGTGCGCCGATGGTTGGCTGGACCATGTACCCGAAGGACGCGGTCAAAGTGACGAAGGGCACGCCCAAGGTCTACGCATCCTCGGAGCATGGCCGGCGGTATTTTTGCCCCAACTGCGGTACCGGGCTCCTTTACGAGAATGCGGTGGTACTGCCGGGGATCATCGATATCCAGAGCGCGACCTACGACGATCCTGACGCGGTTCCGGCGCAAGTGCAGATCCAGGTGGCCGAGCGGATCAAATGGATGGAGCGCGCCCATGAACTGCCAGTGTTCGAGCGCTATCCGCCGCAGGTGTAGTCCGCGCAAGTGTAGTCCCAAGTGAGCGAGCCCGACCGATACTTCAAAGCCTGGGGCGACCGCCGGGCGCGCTTGTTCATGCTGTGGGTGATGATTATCGGTTTCTGCGTGAGCCTGCGGATCTGGCCTAACCCTTGGATCGCCGGCGCCTGCTTCGTCGGGGCGACGATCGGGGCTTACGGCTACTATGAGTTTCGCTGTCCGCGCTGCCACCAACGCTTCCTGCCCTTCCCAAGAGATGGACTGAGGTTGTGGTGGCGTCACACCTGCCGGAACTGCGGGCTCGAGAAAAATGCCGTTCCGGCGGAGACCGACACGACCGACCCGAGAAGGTGATGGAGACCAGACCAGGAGCGATCCCGTGTCACCGCATTGACTCTCGCCTCGACCTCCGCCGCAATGCGCCGGCATCTTCCCCTAGAGGCCCGCGCATGGACCGTCTCGAGCGCGCCGATCATTTAGTAAGCGACCCAGTCGCCGGCGCCCGTCGATTGGGCCCCGCGATCGCCGCCGCGTCGGAAGATATCGAACGCACGCGCCGCCTGCCGCCCGCGCTGTTGTCGGCGCTGCACGACGCCAAGCTCTTTCGCCTGCTGCTGCCGCGCTCGGCCGGGGGCGAGGAGGTGACTCCGGGCACCTATATGGAAGTGGTCGAGGAGGTGGCGCGCCACGATGCGTCGGTCGCGTGGAACCTCTTCGTCGGCAACAGCTCGGCGCTGGTCGGCGCCTATATCGGGCTCGACGTGGCGCGCGAGATCTGGCGCGATCCGCACACCGTCGTGAGCTGGGGGCCGCCCAACGAGCATCGCGCCCGCGCCGTGCCGGGCGGCTACCGGATCAGCGGCCGGTGGGATTTCGCCAGCGGCTGCCGTGCCGCCAACTGGATGGGCGCGCATGCGCTGGTCGAGGAAGACAACGGCGGCGCGCTGCGGCTCAACAGCTACGGCCGGCCGGGCCAGCGCATCCTGCTG
Source organism: Reyranella massiliensis 521 (assembly GCA_945860205.1). Taxonomy (GTDB): domain Bacteria; phylum Pseudomonadota; class Alphaproteobacteria; order Reyranellales; family Reyranellaceae; genus Reyranella; species Reyranella massiliensis_B. The sequence goes on along the minus strand of CAMARK010000117.1, from coordinate 11,430 downwards.
GCGCCTGCGTCACAGGCGGTGCTCCTCGACACCTGGGACACGATCGGGCTGCGCGGCACGGCGTCCGATTCCTACACGTTCGACGATTTGTTCGTTCCCGAGGCCTATTCCAGCCAGCGCGAGGATCCGGCGCTGCGGCGCGAGACCGGGCCGCTCTATTCCTTCACCCATGCCGGGCTCTATGCCGTCGGCGTGGCGGGCGTGGCGCTGGGCATCGCGCGCGCCATGCTGGATGCGCTGGTCGAACTGGCCACAAAAAAGTCACCGCGCAATCTCGGGCGCATGGCCGACAGCCCGACGGTGCAGGCCGAGGTGGCGCGCACCGAGGCGCGGCTGGGCGCGGCGCGGGCCTATCTGCTCGATATCGTCGGCACGCTCTTTGAGCGCGCGCGGCCCGAGGCGCCGATGGGGATTGCCGATCGCGCAAAGGTGCGGCTGGGCTGCACCCATGCCATCCACACGGCGATCGAGACGGCGGATATCGTCTACAAGGCCTGCGGCGTCGACGGCATCTTTCCCGGCAGCCCTTTCGAGCGCCGCTTCCGCGACATGCACACGCTCAGCCAGCAGATCCAGTCGCGCAGCGCGCATTACGAGGCGGTGGGCCACGTTCTGCTCGGCGGCAAGCCACCGGTGTTTCTGTAGAGGGGTGCGACGCAACCCGGTGGCGGCTGGCGCATTACGTTCTTGCCGGTCGACAACAGGCACTATCGGCTGGCCTCCCCTCGGACCCGATCCACTATCTCCCCCCATGAGCGCTGGATCGGAGTCCGGGCGGAGTTGCCGGCCAGATTTTGCGGCGCCGGAGCGCGCTCGCCCCAGCCCTAGCGGGCCGCGCATATCATCCACATCATTCACATAATTCACATGGAGTAACGTTTGACCTCCGGTCGAGTTGTTCTGTTGGGGCACCGCGTTCCGAGAGGATCGACCATGGCGGTCAGGCCAGCGAGGGAAGAGCATCACCATCTGTCGCTCGTGGCGTCCCCCGTCGCGAGTCATCAGGTGACGCTGCGGATGTCTCATCTGCTTCACGCCGGCAATCGCTGCCGCATCAAACCGACGGCGACCGAGCCCGACCGGCAGCGGACACTGCCGCGCCGGCCGGGCCAGTGGTTGTGGCAGAGGGAGTGAGTTTTTCAGAAGCGCGATGACGAGACATTGAGAGTCGCCTTCTTCCCCGGAGGCGCCCTATGATGCGGCCTGGAACGAGCGCCCGCAGAGGCGCGCACCCGGGAGACGCGTCGATGGGCCTGGCCCTTGTATAGTTACATTGCGAGACGGCTGGCCTTCGGGGCCCTCACAATCGTCGGCGTGTCGATCATGGTCTTCGTGGTCATGCGCATCCTGCCGGGCGATCCGCTGGTGGCGATCTTTGGCCCGGAGGGCATGAGCAAGCTCACCGAGGAGCAGCGCGCCCACTTCATGAAGGATCTCGGCCTCAGCGATCCGCTGTGGGTGCAGTATTTTGCCTGGGTGAAGGACATCCTGGCGGGCAACTTCGGCCGCTCGTTCTTCCGCTCCGAAAGCGTCGCCGACATGATCCTGCGGCGGGGGCCGCTCACCGCCGAGATCGCGCTGCTCTCGGTGCTGATCTCGTGGGTGGTCGGCATTCCGGTGGCGATCTTGAGCGCGCTTCGGCCCAACAGCATCGCAGACAGCGTCGTGCGCTTCGTCAGCATTCTCTTTCTCGCGGTGCCGGGCTTCTGGATCGGCATGCTGATCGTGCTCGGGCTGCTGTTCTGGTTCGGCTATCGCGCGCCGATGGCGGGGGCCTCGCTGTTCGTCGATCCCGTGGCCAACCTGCAGCTCATCATCGGGCCGGCAGTCGTGCTGGGCCTGGGCCAGGCGGCTTACATCGCGCGCATGGCACGCTCCAGCCTGTTGGAAGTGATTCGAGAAGACTATGTCCGGACGGCGCGCGCCAAGGGATTGAACGGCCGGCTGGTTATCTCGCTGCACGCGCTGCCCAACGCCATGCTGCCGGTGATCACGCTGTCGGGCGTGCTGATGGGGCTGGTGCTGGCGGGCTCGATCCCCGTGGAGCGCGCCTTCGGCACGCCGGGCCTGGGCTACGCCATGTTCACCGCAGTGAGCGAGCGCGACGTCTTCGTCATGCAGAACCTGGTGTTCCTCTACGCCGTGGTGTTCGTCGGCCTGAACATCCTGGTCGACCTCGCGATCGCCCTGCTGGACCCGCGGATCCGTTACCAATGAGCCGCACCCAATGACCGTCATCCATCCCACCGATCCGATCTTGCCCGTGGCGCCTTCGCGGTTGCGGAACGTCATGACGGCCGTGCGGCGGTTCTTCCGCAAGGCGCCGCTCTCGGCCTTCTGGGGCTGCATTGCCGCGGCCATCGTCATCATGTCGGTGGCGGCGCCCGTCATCGCGCCCTATCCGCCGCTCAAATCCGACTTCCGCGCCATGCAGAAGCCGCCCGACGAGAAGCACTGGTTCGGCACCGACCAGATCGGCCGCGATACGCTCTCCCGCGTGATCTACGGCAGCCAGGCCTCGCTCCTCGTGGCCTTCGGCGCGGTGCTGTTCGGCACCACCCTGGGCGCGCTGTGGGGGCTGGCCTGCGGTTATTTCGGCGGCCGCTTCGACATGATCAGCCAGAGATTGATCGAATTCCTGCAATCCTTCCCCGACCTGATATTGGCGATGGCGATTGCCATGGCACTGGGCGGCGGGCTTGGCACGGTGATCGTGGCCATTGCCGTCACGCGCATCCCGTTCGGCGGCCGCGTCATCCGCTCCGTCGTGCTGTCGCTCAAGGAGATGCAGTACGTCGAGGCGGCGCGCGGGCTCGGCGCCTCGCACAAGCGCCTGATGTTCCGCCACATCCTGCCGCAATGCGTGGCGCCCTATCTCATCCTCGCCACCACCCATCTCGGCGTCGCCATCGTCATCGAGGCGTCGCTGGGGTTCCTGGGCGTCGGCATCCCGCCACCCAACCCGACCTGGGGCAACATGCTGTCGGATGCGCTCAACTCCGGCCTGATCCCGCCGTGGTGGCTGGTGTTCTTCCCGGGCGCCGCCATCACGCTCACCGTGCTCGCCTTCAACCTGCTGGGCGACGGCATCCGCGACATGCTCGATCCGCGGCTGAGAGGGTCGGTTTAATCAGTGGCGCGCTCCTATGAGTTCAGAGGAAACTTCACGCCGCCGTCGTGCAGGTGGCACGACGCCCAGTGGCCGGGCTTGACCTCGGTCAGCGTCGGCACGTCGACCTTGCAGCGCGCCATGGCGTAGGGGCAGCGGGTGTGGAAGTGACAACCTGAAGGCGGATTGATCGGGCTCGGCACGTCGCCGGTCAGGATCACGCGCTTGCGGCCGCGCATGCCCGACTTGGGGATTGGCACGGCCGAGAGCAGCGCCTCGGAGTAGGGATGCAGCGGCATCTCGAACAGGCTCTTCTTGTCGGTCATCTCGACGATGCGGCCGAGGTACATGACGGCGACGCGGTGGCTGATGTGCTCGACCACGGCGAGGTCGTGGGCCACGAAAAGATAGGAGAGCTTGAACTCCTCCTGCAGGTCGATCAGCAGGTTGATGATCTGCGCCTGGATCGAGACGTCGAGGGCCGACACCGGCTCGTCGCCGACGATCAGGTCGGGGCTCAAGGCGAGCGCACGGGCGATGCCGATGCGCTGGCGCTGGCCGCCGGAGAATTCGTGCGGGTAGGAGAGCATGGCGGCGGGCCTGAGGCCCACGCGCTCGAACAAATAGGCGACGCGCTGGCGGCGTTCGGCAGGCGTGCCGACATCGTGGATGATCAGCGGCTCGCCCACGATCTCGCCCGCCGTCATGCGCGGGTTCAGCGAGGCGTAGGGATCCTGGTAGATCATCTGCATGCGCCGTCGGTAGGGCAGCATGCCCTGGGCATCGAGGCCGGTGATGTCCTCGCCGCCAACGCGGATGGTGCCGCCGGTCGGCTCCAGCAGTTTCAGAAGCGTGCGGCCGACCGTCGACTTGCCGCAGCCGCTTTCGCCGACCAGTCCCAGGGTCTCGCCGCGCTGGAGGCTGAACGACACGCCATCGACGGCATAGACGTGGCCCGAGACGCGGCTGAACACGCCCTTGTGGATCGGGAAATGTTTTTTTAGGCCGGAGACTTCGAGCAGGGGCTCGGTCATGACGCGCCTCCCAGCAGGCGGTCGGCATGCCAGCAGGCGACCCAGTGGCCGGGCCGCTGTTCCTCCAGCACCGGCTGCTCGCCGCGGCAGCGGTCGGTGGCGAAGCCGCAGCGTGGCGCGAAGCTGCAGCCCGGCGGCAGGTCGAACAGCGACGGCACCATGCCCTTGATCTCGTTCAGCCTGGCCCGCGCGCCATTGCTCTGCGCTGCCGTGTCGAGGTGCGGAATCGAGCCAAGAAGTCCCTTGGTGTAGGGGTGGCCGGGATTGTCGAACAAGTCGGCGGCGGCAGCCTCTTCGACCTTGCGGCCGGCATACATCACCACGACGCGGTCGGCATTTTCGGCCACCACGCCCATATCGTGGGTGATCAGCACGATGGCGGTGCCGTAGGTCTCCTGCAGCTCGCGCATCAGGTCGAGGATCTGGGCCTGGATGGTGACGTCGAGCGCCGTCGTCGGCTCGTCGGCGATCAGCACCTTGGGATTGCACGACAGCGCCATGGCGATCATGACGCGCTGGCGCATGCCGCCCGACATCTGGTGCGGGTAGGCATGGACGCGGCGCTCGGGCTCGGGGATGTAGACGCGGCGCAGCATTTCGACGGCGCGGTCCATCGCCTCCTTGCGCGACAGGCCCTGGTGCAGCGCGATCGCCTCGCTCACCTGACGGCCGATGGTAAACAGCGGATTGAGCGAAGTCATCGGCTCCTGGAAGATCATCGAGATCTCGTTGCCGCGGATGCGCTCCATCTCGGGCTCGCTGAGTTCGAGCAGGTTCTTGCCCTCGAAGCGGATGGCGCCGCCGACGATGCGGCCGGGCGGGTTTGCCACCAGGCGCAAAACCGACAGCGCCGACACGCTCTTGCCGCAGCCGGACTCGCCCACGACTCCGAGGGTTTCGCCGCTTTTGAGGTCATAGGAAACGCCGTCGACCGCACGCACGGTACCGACCGCGGTGAAGAAATGGGTCTGGAGGTTATCGACCTGGAGGATTGTCTGCGACGCCATCGACTCCCTGGATTTTATCGTGTTAGCCTTGGTCCACAAAGAAGATGGACACGCCATCAGAGCATACTGTGCTCGGTCTGCAAAAGACCAAATGGGAGGAAGTGCGATGCAGGAGAAAGATTCCAAGCGTAAGGGCGTAAACCGTCGAAGCTTCGTCAAGGGCGCCGCGGCCGTGGGCGCCATGAGTGGTGCCGGCGCCTTCGGTCTGCCGTTCCATGCCTGGGCGCAGGGCGTGCCCATGGAGTACGACGGCTCGAAGTTCCAGCTCAAGGCCGCGGAGCCCAATGCCAAGTCGGGGGGCGTGCTGAAGTACGGCATCACCAGCCGGCCGCCGCATTTCGACTTCCACCAGTCGGGCACGATCAACAGCCTGGGCAGCCAGGGCTGCATGTTCGACAACCTGATCCGGCGCGACCCGCGCAACAGCGGCACGACCATCATTCCCGATCTCGCCCATAGCTGGGAGATCGCGAAGGACGGCAAGACCTACACCTTCATGCTGCGCAAGGACGTGCAGTTCCATGACGGCGCCGAGATGACCTCGGACGACGTGAAGGCCACCTTCGACCGTATCGCCAAGCCGCCGCAGGGCATCAGCATCCCGCGCAGCACGCTGTTTGCGGCGGTGAGCGAGATCACCACGCCCGACAAGTACACGGTGCAGTTCAAGCTCGCCGAGGCGCGGCCGCCCGCCTTCATCATGGGCGCGCTCGCCAGTGGCTGGAACGGCATCGTGCGCAGGAAGACGCTGGAGGACAACGGCTACAACCTGCGCCGCGTCGTCGACATCCCCGGCACCGGCCCGTTCAAGAGCCTGCGCCGCGTCGAGAACGAAGTCTGGGCGATGGAGAAGTGGAAGAACTACTGGAACAAGGGCCTGCCCTATCTCGACGGCATCGAGTTCTATCACGCCCTGCCGTTCTCGCCCGAACTCGGCTCCGCCCTGCTGTCGGGCCGCGTCGACTATGCCCGCCTGCTCGATCCGGGCTCGCTGCGCAAGGTCAAGGCGACGCCCGGCATGTCCGGCACCGACTTCTACCAGAGCGTCATCCAGGCGACCTGGATGAACAACAAGAAGAAGCCGCTGGACGATCCGCGGGTGCGCCGCGCCTTCCACCTCGTGCTCGACAAGCCAGTGCTGGTCGACGTTGTGAAGGACATCGCCCCGATGATGGTCGGCGGCTTCATCTACCCGTTCTCGGAGTTCGCCACGCCGACGCCGGAACTCAGCAAGCGGCTGGGCTACCAGACCAACACCGACGCCTCGATCAAGGAGGCCAAGGCGCTGATGAAGGCGGCGGGCTACGAGAAGGGCATCACCGGGCTCGACTACCTGGTGCGCGAGGTCGCGAGCTTCAAACTGTGGTCGCAGGCCATCCAGGCGATGCTGCAGCAGACGCTCAACGTCCAGAGCAACATCCGCACCGCCGTCGAATCGGTGTGGTTCGACGACGTCCGCACCGGCAAGTTCGACCTCGCCGTCGGCGCCATCGTGTCGACCCTGCTCGACCCGTCCGACTACTTCAATGCCTGGTACGGCAAGGGCGGTCCGCAGAACTACTCCGGCTGGGAGAATCCGAAGTTCCTGGCACTGCTGCCGCAGATCGACCGTGAGGTCGACCCCAAGAAGCGTCTCGACCTGATCCGCCAGGCCGAGGCCATCATGGAGGAAGATCCCCCGCTGCTGCCGATGTCGTGGGAGAAGATCAACGACGGCTGGTACAACTACGTGAAGGGCCATAATCCGAAGGATTACTTCGGCATCTACGACGTGGTGCGCTTCGACACTTTCTGGCTCGACAAGTAGGGGCTGGCGACAAGTAGGGCTGGCTCGACAAATAGTCAGGCATATCCCGCGGCCGGGTGACTCCGGCCGCGGGAACCTGTCGGCTTCAGTGGCGTTCCTTTTTCTCAGCAATTTTCTGGGGAAATCGAACCATGACCACTGCAAAGACCAAAGACATCATCGCCAATCCGAGCAAGGAATTTTCCAGCCCGGCCGAGGTCGTGAAGACACCGGATCTGTCGGCCAAGGAGAAGGAAGCCGCTCTCGAGGAATGGGAACTCGACGCACGCCTGATGCAGGTTGCGAGCGAGGAGGGCATGGCCCCCAACGATGCGGACGAGCCCAACAAGCTCCGCGACGTGAAGAAGGCCCAGAAGGCGCTCGGCATCGACACGCTCAGGAAGAAGGACGATAGCGGCGGGCCGAACAAGACCGGCATGTAATCAGCCCGGCGACTTGGATATTGTCGCCGAATGGAGTCTTCCGGTCGACCGACGCGTAGCGTTTCAGACGGCGCTTTCTATGTCATCGCGGGGCTCTGCGGCCTGGCCGGCGGGGTCGTGGGCGCGGCCTTCCACCTCACCGTCGATGCGCTGCTGCGCTGGCCGGCGTGGCTGGTGGCGCGCTTCGGCAGCGGCTACGAGACCATCCTGATGGCCGCCGCGATTGCGGCCACGGGCCTGCTCCTGGCCTTTGCGCTCACGCGCCGCTTCGCCCCCGAGGCCGCCGGCAGCGGCGTACAGGAGATCGAGGGCGCGATGGAGGGGCTGCGCACCGTGCGCTGGCGCCGCATCCTGCCGGTCAAGTTCGTGGGCGGCGTGCTCGGCCTCTCGTCCGGGCTGGTGGCGGGCCGCGAGGGCCCGACGATCCATATGGGCGCCTCGATCGCCGCCGCAATCTCCGAAATGCTGAAGCTCGACCGCGACGACATGCGCGGCTTGCTGGCGGCCGGCGCCGCGGCCGGGCTCGCTGCTGCCTTCAACGCACCGCTGGCCGCGATCCTCTTCATCGTCGAGGAGACCCGGAAACAATTCCGCTACACCTTCCGCTCCTATGTCGGCGTGATCTGCGCCTCGGCCGCGAGCGCCATGGGCATGGGGCTGGTCGGCGGCACCGCGCCGCCGCTCCGCATCGAAGCCCTGGAACAGCCGCTGTGGCTGCTGCCGGCCTTCGTGCTGTTGGGCGTCTTCCTGGGCGGCCTCGGCGTCGTCTTCAACCGTTGCCTGCTGGGCGCGCTCGACTGGACGGCGGCCACCTTCCGCCGGGTGCCGTTCGTGCCGGCGCTGGTGGTGGGCGCAGCGGTCGGCGCGCTCGCCATCGTGCTGCCCGAAGCGGTGGGCGGCGGCGAACTGCTGATCCCGCATCTGGTGGCGCGCGACCTGCCACTCGCCACCCTGATGCTGGTGGCCGTGCTGCGCTTCGCCGGCACCATGGCGAGCTATCCGGTCGGCGTGCCGGGCGGCATCTTCTCGCCGATGCTGACGCTTGCCACCACGGTCGGTCTCGGCATCGCCATGCTGATGGAAGGCGCGCTGGCGGCGGGCGGCGTCGCGGTGCCGCCGTCGATGGGGGCGGCCTTCGCCATCGCCGCCATGGGCGGGCTGTTCGCGGCCACAATCCGCGCACCGCTGGTGGGCGTCGTGCTGGCCGTCGAACTGACCGGTGCCTACGCGCTGATCCTGCCGCTGCTGGTGACCTGTGTCACCGCGCACGTCATTTCCGACTGGCTAAAAGGCCGGCCGATCTACGAACTGCTGCTCGAGCGCACGCTGCGCCTGTCGGGTCAGGCGATTCCGGCGATCAGCGAGGGCGGTTCGGATCCATCCTCGCCGGTCGGGATCGACGACAAGCCGCGTCCGACCCGGGTCAAGCGACGGCGACGCCGCGGCGGGAGAGGGTGAAGCCCTCGTAGCCGCTCGAGGCAACCTCGTCGCAGCGCCGCTTATAACGGTCGAAGCCGCCGACATAGGGCATGAACACGCGCGGCTTGCCCGGAATGTTGGCGCCGACATACCAGGAGTTGGCGAGCGGATAGAGCGTGCTGTCGGCCACGGCGTTGACGTGGCCGACCCAGTCGCTCTCGGCCTGCTCCGCGGGCTCGATGCGGTCGAGCTTCTGCGCCCGGAGATGATCGAGGCAGCCGGCGATCCAGTCGACGTGCTGCTCGATCGAGGCGATCATCTGCGTCTTCACCCCGGGACTGCCCGGGCCGGTGACCACGAACATGTTGGGGAAGCCCGCGACCATCAGGCCGAGATAGGTGAGGGGGCCGCCCGCCCATTTGTCGGCCAGCACGGCGCCGTCCGACGTCCGGATGTCGATCTCGCGCAGCGCGCCGGTCATGGCGTCAAAGCCGGTGGCGAAGACGAGGGCGTCGAGCTCGAAATCCTGCTTGCCGGTCTTGATTCCCGTGGGTGTGATCTCGGCAATGGGATCGCTGCGCACATCGACCAGGGTGACGTTCGGCCTGTTGTAGGTTTCGTAGTAGCCGGTATCGAGGCACAGGCGCTTGGTGCCGATCGGATGGTCCTTGGGCGCCAGCAGCTCGGCCGTCACCTGATCCTTCACCATGCCGCGGATCTTGTTGCGCGCGAACTCCGAGGCGGTGTCGTTGGCCTCCTTGTTCACCAGCAGGTCGTTGTAGGTGTAGAGGTAGCTGATGCTGCCGCCTTCCTGCCACTTGGCCTCGTAGGCGGCGTTGCGCTCCTCTTCAGGGACTTCCAGTGCCGACTTGGTCGGCCGTGGGTAACCGCCGATCGCGAAGGGCGTGTCGTAGGCGGCGCGGCGGCGGGCGGGATAGTCGGCCTTGTGGCTGCGCTCGCGCTCCAGGTCCATCGGCCCGTTGCGTGCCGGCAGGCTGAAGTTGGCGGTGCGCTGGAAGACATGCAGCTGCTTGGCCTGCCGTGCGATCAGCGGGATCATCTGCACGCCCGAGGAGCCGGTGCCGACCACGCCGACCCGCAGCCCGGTGAAGTCGACACCTTCGTGCGGCCACAGGCCGGAGTGGTACCACTTGCCCCTGAAGTCGCCGATGCCCTTGAAGGCGGGCACGCGCGGCGTCGAAAGATTGCCCGCCGCCATGACGCAGTAGCGCGCGCGGACTTCTTCACCCTTATCGGTGCGCAACGTCCACAGGCCGGTCTTCTGGTCGAACAGCGCCGAGACGATGCGCGTGTTGAGCTGCACGTCGCGGCGCAGGTCGAAGCGGTCGGCGACATGGTTGATGTACTGCAGGATCTCGGGCTGGTTGCCGTAGCGCTCCGGCCACTTCCATTCCTGCTGCAGATCGTCGGAGAAGCTGTAGGAATATTCGAGGCTCTCGACGTCGCAGCGCGCGCCGGGATAGCGGTTCCAGAACCAGGTGCCGCCGACGCCGGAGCCGGCCTCATAGGCGCGGACCTTCAAGCCCATGCCGCGCAGGCGGTGGATGGCGTAGAGCCCGCCCAGGCCCCCACCGACGATGGCGACATCGAGCTGCGGGCCGGTGGACGGAGAAGAAGCGTGGGAGGCGTCGGGCATGGCGGTCAATCCTGTATGGGTGGCCAAGCCTCCAACGGGTGAAGCGCTTTGGCAAGATGTCGCGGGATGGCCGATCTTTCTAGCGAAACGAAGGTGCGCGCCACGCTATGCTCGGAGCTGCAGAGCGAGGAGTAAGTGAGTGATGAAATTGTTCGCAATCTCGACGGTGGCCGTTGGCATCCTGATCGCAGGACCGGTCGGGGCACAGACGGCGATTCAGGCCGGCCTTTGGGAGACCAACGACAAAACCGCGCTGGAAGGGGTGCAGCCGATGCCTGCGACGTCGCGCCAGCAGTGCCTGAAGGCCAGCGAGGCAGAGCTCGAGCGCCTGCTGTTTCCGTCGCCCGAGGAGATCGCCAAGCACGGCTGCAAGTACGACGGCGCGCTGAAACAGCCCGGCGTCCTGCAGTCCAGCCTGTCGTGCCCGCCCGCCGACACCGCGCCGGGCGTCGACGCCAAGTCCGAGATCACTTTCACGCAGACCAGCTACGAAGGCCTGGGCCAGCTCCTGGTCAAGGACAAGTCGGGCACGACGCTCAAGGGCACCAGCACGCTGAGCGGCAAGCGCGTCGGAGACTGTCCGGCCTAACCGAACGCCGGCATCACCTGCTCACCGAAGCGGCGCATGGAGGCCACGTTCTGCTCGTGGCTCATGGCGCCGAAGCCGGTCTGGCAGAGCAGGTGCTGGACACCGACATCGCGCAACTCGGCCACTTGCTCGCGCACCCGGGCCGGCGTGCCGTAAAGAGAGCCGGTCGACAGCACGAACGGGATGGCTTCCGAATCGGGCACGGCGGGGTCGGTCCAGGCGTTGAGCGTGGCCGGGTCGGGTGCGAAGTCGGCGGGATTATAAGCCTCGCGGACATGCATCATGTGGGCGCGGGTCTCGACCAGGAGGGCCGCCAGCTCGTCCTCGGCCTGCGCATTCGTCTCCGCGACATAGACATTGCGCCACAGCGCGCTCTGCGCCAGCAG
>CAMARK010000116.1 GCA_945860205.1 Reyranella massiliensis 521 | reverse complement strand
CTCTCAGGTCAAGTGACGTTCAGCATCAAGCTACCTGGGTAGTTACTAATCTTCTTCACGGCGTTGCTCTCCTTCGTTGGATTCGACACCCCGAGCCTAACAGGCTCAAGGTGAGCAACGCCTACTTCACAATTTCAACAGAGGCCGGGACATCCCCCTGGTCCTTGCCCTGATGCTGTCGTCGGCGAACAGTTCCTTCTCGGCCAACACAGGGATCGTGAAGAAACTCAGTTCCGACCTCATCAATCTCGACCACCTGCTGAGGATCTATGGGCCGGAAGCGAACGGGGCACGCGGGGCCCTGCGTGCTTACGCGGCCAAGAAGCATGAGGAATTGTTCCCTGCTTCGGTGCCATCGACCGCCAATCGGGAGACCGCCGATCTGCTGGACGTGCTTCTCGAGGCCAACTTGGCGTTGCAATCCGCCGACCGGCGGCATCCTGCGCTCCAGTCGCAGGCTCTGGCCATCACGGCCAACATCTACGCTGAACGATGGCTGTTATGGGAAAATCCCGGCACCACGGTTCCCGTGGAATTCCTCTTCGTGCTGATCGTCTGGCTCGCCCTCATCTTCGTCAGCTTCGGGCTGTTCGCCCCGGTCAACGCCACGGTGATCACGAGTTTCTTCATCTCCGCGTTCGCGGTGACGGGCGCCGTTCTCATGCTCCTCGAGCTGGGGGACCCCATGCACCACGGCCTGCTTCACGTCTCGAGCGAGCCCCTGCGCCGCGCGCTCATCGAGATCGGCCGGCCCTAGAAGAGTCGGGGCTTCACGGATAGGTTTCCCGGCGAGTGAGGGGGAGTCTCCGGATGCCCAACGCAAGTCTCAGGCGGACCCTGATCGCCGCACTCCTGGTCTGTTGCAGCGGGGCATCCGTCCGCGCGGCGCCGGACGAGGAGCTTCTCGGCAAGTCCCTCGGCTATCCTGTGGGCACACGCACGACCTGGTTCTACGACGAGCGGGTGCGCGTCGGCTCCTTCAGCCATCTCGACAGCATCCTGCCGCATCGGCGGTTGCCGCGCGCCGACAGGCCGCGCGAACTGCCCGCCGCCGCCACCCCGCCCGCCTATATCTACCAGGGCCGCACGATCGACGACTTCCTCGCGCGCCGGCGCATCACCGGATTGATGGTGATCAAGGACGGCGTCGTGCAGGTCGAACGCTATCAGTACGACCGCACGCCGGCGCAGCGACTGTTGTCGAACTCGATGGCCAAGTCGATCACCTCCATCGCCGTCGGCATCGCGCTGCAGGAGGGCCGCATCCGCTCGCTCGACGACACTGCCGCGGTCTATGCGCCGGAGCTTGCCGGCTCGGCCTACGGCGAGACGCCGATCCGGGCGCTGCTGCGCATGGGTTCCGGCGTCCAGTTCAGCGAGAAGTACGACGGCCGCGACGATCTGTCGAAGTACGTGAGGCGGCAGTTCAGCGACGGCACCATCGCGGCGCTGCGTTCCTTCGAGGCCCGCGATACGCCGGCGGGCCAACGCTTCCAGTACGCCTCCGTCGAGACCATCGTGCTGGGCCTCGTGGTCAAGGGAGCGACGGGGCAGGGACTGTCGGCCTATGTCGCCGAGCGGCTATGGCAGCCCATGGGTGCCGAGGCCGACGCCACCTGGACCGTCGATCCGGGTGGCTTCGAATATGCCTGGGGAAATTTCAACGCCACGCTCCGCGACTGGGGCCGGCTGGCGGTGCTGCTGGCCGACGATGGCGCACGCGACGGAAAACAGATCGTCCCGCGCGACTACCTGATCGAGGCGACGGACTTCCGCCGCCAGCCGGCCGCCTTCGCGCCGGGCGCGGCCACGCCTTACTATGGCTATGGCTACCAGTTCTGGACCTATCCGGGAGCCGTCAGACGCTTCGCCCTGCTGGGCGTCTACGGCCAATCGATCTTCGTCGACCCGCAGCGTCGCCTCGCGCTGGTCATCACGGCAGCGCAGCGCGACGCGATCAGCACCGGCGACGGTTTTGGTGCGGAGCGCAATGCGCTGTGGCGGAGCATCGTCGAACACTACGGCAGCTGGTGAGAGGGCATATGAGACGGCGCGATTTTGTCACTACCCTCGGCGGCGCCGCTGTGGCGTGGCCGATCGCTGCGGGTGCGCAGCAGCCAAGAAAAATTCCGAGGCTCTGTTTCCTGACGTTCGATCCGGGGTCGTTGCAATCGACGAGATTTGCCGCGTTCTTCGAGGGATTGCGCGATCTGGGATATGTCCAGGGGCAATCGATCCTCATCGACTATCTGACCGCCGATGGTCAGGCCGAACGCTATTCGGCCCTTGCCGCCGAATGCCTGCGCCTTGGCGCGGACGTCATCGTTACATCGACGACTCCCGCCATACTGGTCGCGAAGAGTGCGACGCGGACCATTCCAATCGTCATGGTCGGCCTGGGCGATCCCGTGGGGACCGGCCTGGTCGACAGCCTTGCCCGTCCCGGCGGCAACGTCACCGGGCCGTCCCTGATGTTTCCCGCTCTCGCCGTCAAGCGGCTGGAGCTGCTGCGGGAGGTTGTGCCGCAAATCTCGCGCCTGCTCGTGCTGACGCACTTGTCCGACCCGGTTGCGGCCTCCTCGGTGAAAGCCCTTGAAGAGGCGGCTCGCGCGCTCGGCATGAAGCTGCTGATCCAGGACATTCGAACGCCCGGCGATCTTCCCGCTGCGTTCGAAGCGGGAGTGAAGGAACGCGCCGAAGGCGTGATCAACACCGGTCAGAGCATTTTCGCAGTCAACCGCGCCCGCCTGGCCGAGCTGGCGGTGCGCCACAAACTGCCGGGTGTTTACCATCTGAGAGTCATCGCCGAGGCCGGTGGCCTGATGAGCTATCAACCGGTCACGGCCCTGCAGCATCGTCGCGCTGCCACCTACGTCGACAGGGTGCTCAGAGGTGCCAAGCCCGCCGACCTGCCGATCGAGCAGCCGACGCAGTTCGAGTTGATCGTCAATCTCAAGTCCGCGAAGGCGCTCGGCCTCACCGTGCCAGCGACCCTGCTCGCGCGCGCCGACGAGATCATCGAGTAACTGGCCATGTCCGGTAATGGCATAAGTGCTTGTTATGTTGACTGGAAAAAGAAGTGGTTGTTGCCCCGAGACGGGCTGTCGCAAGTAAGCCGTATCAACCACTTACAGATAGGTGCGACAGACAACCGTCGCACCCATTTGTTGGGTCTTGCAGCCCTGATCTGCTGCACTTTTCGGCAGCGGCCGCTGATCGCCCTTCTCAATCTCCACGTGTTCAAGCACGCGGTCTGAAGCGTCGTCATCTTTACACAACTTTGCATGGCCGAGAGGAACGCGAAACCGCGATGCTCCATGTCGGTGCTACGGGGCACCTCACCCAAAACCCACGGAGACCAAAATGGTGGTGGCGACTTACTCGATAGATGATCTCAGCCGCCGGGAAATCTTGAAAATGTCTGCGATGATCGGCGTCGCGAGCGTGGTCTCAACCCAGTTTGCGTTTGCGCAAGCGGCCTTGCAGCGGACGCCGGATCAAATACTCGGCCCCTTCTACCCAATAAAACCTCTCGGTAAAAATGCCGACCTAACAAGGGTAGCGGAACCGTCAGAGCTGCGTCCCGGTCGGCTTCACGAGCAGGTGCAGACCGTCGAAGTCGGACAGCTTGTAGGCTACACGCGATGCCCCAACCAAGCGCGGTTGGCGCGGGAAGCAATGCCGCTCCTCGTGCATTGCACCGTGAACAAAACAGGCGTCGATTGTCGCACTTTATCCCTGGCTGCCAAGGGTGCGACAGAAACGAGAGCTGAGTGCTTGATCAGCAACGATCTAGAAGAGTAGTGGTGCCCCGAGACGGAATCGAACCGCCGGGCGACCCGTTGTGAAGTCGCGTCGCTTGCTCGCCTCTTGACTCCTATCCTATCCTCGCCTATATGTCCTCTCGAAGAGGAATTCCGGCCTGAAAAGGCAGATGGATAGGAGGAAATTCGATGTCTTTTTACGATCAAAGCCGTCCGATTGGGGGCATGAGCTTTACCGACGCGGCCCATTTCATGCGGATTCACGGCCGCAGCTTTCGGCCGCCGCCGCACATGATCGGCATGAGCCTGGCGCAGCTCGAGGCGAAGGCCCGCGAGGAGAACCGCGAGGTGCACGAGGCCCAGGAGGCGAAGGCGAGCGCGGCGCGCATCGAGAACGCGCCGAAGTCGATCGAGCGGGCGCTGCTCGACCCGCCGTCGCCCAAGCGGCCCGTGACGGCGCAGCGCGGCTGGCGGCAGCGGGTCCGCTTCCTCAACCAGTTCCGCCGCTGCCGCACCTATCGCGAGGCCGCCGCCCGCATCGGCGTCGATGAGAGCACGGTGCGGCGTTGGCGCAAGAAGTTCCCGGCCTTCGCCCGGCGCTGCGACGAAATCGTCGAGGAGCGCTACCGGGAGAACAGCCACGACCTTAGGCTCCGCGCCGGCGAGACCCGCTCGCGGCCGGTCTTCTTCCGCGGCAAGCAGATCGGCGAGCATGTCGTGCACGACGACCGCGCGCTGATGTTCCTGATGAAGCTGGAGGACGGCCAGCGCGCCCGCGCCGAGGCGCGCGAGGAGCGCCGCGAGCAGCGGGCGCACGAGCTTCGGATGAAGGAACTGGAGATTTCGAAAATGCACGCTTCTGCCGCGCATCCGGCGTCCCCCGCCGAAGCCGAATCGCCGGCTCCGATCAACGACTTGCCGGCCGTTCCGGCGGACATCGAACCTCCACGGGTCGTGGAGGTATCAGACTCCTCCCCCGATGACGACGAGCGAGGAGAATCTCCTGCGGAAAACCGTGTAGGCTCCTCCCATGACCCAAATCCCCACCAAGATCCATGACATGAGCGCCGGCGAGCTGCTCGCCGCCTACAAATCCAGGAAGCTGTCGCCGGTCGAGGCCGTCGATGCCGTCATCGCCCGTATCGAGGCGTGGGAGCCGAAACTGAAGGCGCTCTATGCGCCGGACTTCGGCAGCGCGCGCAAGGCGGCCGTCGAATCGGCGAAGCGCTGGCAGAAGGGTGCGCCGCAGGGCGCGCTCGACGGCGTGCCGATCACCATCAAGGAGAACATCGCCACCAAGGGCGTGCCCGTGCCGCTGGGCACCGCCGCCACGGAACTGGTCCCGGCCGCGGCCGACGCGCCGGCCTCCGCCCGCGTGCGCGAAGCGGGCGCGGTGATCCTGGCCAAGACCACCATGCCCGACTACGGCATGCTCTCCTCGGGCCGCAGCTCCTTCCATCCGCTGACGCGCAATCCGTGGAACCTCGCCTGGAATCCCGGCGGCTCCAGCGCCGGCGCCGGTGCGGCGGCCGCCGCGGGCTATGGCCCGCTGCATCTCGGCACCGACATCGGTGGCTCGGTGCGGCTGCCGGCCTGCTGGAACGGAATCTTCACGCTGAAACCCAGCCTCGGCCGCGTGCCGGTCGATCCGCCGTTCTTCGGCCGCGCCGTCGGCCCGATAACGCGCACGGTCGCGGACTCCGCGCTGCTGATGGCCGAGCTCTATAAGCCCGACGCGCGCGATCACATGAGCCTGCCGCCCGCCTCGATCGATTGGAGCGCCGGTCCGCTCGAACCCAAGGGCCTAAAAATCGGCCTGCATCTCGACGCGGGCTCGGGCCTGCCGGTCGATGCCGAGGTCAAGGCGGCCATCGAGGCGGCGGCCAGGCTGTTCGCCGACGCCGGGGCAAAGATCGAGGCCGTCCCGGCTTTTCTGTCGCCGGACATGCTGCACCTGCAAGATCTCTTCTGGCGGGTCCGGAGCTGGGTCGATTTCTCCGCGCTCTCGCATGAGAGACAAGCCAAGGTGCTGCCGTTCATTGCCGACTGGTGCCGCGGCGGTGCCGACGTCTCGGGCGCCACCGTGATCAAGGGCGTTAACAACTACATGGCGATCCGCGCCGCCGCGACTCGCGCGACGCAGCCCTTCGACTTCGTGCTCTCGCCGGTTTCGCCGGTGCCGACCTACAACGCGGAATGGGAGACGCCGACCAACGACGTGAACCGTCCGCTGGAACACATCTCCTTCACCATGCCCTACAACATGAGCGAACAGCCGGCGTCGTCGATCAACTGCGGTTATACGAAGGAGGGCAAGCCGATCGGCCTGCAGATCGCCGGCCACCGCTTCGACGACCTCGGCGTCATGCGACTCTCCAGGTGGTTCGAGAACGCACGCGGCGCCCAGAAGAAGTGGCCGGAGCCGCCGAAATAATGGACTACGACGTCATCGTCGTCGGCTCTGGCGCGGCCGGCCTGTCGGCGGCGCTGGCCGCCGCGCATGACGGCGCGCGTGTGGTCGTGCTGGAGAAGTCGCGTTGGCTGGGCGGCACCACGGCGATGTCGGGCGCCGGCACCTGGGTGCCGGGCAATCATCACATGAAGGCGGCCGGCATCGAGGACTCGCCCGAGGAGACTCTCGACTACATAAGAGGCGCCGCGCCGCCCGGCTGGCAGGAGGACGAGGAGGAGTTGTGGCAGGTGCTGGCCGAGCAGTCGGCGCCGATGCTGAAGTTCCTCGAGGACGAGACGCCGCTGCGCTTCGAACTGGTCAATCATCCCGACCTCTATGCAGAGGCGCTGGGCGGCAAGAAGTTCGGCCGCATGGTCTCGACCCGGCCGATCAGCCGCTTTCTGCTCGGCCGCCTGTGGAACCGCGTGCGGCCCTCGGTGAAGACGCAGCTCTTCACCTACAAGGAGCTGGTCGATGGCGTGCTGAAGAATCCGGTGCGTGGTGCCTTAGGCATGGCGCCGACGTTGGTGTGGCGGCTGCTGATGGCGCGCGTCGGCGCCGGTAATGCGCTGATCGTGGGCCTGGCGCGCGGTTGCCTCGACAAGGGCTGCGTGATCCGGCTCGAGGCGCCGGTCACGCGGTTGCTGATGGAGAACGACGGGGTGGTGGGTGTCGAGGTGATGATCGACGGCCAGAAGCGCCCCATGCTGGCGGCGCGGGGAGTCGTTCTGGCGACCGGCGGCTTCGACTGGAACGCTGAGTTGATGACGAAGTATTTCCCGGGCCTCGACCTCACCGGCGCGCCGGACACCAACACCGGCGACGGTCAGGTGATGGCGGCGGAAGCGGGGGCGGAGCTCGCGCACATGGACCAGGCGCTGATCTCGCCCGCCACCTTCACGACCTACGAAGGTCGCCGCCACGCCCAGCCGCTGCTCGAGACCTATGCGCCGCACGTCATCCTGGTGAACAGGCACGCCCAACGGTTCGTGAGCGAGGGCAGTCCGGCGCTCGGCGTCGCGATCGACGAACGCGGGCCCGACGGCAAGCATTTGCATCTGCCGGCCTGGCGCATCTTCGACGCGCGCTACGCCAAGGCGATGACCCTCTCCATGCATTTCGGTTCGAAGGAGAAGGGTTTTATCCGCAAGGCCGACACGATCGAGGCGCTGGCCGGGGAGATCGATCTCGATCCTTCGGCACTCCGCGCCACGGTCGACCGCTTCAACGGCTGGTCGACAGAGGGCGTGGACCGCGACTTCCATCGCGGCGAGACGTTGTGGGAGCGCTTCTATACCAAGGACCGGGCGCTGGGCATGATCGAGGTCGGGCCGTTTTATGCCGCGCCCTTCCTTTATGTCAGCCTCGGCACCAAGGGCGGCCCGCGCACCAACCGGCACGGCCAGGTGCTGCGTCCCGACCGTAGCGTGATCGGCGGGCTCTACTGCGCCGGCCTCGCCGCGGCGAGCCCGATCGGCACCAAGGCGGTCGGCGCCGGCACCACCATCGGTCCCTTCCTCACCTTCGGTTACGTGGCCGGCAAGGCGATCGCGCGGCGCAATGTCTGAGCGTTCCCCTCTCGGCATCCTGATGCTCGACACGCGCTTTCCGCGCATCGAGGGCGACATCGGCAATGCGGCCTCGTTCGACTATCCGGTGATCTTCCGCAGGATGGCGGGCATCGGCTCGGCGGACGCGGTGACGACGCATCCCGACCGGCCGCGCGTGCTGGCGGCGCTCAAGGCCAGCGCCGAAGCGCTGGCGGCCGAAGGCGCAGTCGGTCTCTCGACGAGCTGCGGCTTCCTGGCGCTCTACCAGGATGACTTGTCGGCCGTGTCGCCGGTGCCGGTCGCGACCTCGGCGCTGCTGCATATCAAGCAGATGAAAGGAAAGAAAGTCGGCGTCATCACCGCCTCGGCGAGGAACCTGACGCCGGCGCATTTCGAGGCGGTCGGTGCCTCAGGCGACACGCCGTTCGTGGGATTGCCCGAGGATAGTTCGTTCGCAGGCACATTCCTGCGCAACGGTCTCACGCTCGATCGCGACGTGGTGGAGCGTGAAGTGATCGCGGCGGGGCGGGATCTCATCGTGCAGCATCCCGAGGTCGATACCGTCGTGCTCGAGTGCACCAACCTGCCACCCTACAAGAAGGCATTGGAAGCGGCGCTGGGTTTGCCCGTCTACGACGTGCTCGACCTGCTGAGCGCCTTCTATGCCGACCTGAGCAAGCGTCGATAAAGCGGCTGCAGCAACGTCGGCATCAGGTAGATCGGGAACTGCACGGCGGCGATGAACAGAAAGATGTCGGGATCGGCCGTGACCGGCAGCACCGCCATCAAGAGCGCATTGTGCCGGCCGCCCGAGCAATAGCCCGCCGTGAGCGCAGTGCGGCGGTCGAGGAACGGTAGCGTGCCCAAGGCCATCACAAGGTTGCAGAGGAGCATGCCGCCGAAGGCGCCGGCGATGAAGCCCGCGAGTTTGATCGGCTCGGCGATCGCGCGGGCCACCACACCGTCCATCAGGGGGATGGCGAAGATCATGAGGACCACGACCGACAGCCCATCGAGCGCCGCGCCCTCCTGCGCGATGCGCGGCCCCCGCCATCGGCGGATCGCGATCGCACCGGCCAGCGCCAGCACCACGATCACCGCGAGCCTCAGGCTGAGATCGAGCAGGCCGATCTTGAGGTCGAGGTCCAGCAGCCACAGCGCCAGCGGCGGCAGGGTGAAGGGCACGAGGAAGTTGGTGAGCAGCGAGATCAGGAGCGCCAATGACGAATCCAGCCTGAGGAAAGTAGCCGTCGTGGCCGCCGAGATGATGCCGGGCGCCATGGCGCTGAGGCAGAGGGCCGCGATCAGGCCCGGCCACAGGCCGAGCGATTGCCAGATCGGCCAGACGACCAGCGGCACGGCAATCAGGTTCAGGAGCGAGAGGGTGACGGCGAGGCCTGGCCGCCTGACGAGCTCGCGCAGCCGGTACCAGTCGGTGCGGGCCAGCGCCAGCATCAGCAGGATCACCGCGAGCGGCATCAGCAGCGGCCGCATCGTGGCGGCGAAGTCCTGGAAAAGCAGGCCGAGCAACAGCGAGAAGGGCAGCAGCGTCGTGGCGCGGCCGCCCATGCGCCGTAAAACGTGAACGACCGTGTTCATCGTGGCGACCCTAGCACATGGTAGCGTCGGCCATGTTCCGCACGATGCTGCTTGTCGCGATGCTGCTTTGCACTCCTGCGTGGGCACAGGACTGCACCGTCGACGGCAACCTCACGCTAAGCGACGGGCTGAAACTCGACATCGTCTATCGTTGCCGCTCAGTGGGTGCGCTCACCTTCCAGGCCGAAGGCGATCTCATGGTCTCCAAGGTCCTGTCGTTCCGCGACGGATCGGGCGCCTCGCAGCCGATTGCGCCGGGCGGCTGGCGGGTCGAGCCGGTGAATGGTCTCGTCGAGGCGCGCTATCGCTACGATCTCACCGGCTATGCCCGCGCCGTCGACTCGCCACCCAAGGCGCAGCAGCGCGGCGAGGGTGTGATCTCCTTGTTGTCGGGCTGGCTGCTGGAACCCTTCGGCTACACTCATCTGCCGACCATCGACATCCGCATGGCCGCCGCGCCGGGTCTGGTGTTTGCATCAGGCCTGCCCCGGGTCGGCGACGCCTGGCGCCTGGCCGGCACGACCACGCGCTTCGCGGGCTACACCGTGCTGGGTCGTCTCGATCTTCAGGACCTCGCCGTGCCGCTGCCGGGCTCCTTGCGGCCTGGAGAAATCCCTGGAGCAATCAAGGGACAGGGCGTGTTGCGGCTGGCCCTGCTCGACGGTTTTAGCGCGGGGCAGCGCAGCGAGCTTGTGGACTGGGTGCGGCGTACGGCCGAGGCCGAGGCCAATTACTGGCAAGGCTTTACGGCCAGGCAGATGCTGCTGGTCCTCGTGCCGGTGCCGAAGCGGCGCGGCATCGGCTATGGCCGCACCGTGCCCGGTGGCGGCCCGACGGTGATGATCGAGGTCGGTGCCGACATGGACCAGCGCCGGCTGTTCGACGACTGGGTGCTGGTGCATGAGCTGATCCACACCGGCATGGCCTTCATTCGCGGTCGCAGCACCTGGTTCATGGAGGGCGCCGCCACCTACGTCGAGCCGATCATCCGCGCCCGCGCCGGCTGGAAGACCGAAGAAGAAGTGTGGCGCGAATGGGTGACGAACATGCCGCAGGGCGCGTCGGCCTTCGCCCGCGGGCTGGGCGAGGCGTCGGGCCGCGAGAACTACTGGGGCGGCGCGATCTTCATGCTGCTGGCCGACGTCGACATCCGGCGCGCCACCGACGGCGCCAAGGGGCTGGAGGATTGTCTCGGCGGTGTGCTGTGGAGCGGCCTCGACGGCTCGCAACGCGCGACGCTCGACGCCTTTGCGGCGATCTGCGACCGCGCCATCGGAACGCCGGCCTTGCGCCGCCTGATCGACCGCTATGTCGTGAGCGCCCGGCCCGTCGACCTCGCCGTGATCTGGCGCGACCTCGGCGTCGCGATGGTGGGTGGCCGTGTCGTGCTCGATGACTCGGCGCCCGACGCGCGCTGGCGCAAGATGATCGTCACGGGCCCTCCCGGCCGGCCGCCGAAGCGCGTGCCGTTGCCGTGGGGTCCCTGAGCTGTGCTAATCATCGATCATGACGAATTGGCACGGCGCGTGGCTTGAAGATCTGACCTGGCAGGAAGCCAAGGCGCGCTTCGACGGTGGTGCCGTCGTCGTGGTGCCGGTGGGGGCTGCATCCAAGGCGCATGGTCCGCACCTGCCGCTCAAGACCGATGCGCTGACGGCCCGGGCGCTGGCACAGCGGCTGATCGAGCGGTTGCCGGTGATGGCGGCGCCGGTCGTGGGCTTCGGCTTCTATCCTGCCTTCACCGCCTTTGCCGGCAGCCAGCATCTCGGCGCCGATACCTTCAAGGCGCTGATGCGTGAGCTTTTAGGTAATCTTCTGGGCCACGGCGTGCGGCGGATCGCGATCCTCAACACCGGCGTCTCGACCGAGAGGCCGCTCGATGAGGTGGCGGGCGAGCTGGGCGAGGTCGCGGTGCTGCACATGCGGCTCCTCGGCGCGAAGGCCGAGCCGCTGTTCGACAATCGCGACGGCGGCCACGCCGACGAGCGCGAGACCTCGGTGATGCTGGCGCTCGACCCGCGCAGCGTGCGGATGGACCGCCTCGCACCCGAGGGCGATTTCGAGACGACCGCCGCCACCGGCGACGCCACGCGCGCCTCGGCCTTCAAGGGCGAGCGTCTTGTGGCTGCAAGAGTGGACGACATGGTGGCGGCGCTGACTGAACGCTGGCCCGATGCTTTCTAGCCAGGCTGCCTTCTAGCGTCGCGGGGGAGGTGTTTCCGTCTCGAACTTCATCGGCCGCCAGCTCTGCACCAGCTTCTTGGCATCGGCGAGCTGCGAGGAACTCATTCGCGCCGCGACCAGGTCGCGTTGCCGCACGGCTTCGGAACCGCTGCCGGCGATGCTGCGCGCGCTAAGGCTCAGCCACATATAAGCCTGCACGAAGTCCTTCGAGACGCCGTTGCCGTTCACATAGAGGATGCCAAGCTTGTACTGGGCATGCGGCTGGCCCTGCAGTGCCGCCGATTCGAACCACTTCGCGGCTTCCTCGACGCTCCGGAGTTCGCCGGTCGCTTCGGCGTAGACCTGCCCGAGCCGGTACTGGGCGTAGGCATTGCCGCCCTCGGCGAGCGGCAGCAGGAGCTTTTCGGCGGCGGCATAGTTGCCGCGCTGGTAGGCGGCATTGGCATCGTCGATCGGCGCCGCGATGGCGGGCGAGGCGATGGCGATCGCCAGCAACAAACAAAGTCCGATCAGGGCACGCATCGCCGCAACTCCTCCGCTTCGAGTATGCCACACATCTGGCCCCCTGGCTGGTCCCTCGACCCGTTGCATGGGATAGTCGCCGACACCATTTACGGGACATCATGGCAACCGACTCCGGTCTTTCCCTTCCGTTCGACAACAGCTACGCCCGCCTGCCCGAACGCTTCTACGCCCGCCTCGCGCCAACGCCTGTCGCGGCGCCGCGGCTGCTCAAACTCAACCATGCGCTGGCCCACCAGCTCGGGCTCGATCCCGACGTGCTGGCCTCGCCCGAGGGCGTCGAGATCCTGGCCGGCAACCGCGTGGCGTCCGGCTCGACGCCGATCGCGCTCGCCTACGCCGGCCACCAGTTCGGCGGCTTCTCGCCGCAACTGGGCGACGGCCGCGCCATCTTGCTGGGCGAGGTGGTCGATCGCGA
This sequence comes from Reyranella massiliensis 521, assembly GCA_945860205.1. Classification (GTDB taxonomy): domain Bacteria; phylum Pseudomonadota; class Alphaproteobacteria; order Reyranellales; family Reyranellaceae; genus Reyranella; species Reyranella massiliensis_B. The sequence goes on along the minus strand of CAMARK010000116.1, from coordinate 560 downwards.
CGGCGTGCGCCGCGACATCCAGCTGAAGGGTTCCGGTCCGACTCCGTTCTCGCGCCGTGGAGATGGCCGGGCAGCACTTGGTCCGGTGCTGCGCGAATACCTCGTCAGCGAGGCGATGTTCGTGCTCGGCATTCCCACCACGCGGTCGCTGGCCGCCGTCAGCACCGGCGAGCCGGTGTGGCGCGAGGCCGAGCTGCCGGGCGCGGTGCTCACGCGCGTGGCGTCGAGCCATATCCGTGTCGGCACCTTCCAGTTCTTCGCCGCCCGCGACGACGTCGAGGCGCTGCGGCTTCTGGCCGACCATGTGATCGACCGCCACTACCCCGAGGCCCGCGCCCAGGCCCAGCCCTATCGCGCACTCTACGAGCAGGTGATCGACCGCCAGGCCAGGCTCATCGCGCAATGGCTTCTGGTCGGCTTCATCCATGGCGTCATGAACACCGACAACACTTCGATCGCGGGCGAAACCATCGACTACGGTCCCTGCGCCTTCATGAACGCCTACGATCCGGCCACCGTCTACAGCTCGATCGACACCCAGGGCCGCTACGCCTACGCCA
>CAMARK010000115.1 GCA_945860205.1 Reyranella massiliensis 521 | reverse complement strand
GGCCTTGGCGATACCCCAGGCGATCGAGCGCTCGTTGGCGACGCCCATGATCAGGCCTTTTTTTCCGGCCATTAATTGTGCAGCAACGGTCATCCCTTGTTCTTAGCGGGGGATGGCCATTGGGACAAGATGCCGGTGGTGGAAGGCTTCGGCAGCCCCCTATATTGTGGCTGTCATGATCCGAGAGAATTCCGACCCCCTGGCGCTCTTCAGGGACTGGTACGCCGAGGCTGCCAAGAGCGAGCCCAACGACCCCGATGCCGTGGCGCTGGCCACCGTCGGGCCCGACGGCACGCCTTCGGCCCGCATGGTGCTCCTCAAGGGCTACGATCCGGCCGGTTTCGTGTTCTACACCAACTACGAAAGCCGCAAGGGCCAGCATTTGCTGGGCCACGCCAAGGCGGCGCTGCTGTTCCACTGGAAGTCGCTCCGCCGCCAGGTCCGCCTGGAGGGGCCGGTAACGCAGACCACGCCAGAGGAGGCCGACGCCTATTTCGCGAGCCGGGCCCGCGGCAGCCAGATCGGCGCCTGGGCCTCCGAACAGTCCCGTCCTCTCGACAGCCGCTTTGCGCTGGAAAAGCGCGTGGCCGAATACACCGCCCGGCACCTGGTCGGCACGGTGCCGCGGCCGGCTCACTGGTCGGGGTTCCGGCTCCAGCCCGTGCTGATCGAGTTCTGGCAAGATGGGGCATTTCGCCTGCACGACCGGCTCGAGTATCGGCGCGGCTCGCCCGTCGAGCCCTGGACCACACGCACCCTCTTTCCCTGAGGCGGCGATGGCGATGGACGCACAGCGCCTGATGCGGGCAGCAACCGTCGCCTCGATGTCGGTGGCGGTGGTTCTGATCGGCGCCAAGACGGCGGCCTGGCTGATCACCGAGTCGGTCAGTATGCTGTCGTCGCTGGTCGACTCGTCGCTCGACTTCCTCGCTTCCCTGGTCACCTTCCTCGCCGTCCGCCAGGCGCTGACCCCGGCCGACGCCGACCACCGCTTCGGTCATGGGAAAGCCGAGGCTTTGGCGGGATTGACCCAGGCCGGCTTCATCGCTGCATCCGGCGGCGGCCTGTTGCTGACGGTGGGCGACCGCTTCTTGCATCCACACGAGGTTCGGCATGAGGCGGTGGGCGTGGCCGTCAGCCTGCTCGCGATCGTGCTCACCCTCGCTCTGGTGGCCTTCCAGAGCTATGTCGTGAAGCGGACCGGCTCGATCGCCATCGGCGCCGACAAGGCACACTACAGGACCGATCTCGTGAGCAACGTCGCGGTCGGTATCGCGCTGTTCCTGGCTGGCCGCTTCAACCAGCCGCTGATCGATGCCGGCATGGCGGCGCTTGTGGCGCTATACCTGCTGCACGGCGCCTGGGGCGTCGGGCGCGGTTCGCTCGACGTGTTGATGGATCGGGAGCTTCCGGACGCGGATCTGTTGCGCATCGTGGACATCGCCAAGCGCCATCCCGAGGTGCAGGACATCCACGACCTGCGCACCCGATCCTCGGGTCTCACCAAATTCATCCAGCTCCACATCGAACTCGATCCCATGCTTACCCTCACGCGGGCACACGGGATCGGCGACCAGGTCGAGGCCGATATCCAGGCGGCATTCCCGGACGCCGAGATCATCCTTCACGTCGATCCCTTCGGCGTCGAGGAGCGGCGGGTCGGGTTCGCTTGAAACCGTGACCGCCCGTCCATCCTTCGTCGTAGAAGATCAGTCGGAGGTCATCGGCTTTCTCGGTGCCCGGCTGGCGCCGGCTCGACGCATCGACACCCACGGCGCCATCGTGTTCCTTTCGGGCGAGCGCGCCTACAAGCTGAAGCGCGCGGTGAAGTTCCCCTACATGGATTTCTCGACCTCGGGCCGGCGCGCCGCCATGTGCGCGGCCGAGATCGACATCAACCGCCAGCTCGCGCCTGAGGTCTATCTCGGCGTTGCCCCGATCCGCCGCGGCCGCGACGGCGCCCTCGTGCTGGGCGAAGTGGGCGACGCACGCGACGACGCCCTCGACTGGGTGGTCGTCATGCGCCGCTTCGACGAGGAGGGACTGCTCGACCGCATGGCCGCGCGCGGCGCGCTGACGCCGGAGCTGATGACGGCGCTGGGTGCGCGCATCGCCCGCTTTCACGATGGCTTGCCGGCCATTGCCGCGGACTTCAGCGGGCTCGACGACTACCGCCACTCAGTCGCTGCCGACGTGCGCCAGATGCGCGAAGCCGGCGACCGCCTCGATCCGCCGGCCAGCGAGGCGCTGGCCGAGGCGATGCCGCGGGCACTGGAACCGTGGGTGGATCTGGTAGCGCGGCGCCAGGCGGCGGGGGCGGTACGGCGCTGCCATGGCGATCTCCACTTGCGCAATATAGTGCTGCTCCGCGGCGAACCGGTACCGTTCGATGCCATAGAATTCTCGGAAAAAATCGCCAACATCGACGTGCTCTATGATCTCGCCTTCGCGCTGATGGATTTGTCTCGCCAGGGTCTTGGGGCGCTCGCCAACCGGCTGCTGAACGAATGGCTGTGGCGGATCGCCGACCTGCCGGCGGCATCGCATGACGAGGCGCTCGCCCTGCTGCCGCTCTTTCTGTCGCGCCGCGCCTCGATCCGCGCCTATGTCGATTCGGCGGTAACCGCCGTCAGCGGCGCCGACAACGCCCCCGCGCGGGCATACCAGCAGGCCGCTCTTGGTTTCCTGCAGCCGGTGCCGCCGCGCCTGCTGGCGGTGGGAGGCCTGTCGGGCAGCGGCAAGACGACCCTGGCCCTGAAGCTCGCCCCCGGGATCGGCCGGGCGCCGGGCGCCGCGGTGGTGCGGAGCGACGTCGAGCGCAAGCGCATGGCCGGCATCGGATTGGACGAGCGCATGCCGCCGGGAAGCTACACGCCCGACCTGTCGGCCCGGGTCTACGCTGCCCTGATGGCGCGGGCGGAGCGGATCCTGCGGGCCGGCCACAGCGTCGTGCTCGATGCGGTGTTTGCCCGTGAGGACGAGCGCCAGGCGGCGGAGGCGCTGGCGGCCAGGGTGGGCGTGCCGTTCGAGGGGATCTGGCTCGATGTCCCGAAGGACATGGCCCAGGCCCGCGTCGCCGCCCGCAAGGGCGATGCCTCCGATGCCACGCCGGAAGTCGTCGAACGCCAGTTCGGCTATGCCCTTGGCCGGATCGACTGGCCGCGGCGCGCCGCCGACCGCTAGGCGCGCTTCTTGGCCGAGCCGCTGCGCGGCAGATAGCGGGCGAGGTATTGGCCGGTGTAGCTCTCGGCCACTTTCACGATCGCCTCGGGCGGGCCTTCGGCCACCAGCCGACCGCCACCGGCACCGCCGTCGGGACCGAGATCGAGCACCCAGTCGGCGGTCTTGATGACTTCCAGATTGTGTTCGATCACCAGCACCGTGTTGCCGGTCTCGACCAGGCGATGCAGGACTTCGAGCAGCTTGCGCACATCCTCGAAGTGCAGGCCCGTGGTCGGTTCGTCGAGAATGTAGAGCGTGCGGCCGGTGGCGCGGCGCGACAGTTCCTTGGCGAGTTTCACGCGCTGCGCCTCGCCACCGGAGAGCGTCGTCGCCTGCTGGCCGATGTGGATGTAGCCAAGGCCGACCTGCTGCAGGGTCAGCAGCTTGTCGCGGATGATCGGCACCGCCTTGAAGAAATCGCAGCCCTCGTCGACCGTCATGTCGAGCACGTCGGCGATCGACTTGCCGCGGAAGATGATTTCCAGCGTCTCACGGTTGTAGCGCTTGCCCTTGCAGACGTCGCACTGGACGTAAACGTCGGGCAGAAAGTGCATCTCGATCTTGATGACGCCGTCGCCCTGGCAGGCCTCGCAGCGCCCGCCCTTGACGTTGAACGAGAAGCGCCCGGGCTTGTAGCCGCGCTCGGTCGATTCCGGAAGCTGCGAGAACCAATCGCGGATCGGCGAGAAGGCGCCGGTGTAGGTGGCGGGATTGGAGCGCGGCGTACGGCCGATCGGCGACTGGTCGATGTCGACGATCTTGTCGAGATGACCCATGCCATCGAGGCCACTGTGCGCGCCGGGATGTTCGCGGGCGTTGTTCAGCCGCTTGGCCAGCGCCTTGTACAGCGTCTCGACGATCAGCGTGCTCTTGCCGCTGCCCGAGACGCCGGTGACGCAGGTGAAGGTGCCGAGCGGGATGCCGGCGGTGACGTTCTGGAGGTTGTTTGCTTTGGCGCCCTTGATCGTGAGCCAGCGGCCGCCTTTGCTGCCCTGAGGCGGCGGTTCGCGCCGCACCTTGGGAATCGGGATCTGGCGGAAGCCCGAGAGATACTGGCCGGTGAGGCTGGCGCTGTTGCGCATCACTTCCTCAGGCGTGCCCTGGGCAATCACATGGCCGCCGTGGGCGCCGGCGCCGGGGCCCATGTCGACCAAATGGTCGGCGGCGCGGATTGCGTCCTCGTCGTGCTCAACCACCAGCACCGTGTTGCCGAGGTCGCGCAGCCGGGTCAGCGTCTTTAGCAGGCGGTCATTGTCGCGCTGGTGCAGGCCGATTGACGGCTCGTCCAGCACATAGAGCACACCGGTGAGGCCCGAGCCGATCTGGGAGGCGAGCCGGATGCGCTGGCTTTCGCCGCCCGACAGCGTGCCCGAGCCACGGTCGAGCGTGAGGTAGCTCAGGCCGACATTGTCGAGGAAGCCCAGCCGCTCGTTGATCTCCTTCAGGATGCGCTCGGCAATCTCCCGCTGCTTGGCGGTGAGCTTGGGCGGCAGGTCGAGGAACCACTTCACGGAATCGCCGATGGAGAATTCAGTGACTTGGCTGATGTGCAGGCCGGCGATCTTCACGGACAGCGCCTCGGGCTTCAACCGCGCACCGCCGCAGACCTCACACTTGCTCTCGTGCTGGAAGCGCTCGAGTTCCTCGCGCACCCAAGAGGAGTCGGTTTCCTTCCAGCGACGGTCGAGGTTGGGGATCACGCCCTCGAACGGCTTGGTGGTCTGATACTGGCGAATGCCGTCGTCGTAGCGCATGGCGATGGATTCGCTGCCGCTGCCCTGAAGGATGACGTCGCGCACCTTCTTGGGCAGGTCGCGCCACGGCGTCGACATCTTGGCCTTGAAGTGCTTGGCGATGCTCTCGAGCGTCTGCGCGTAATACTGGCCCGAGGAATCAGCCCACGGCGCAATCGCCCCTTCGGCCAGCGACAGCCGGTCGTCAGGCGCCACCATCTCGGGATCGAAGAACATTTTTACGCCGAGGCCGTCGCAGGCCGGGCAGGCGCCCTGCGGCGCATTGAAGGAGAAGAGGCGAGGCTCGATCTCCTCGATGGTGAAGCCGGAGACCGGGCAGGCGAAGCGGGCGGAGAACACCGTGCGTTCGCCGGTGTCGGCGTTCTCGGCGATGGCGAGGCCCTCGGCCAGGGTGAGGGCGGTTTCGATCGAGTCGGCGAGCCGGTTGCCAAGATCGGCCTTCACCACGATGCGGTCCACGACCACGTCGATGTCGTGCTTGAATTTCTTGTCGAGCGTCGGCGCCTCGGCGATCTCGTAGAGCTTGCCGTCGACTTTTACGCGCTGGAAGCCCTTGCGCTGCAGCTCCTGCAGTTCCTTGCGGTATTCGCCTTTGCGGCCGCGCACGATGGGCGCCATCAGATAGAGCCGCGTGCCGTCGGCCATCGACTTGATGCGGTCGACCATCTGCGAAACCGTCTGGCTCTCGATCGGCAGGCCGGTCGCGGGCGAGTAGGGCACGCCGACGCGGGCGAACAGCAGTCGTAGATAGTCGTAGATCTCTGTGACGGTGCCGACCGTCGAGCGCGGATTGCGCGAGGTCGTCTTCTGCTCGATCGAGATTGCCGGCGACAGGCCCTCGATGGAATCGACGTCGGGCTTCTGCATCAGCTCGAGGAATTGGCGCGCGTAGGACGACAGACTCTCGACATAGCGGCGCTGGCCTTCGGCGTAGACCGTATCGAAGGCGAGCGACGACTTCCCCGAACCGCTGAGGCCGGTGATCACTACCAGCCGATCGCGCGGCAGGTCGAGGTCGACGTTCTTGAGATTGTGCTCGCGGGCACCGCGGATCGAGATGAAGCGGTGCGGCTCGGCGGTGGGTAAGCGGGACTTTGCCATCTGGACCGGAGAATAGGGTATGCGCGGGATCACCGCATATGGCGATTAACCCCCAGCCTTGCCAGACCCTGTGACAGTCTCGCCCTCAGGCCGCCTGTGCTTGCCCTGCTAGCACCCGGTCGGTCGGCCGGTCGTTCATCAGAAGCTGCATGGTGCCGGCGGCCAGGCCGACCAAGACGCCGATCTTCCAGGCAAGGTCGTAGGAGCCCATCAGGTCGAAGAGATAGCCGCCGCCCCAGGCGCCCAGGAAGGATCCCGCCTGATGGCTTAGGAAGGCGATGCCGGTGAGGGTCGACAGGAAACGCAATCCGAAGATCTGGACCACCAGGCCGTTGACCAGCGGGATGACGCCCAGCCACAGCGTACCCATGGCGGCGCCAAACAGGACCACGCTGAGCGGCGTCGGCGGAAACATGAAGAACAGCGCCAGGGTGAGGGAGCGCAGGAGATAGATCGCCCCCAGCAGCAGGCGCTTGGGGTAGCGGTCGCCCAGCCAACCGAACAGCCAGGAACTCAGGATGTTGAAGCCGCCGATCAGCATCAGGGCGATGGCGCTGTAGCTCGCGTCCATGCCGCACTGGGCGAGGTAGGTCGGCAGATGGGTGGTGAGGAACACGAGCTGCAGGCCGCACACGAAGAAGGCGATTGCCATCACGACATAGCCGCTGTGGCGGCGGGCCTCTCCGAGGGCGCCCATCAGCGTCAGGTCGCGATCGGTCGGCAGGCTATTGGGAAGCTTGTCGGCGCGGCTGCCGATCCACGCGGCCGGCAGCATGGCGAAGGCCAGGATGACGAAGGCCCAGACCGCGGCCCGCCAGCCGTCGGTATTAAGAAGGTAGGCGGCAATCGGCGCAGTCACCATGGTGCCGACCGAGCCCGCGGCCGAGACGATGCCGAAGGCGAGGGTCCGCCGCGTCGGCGTCACCACGCGGGCCGCGATGTTGGCGGTGATGCCCGAGGTCGTGCAGGCGAGCGCGATGCCGATCAGCACGCCGGCGCCGATCACGATCGCCCAGGCGCCCTGGGCGGTGGCGGTGAGCCAGATGCCCAGGATGAACAAGACGCTGCCGATCATCGACACCCAGCGCGTGCCGTACTTGTCGGCGAACACGCCGGCGATTGGTTGGCTCAGGCCCCAGGCAACCTGCTGCACCGAGATCGCCAGCGCGAAGTCGGAAATGGCGATGCCCAGTTCCTTGGAGGCCGGCGCCTGGAACAGGCCGAGGTTCTGCCGGATGCCCATGGCGAGGGTCATCATCAGGGCGGCCCCGCCCAGCATGGCATAGGCCTGGCCTCGGGAGACCTCGGAAACATGGAAGGATTTGCTCATGGGGCCGGAGGATAGGGGAGGCTTTGCCTGCACTGCCAATGAATTGTCGGAGGGGTGGCATGAGCCAGCCTCACGTCAGCCGGTCTCACATCGGGCGGCTACAACCCAAAATTGGTGGCTGCCCACAGGCGACCGGGACTAGGTTGGCCGCCGTGAGGTAGGTGCCGCGTCCCGCGGCGCCGGGAAAGCAAGGAGGCCCCCATGGCGGGCAGCGTCAATAAAGTCATCCTCGTCGGCAATCTCGGGCGTGACCCCGAAGTGAAGTCGATGCAGGACGGGCGATCCATGGTGAACATGTCGATCGCCACGTCGGACACCTGGCGGGATCGCCAGAGCGGCGAGCGCAAGGAGCGCACCGAGTGGCACCGCGTTGTCATCTTCAATGAGAAGCTAGCCGAGGTTGCCCAGAAGTTTGTGCGCAAGGGTTCCAAGATCTACGTCGAAGGCCAGCTGTCGACCCGCAAGTGGACCGACCAGAGCGGCCAGGAGCGCTACACCACCGAGGTCGTGATTCCGCGTTTCGGCGGCGCGCTCACCATGCTTGATGGCCGCAGCGGCGGCGAGGGCGGCGGCGGTGGTCCCGCTGGCGGCATGGACGACGACATGGGCAGTAGCGCCCCGGCGTCAGGCGGCGGTGGCGGCGGTCGTCCGGCCGCGCGCGGTGGCAAGGCGGAACTCGACGACGATATCCCGTTCTAGATCGGGAATCCCATCGTACGCAGGACGCGGGCGGTCTCGTCGGCTGAGCGGTGGTGAATGCCGCTCATGCCGAACGACCGCGCCCCTTCGACATTCGTCAGCACGTCGTCGATGAAGACAGCGTCGGCGGGCCGGAAGCGCCCGGTCCGGCAGACGAGGTCGTAGATTTCAGGCTGTGGCTTGGAGCAGCCGACGGCCCCGGAGACCACATAGTCGCGGAAGCGCGAGAGAAAGGGGTGCCGGCCATGGGCTGGCCCGCGCAACCAGGCGTCGAGGAAGCCGGGTGCGTTGGACAGGAGATACAGGGGCGTTCCCGCGCGGTGGAGGCGTTCGACCAGGTCCGCCATGTCCGGGAACGCGTGGTCGCACATCTCGTCGAACCGATCGTAGAAGGCCGCAATCAGCGCCTCCTGGCCGGGATTTTCCGCCTGCAGGCGGCGTGTCGATTCCGCCGGGTCACCGCCATGGTCCTGCACCTGGTGCCATTCCGAGGTCGTTACGGTGGCGAGGAAACGCTCCATTTCCTGAGAATCGGCGATCAGCTTCCGGTAGAGGTGGCGCGGGTTCCAGTCGAGCAGGACGCCACCCATGTCGAAGACCGTGATCGAGGGGCTTTTGGAGGCTGTTTCTGGGGGCAATCCGAGACCTTTCCGGAGGCTATTTTCGGCGACAATTTAGTCAATAAAATCAAATGGTTAAAGACCTGCCTCCGGTGCGTTTTTTGTTGGTGTTCCAGAGCTAGTTTGGTAGTGTGCCGCCTTGTTCGGCCGGACCCTCTGGCGGGGCCAAAATTACGAGTAAAACCCAGGTTTCCGTGAGCGACGAAACGACCCTTCCGCCACCGCCGCCGCCCTCCGACGCGCCACCGCCGCAGCAGCCTTCGCACGATATCGCGCCGATCACGATCGAAGAGGAGATGCGTCGCTCCTACCTCGATTACGCGATGAGCGTAATCGTGGCGCGCGCCTTGCCCGATGCGCGCGACGGGCTGAAGCCCGTGCAACGCCGCATCCTGCACGCGATGAAGGAAAGCGGTTTCGACTCGACGCACGCCTTCCGCAAATCCGCGCGCATCGTCGGCGAAGTGATGGGCAAGTATCACCCACACGGCGACCAATCGATCTACGATGCGCTGGTGCGCATGGCGCAGGATTTTTCCATGCGCCTGCCGCTGATCTCGGGGCAGGGCAACTTTGGCTCGATGGACGCCGATCCGCCGGCGGCGATGCGCTACACCGAGGCACGTCTGGCCCGTGTTGCCGAGACTTTGCTGGCCGACATCGGCAAGGACACCGTCGATTTCCAGCCGAACTACGACGAGACCACGCTGGAACCCACGGTCCTGCCGGCGGCGTTCCCCAACCTGCTGGCCAACGGCGCGGGCGGCATTGCCGTCGGCATGGCGACCAACATTCCGCCGCACAATCTCGGCGAGCTGATCGATGCCTGCTGTGGGCTGATCGACAATCCGGAACTGACGATCGCCCAGCTCATGGAGCATGTGCCGGGCCCGGACTTCCCGACCGGCGCTACCATCCTCGGCCGCAACGGCATTCGTGCCGCCTACGAACTCGGCCGCGGCTCGGTGATCATGCGAGCCAAGACGAAGATCGAGGAGGGCCGTGGCGGTCGCGAGTCGATCATCATCTCGGAGATTCCGTACCAGGAGAACAAGGCGCGCCTGCACGAGCGTATCGCCGAGGTGGTGCGCGACAAGAGAGTAGAGGGCATCTCCGAGGTCCGCGACGAGAGCGATCGCGACGGCGTGCGCATGGTGATCGACCTGAAGCGCGATGCCATGGCCGACGTCGTGTTGAACCAACTCTACCGCTTCACGCCGCTGCAGACCTCGTTCGGCGTCAATTCGCTTGCGCTGGATGGCGGTCGTCCGAAGTTGATGAACCTCAAGGAGCTGCTCGAGGCGTTCATCCGCTTCCGCGCCGAGGTCATCACGCGGCGGACCAAATTCGAACTTAACCATGCGCGCGACCGTGCCCATGTGTTGGTTGGCCTCGCCATCGCCGTCGCCAACATCGACGAGGTGATCGCGATGATCCGGCGGTCGCCCGACCCGGTGGTCGCACGCGAGCGGCTGATGGCCAAGGAATGGCCGGCGTCTGACGTCGCGTCGCTGATTCTGCTGATCGCCGAGCCTGGTCGCGAGGTGGCGGCCGACGGCACCTACAGACTCTCCGAGGCGCAGGCCCGCGCCATTCTCGAGCTGCGCCTGCAGCGCCTGACCGGCCTGGAGCGCGACAAGATCGCCGAGGAGCTGGGGGAAGTCGCCAAGCTGATCGAGGGTTATCTCGAGCTGCTGGGCGACCGCGACAAGCTTTTCGCGCTGATGCGCAAGGAGTTGCTCGAGATCAAGGAGCAGTTCGCAACGCCCAGGCGCACCGAGATCCTCGACAACGAATTCGAGCAGGACATTGAGGACCTGATCCAGCGCGAGGACATGGCAGTCACCGTCACCCACGGCGGCTACGTCAAGCGCGTGCCGGTGTCGGCCTATCGCGCCCAGCGCCGCGGCGGCAAGGGCCGCTCGGGCATGGCCACGCGCGAGGACGATTTCGTCTCCAATCTCTTCATCGCCAACACCCACACGCCGGTGCTGTTCTTCTCCAGCCGTGGCATCGTCTACAAGCTCAAGGTCTGGCGGCTGCCGCTCGGCGCGCCGCAGGCGCGTGGCAAGGCCTTTGTCAACCTGCTGCCCCTCGGCGAAGGCGAGACGATCAGCGCGGTGATGCCGATGCCGGAGGACGAGGCGAGCTGGTCGACGCTGCATGTAGTGTTTGCCACTGCACGGGGCGGCGTGCGGCGCAACGAACTCAGCGATTTCGTCAGCGTCAATCAGAGCGGCAAGATCGCCATGAAGTTCGAGGGCGAGGATGCCGGCGATCGCCTGATCGGCGTCAGCGTCTGCAGCGAAGAACAGGACGTGCTGCTGGCGACGCGCCAGGGCCGGTCGATGCGCTTCCCGGTCGCAACGGTGCGCGTGTTCCAGAGCCGCGCGTCGACGGGCGTGCGCGGAATAGCACTTGCCGAAGGTGACGAGGTGATCTCTATGTCGCTCTTCGACAGCGGCAAGGGTATTCCGACGGAGGATCGCGACGGCTATCTCCGCCAGTCCCGGGCGCTGCGCCAGGCCGAGAACGCTGCGGAGAACGCCGCCGAGAGTGCGGAAGAGGAAACCGCCGCTCCCGACGATGCGGCGGCACCCCCGACGACGCTGTCACCGGAGCGCTTCGCGGAACTGCAGGCCAAGGAAGAATTCGTGCTCACCGTCGCTTCGTCGGGCTTCGGCAAGCGGACGTCGGCCTACGAGTACCGGGTGACCGGTCGCGGCGGCAAGGGCGTGGAGCTGATGAATCTCGCCAAGGGCGGTGAAATCGTGGCTGCCTTCCCGGTGCTCGACAGCGACCAAGTCATGCTGGTCACCGACGGCGGCACGTTGATCCGTTGTCCGGTCGACGGAATTCGCATCGCGGGACGGGCGACACGCGGCGTCCGCATCGTCAGTGTAAGCGATGGCGAGCGCGTCGTGTCGGCGGTCAGGATCGGCGAAGACGATGCCGGCAACGGCAATGGCGAGAGCCATTCCGAAACAAACGGTGGATAAGGACCGCCCGTGTCGCTAAGACTCCGCCGCCGCATCTGGCGCATAAGGGGGAGACATGGCCTCAGAACGCACCGGGGTCTATCCGGGCACGTTCGATCCCAGTACCAGCGGGCACATGGAAGTCATGCGCCGCTCGTTGCGGCTCGTCGACAGGCTGGTGATTGGATGTGCGATCAACATCGGCAAGGGGCCGCTGTTCTCGCTCGAGGAGCGGATGGAAATCATCCGCGAGGACATCTCCGATTTTCCACCGGCGGACCGGGAACGCATCAAGGTCGTGCCGTTCGAGGGGCTGCTCATCCACTTCACGCGCGAGGTCGGCGCCTCACTGATCATCCGCGGACTGCGGGCGGTCTCGGATTTCGAGTACGAGATCCAGATGGCCAACATGAACGCCCGCATGGATCCCGACATCGAGACCATCTTCCTGATGGCGTCGGACCGGCACCAGTTCATCGCCTCATCCCTGGTCAAAGATATTGCACGGCTGGGCGGAGATACGTCGCAGTTCGTCTCCAAGCGGGTGTTTCAGCGCCTGAAGGCGAAGTTCGCCAAGGGCTAACCCAGGCCCGGCGCCAAAACTCCAGCCAAGTCCCGGCACTGCCCCCAGAGACCGCGTTGACCGTGAGGCTGGCGCATCTTATACGGGCGCCGCGCGGGGTTTTGGCCTGCAGCGCAACGCCGGAGCGAGCCCGTAGCTCAGCGGTAGAGCATCTGACTTTTAATCAGAGGGTCGTGGGATCGTACCCCACCGGGCTCACCACTGGAATCGAGAAGGAGAGACGCGGCTCATGCCGTCGGTGAAAGTCGTCAACGGCAAGCAGATCGTGGTCGATAATCTCGGCCCGTTGCAGCGCGTCTCGCGTTTCATCCTGAGACCCTTCGAGCAGATGGTGCAGCATCAGGACCTGATCGCCGCCATCCTGCGTCGTGAGATCCGCGAGCGGTTCAAGGGCTCGGTCGCCGGCTGGATCTGGGCGGTGATCGCGCCGCTTCTGGCCATCACCGTCTATACTTTTGCCTTCACGACCAATCTGCAGTTGCCGGTTGCCGAGAGCGGCGGGGGCACGCGCGTCACCTACTCGCTGTTCATCTTCAGCGGCATCATCGTCTTCAATTTCTTCTCGGAGATGGCGTTCCGGGCGCCGATGCTGCTTCACGAATATACCCACTTCATCAAGCAGATGATCTTCCCGAGCGACATGCTGGCGGTGATCTCGACCCTGCGCGCGACGGCCTACACGCTGATCTCCATCGGCGTCATGCTGATCTTCCAGTTCGCGATCACCGGCACTCTGCCGTGGACCGTGCTGCTGATGCCGCTGATCTTCATTC
>CAMARK010000114.1 GCA_945860205.1 Reyranella massiliensis 521 | reverse complement strand
GCAATTATGAGCGCCACTGGAGTGGCGCACTCCAATGAGGTGAAGGTGGCATGGCAAACGACTCATTCGACCTCGTCGTGATCGGCGCCGGACCGGGTGGCTATGTGGCGGCGATCCGTGCGACCCAGCTCGGCATGAAGGTGGCGGTCGTCGAGAAGAACGCGACGCTGGGCGGCACCTGTCTCAACGTCGGCTGTATCCCCTCCAAGGCGCTGCTGCAGTCCTCGCACCTGTTCGAGGAAACGGGCCACGACCTCGCCCAGCACGGCATCGTGGTCGCGGCACCGACGCTCGATTTCGCCCAGCTGATGAAGCGCAAGGGCGAGGTGGTGGGCGCCACCACCAAGGGCATCGAATTCCTGTTCAAGAAGAACAAGATCACCTGGCTGCAGGGCGCGGGTCGCATCGAGGCCGCCGGCACGGTCGCCGTGCTCGACCCCGACGGTGCGTCGAAAGATACGGTCTCCGCCAAAAACATCCTGATCGCCGCCGGCTCGGAAGTGACGCCGTTGCCCGGCGTGGCGATCGACGAGAAGAAGATCGTGTCCTCGACCGGCGCGCTCGAGCTCACCGAGGTGCCCAAGCACCTCGTCGTGGTCGGTGCCGGCATCATCGGTCTGGAACTGGGCTCGGTATGGCGGCGGCTCGGCGCCGAGGTGACGGTCGTGGAATTCCTCGACCGCATCTGCCCCGGCATCGACGACGAGATCACCAAATTCTTTCAGCGCGCGCTTGCCAAGCAGGGGCTGAAGTTCAAGCTGGGTTCGAAGGTGACCAAGGCGGAGGCGAGCGACGCGGGCGTCACGCTCACCGTCGAACCGTCAAAAGGCGGCGCGGCGGAAACGCTGCAGGCCGACGTCGTGCTGGTGGCGATCGGTCGCCGGCCCTACGTGGCGGGCCTCGGCCTCGACAAGGTCGGCGTAAAACTCACCGAGCGCGGCCGCATCGCCGTCGATGCGCACTTCCAGACCTCGGTGCCGGGCATCTACGCCATCGGCGACGTGATCGACGGGCCGATGCTGGCGCACAAGGCTAGCGAGGACGGCATCGCCTGCGTCGAGACGCTGGCCGGCCAAAAGGGCCATGTGAACTGGGATCTCGTGCCGTCGGTCGTCTACACCCAGCCCGAGGTGGCCTGGGTCGGCAAGTCCGAGGAACAACTGAAAGCAGCCAGCGTTGCCTACAAGGTTGGCAAATACCCTTTCACCGCCGACCCGCGCAGCCGCGCGAACGGGGCGACGGAGGGATTTGTGAAAGTGCTGTCCGACAAGACCACCGACCGCGTCCTGGGCGTGCACATCTTCGGCGCCGAGGCCGGCACGATGATCGGCGAGGCCGCCCTCGCCATGGAATTCTCCGCCTCGGCCGAGGATATCGGCCGCGTCTGCCATGCCCATCCGACCGTCAACGAGGCGCTCAAGGAAGCGGCTCTGGCGGCCTGGGAAAAGCCGATCCACCTGTAGGCCGCGAGATGCGCAAGCCTTTGATGGCGCTGGCGATCGCGGGCTGCCTCGTGATGTCGGTCGTGGGCGGCTTCCTGCCGATCCTGCAGGGCTGGATTTTTTTCGTCCTGGGCATCTACCTGCTCGCCACCGAGTTCGAGATCGGCCGGGTCTGGGTGAAGGCAGCGCGCCGGCGCTGGGCGTTCCTCAACCGCTGGATCATCCAGGCCCGCGACCACCGTTGGGCGCCGAGCCACCTCAAGGAATTCGAGGATATGACCGATCCGGCGAAGTGACCGCCCGGCCCGTTTGGCGCTATGCTCGGGGCCCAGGACGGAGGAAACGCCATGGACAAGCCGGTCACACCGCGCGGCATCAACCACCTCGTGCTCAATGTCCGCGACATCGAGGAGTCGCACCGTTTCTGGACGGAGATCGTGGGCTTCAGGAAGGTCGGTGAGCTGACGCCGACAGCCGATCGCCCCAACCCGCCCAAGATGCGCTTCTACTCGGGCGTCCGCGAGGACGGCACCAGCCATCATCACGACGTCGCCCTGGTCGAGAACAAGGCGCTGCCGGCGCCGCCCGCCGAGTGGAAGATGTTCGACATGCCGGTGGCGGTGAACCACATCGCCATCACCATGCCGAGCCGCGAGGCCTGGCTTGAACATCTCACCTATCTGCAGAACAAGGGCGTGAAGTTCGACCGCCGCGTCGAGCACGGCATGACCCACAGCCTCTACATCCACGATCCCAACGGCTACGGCGTCGAGTTCGTCTACGACCTGCCGAAGGAAGTCTGGCAGGGCGACATCAACGCCGCCCTCAACTTCGTAAAAATCCTGCCGACCGAGGGCGCCGAGGCGCTCGACGACCGCACGCAGGGCGTTCCCACTTTCGGCGCGACTGCCCGCGCGACGACGTAGGGGCGCTCGCCTACGCCGTGATGGCCGCCGGCGCGGCAATTGGGTCGGTGCGCCTGTGGTGGGCTCGGAGGTCGTCCGGCTGCTGGTCGTAGAAATGGACCTGCATCCGCATTGGTCCCATCAATTCCACCCAATGCGTCTGCTCGGGCAGGATCAGGCCCGGATTGTCGGGCGTCAGGATCGTTTCGCCCTCGCCATTGGCGAGGCTGAACCCGAGCTCTCCCTCGATCAACTGGATCACGCCCCAGACACCGGCCTTCGTCTTGTGCTCGCCGCGCAGGGCGGCGGGTAGGGTCTTCTCGTCGAACACCGGCGTCGAGCGATAGGGAACGGCCATGTCAGGCGGCCTGCCGGATATCGTCGGCGTGTTCGGGATAGGGCGCAATCGGCCGGTCGTCCGTGTTCAGGCCGGCCAACTCGCTGGCGAAGCCGTGATTGACGTCGCGGTGATGGGCCTCGTCGGCCCGGACCACCAGAACGACATCGCGCAACGTCGCATCTTCCGGCAGCTTCCAGTAGTGCCTGGCGATCGCCGGCGCCGGCACGTTCGGCGAACGGCCTTCGTCCAGTTCGGCCAGGTAATGCGTGTAGCTGATGACGGCCTCTTCCTCGAAGTAGCCGACGACGCGATGGGCGGTCCTGGCGCTCACGAGATAGAGCACGAAGAAGGCGAGATAGAACACCCACTGGACGCCCAGGATCACCCAGCGCTCGAACAGGGTCGGCTTGGCGATGCAGACGAAGGTCATGAGATGCATCCGCTCGTTCTCGGCTTCCTCCATGAGCGTGCGGATCCAGCCCTTGTCGTCGGACATGCGGCGCAGGCAGCGGAGATGAGTGAGCGTGGCGCCCACCATGCCGGGCACGGCAGCGACCGTCTCGAGCACGATCGCGCGATGGCCGTACCGGCGGGCGAAGAAGGTGTCGGCGCAGAAGCGCAGGATCTTGGTGAAGCCCAGCGCGATACGGTCGGACACGCCGGCGACCTTGTGATGGACGCTGAGGTCGACAGCTGGGATGGCGGGCGTTTTCATGGGACTCTCCTCGGGAGGAAATCGCGGCCGAACCGGACGGGTACCGGGGCCGAAGCGCGCTCGGGAAATAGCGTGGGCAGGAAGCTATGTTCGCGCGGTCTGCGGCGCGATGGCGGCCTGTGGCCGGCTTCGATTCCTCACCCTACACCTATTCCTATGTTCGAATGATGTCATGATCGGCCCGTTCGAGTTCTAATTGGTGACTGTTCCCGCTGGCGGTTATGGGCAAAGTTGACGCATGAGCGCGCGCTGGCTGCTTTTGGTGATGTTCTGGACTGTGCCAGGCTGGGCCGTGCCTGCCCTGGTCGGGCCTGTCTGGGCGCAGCAGAACGTGCGCGTGCCGTTGGAGGAGGCTGGGCGTACCGTCCAACTCGCTGCCCAGCTCTACAAACCGGCCACGACGACCGGCCGCGTCCCCGCCGTCGCGATCTTCCATGGCTGCGGCGGACCGGGCCAGAACACCGCGCGCATGGCGGGGCTTCTCGCTTCGTGGGGCTACGCGGCGCTCAGCGTCGACAGTTTTTCCGCGCGCGGGCTGAAAGACGTATGCGGCCGCAACTGGCCGACGCAGGCGCAGGCAGAGGACCGGGCGCGCGACATCGATGCCGCCCTCGCCTGGCTCGGTGCGCAGGGATTCGTCGATCCCAAACGGCTCGCCGTCATGGGCTATTCCTACGGCGGCGGCGTGGCGTTGCTGCATGCGCTCTCACCCGGCCCCTCGACGGCGCGTGCCGTCGTGCTGGTCTATCCCGATTGCGCGTTGGCCGATGCGATGGGCGCGACTCTCACGGTGCGCCAGCCCACTTTGTTTGCGATGGGCGCGCTCGACGACTGGACGCCGCCGGCGCAATGTCGCGCCGTGATCGATCGTGTCGCCAAGGGCCGCGAACTGGTCGAGACGCGCGTCTACGAGGGCGCACATCACAGCTTCGATGCGCTCGGCCTGCCGTTGCGCTACCTCGACGGCGTCGGCAACCGCAGCAAGCCCGGCGGCTGCTGCGGCGCGCACTACGGTGCGCATGAGCCGGCGTGGAAGCAGTTCGTGGCCGACGTGCAGGCGTTCCTCGCCAAGGCGCTCGCCCCTTAATCCGGAGTACTAGAACCGATGGCAAAGACGATCTGGCACTGCCACATCGCCGTGGCGCTCGACGGCAAAATCGCGCGGCCCGACGGCTCGTTCGATTGGCTAAATGGCTATCCGCCGCAGGAGTTTGGCCTGGAAGCTTTCCTGGCTGAGGTCGACGCCATCGTGATGGGTCGCGCCACTTACGAGGTCACGCGCGGCTTCGATCCGTGGCCGCATCCCGGCAAGCGAACCTTGGTGGTGACCAGCCGGCCGCTAAAAGATCCGCCCGAAGGAGTCGAAGCGCGGCCGGCCGATTTTGCGGCGATCGCCGCCGAACTCGAGGACGGGGGTTGCCGCCGCGTCTGGGTCGAGGGCGGGGGCCAGGTGATCCGCGGCATGATGGCGGCGGGCAAGCTCGACGTGCTGGAGATGGCGGTGCTGCCGCTGGTCCTGGGCGACGGCATCCCGCTGTTTCCGGCGGGCACGCCGGGTCTCGGGCTGCGGCTGGTCAAGTGCGAGCCGCGATCAGGTGGCGCGCTGCACGTCGTCTACGAGGCCGTGCGTTAGAGTCTTTCCTGTTCTCCTCCCTAGCGAAGCTGGTCGCGGCTAGGGCCGCATCGGCCATAGCCGCCAGGTGGCCCGTCATACGGGCCGGAGGGGTCATGAGTCTCATCCGCGGCTCATGACCCCATCGCCCTCTTAAGACGAGGGCACTTCCCCTTTGCGGACTCCGCAAAGGGGAAGAGTTCGATTCAGACTCTGATGGTTCAATCGACGGCGGAACGTGCCCTAGTCGCGCCGGTTGCGGAAGACGATGCAGGCGCCGCCCGCGGCTCGCAGCTTCGAACACAGCGCGTCCGCTTCCGCCCGGCTCTTTTCCGAGACCCGGACGGAGTACGCTGGAAGATCGCGGCGGGGCGCGTTCAGGATCAGGGGCAGGCGGTCGCCCAGCACCGCCTCGTATTTGCGCCTGAGCCGCTCGTAGGTGGCGAGCACGCGTCCTTCGGACCAGTTGCCGGCAAGCTGGACGCCCCATGGCCCCCACGCCGGGTCGGAGGCGAGGTCGCGCCGGCGGCGCGGCGTGTCGATCATAAGTTTCGCGATCTCGATGCATCGCTCGCCTGTGGTTGTGCTCGATGACTCCACCTGTGACGGCGGCTTTGCCGTCCATTCCTCCGCGCTGTGGCCCGTGATGATGCGGAGGTAGGCCTGCGTCTCGAGCGGCAGGCGGCTGCGGCCCGCCAGCCAGGCTTCGACCTGGCTGGGCCCGGCATTGTAAGCGGCCGCGGCCAGGCCCAGGTTGCCGCGGAAGGTCGTGCGCAATTCGCGCAGATAGCTCGCCGACTCGCGCAGCGCCTGCAGCGGCTCGAAGGCGTTGACGAGCCCGCGCATCTTGGCGGTTCCCGGCATGAACTGCGCGATGCCCTGCGCGCCGGCCGGGCTGACGGCCGACGGGTCGAAGCGGCTCTCCTGCCAGATGAGGCGGGTGAAGAATTCCTCCGGCAGTTCGTTGTCGGCCGCCGCCTGGGCCAGCGTGCGGCAGATGTCGGCGACAGAGGGCTTTGCAGCGACGGCGGACTCGGCCTTTGGCTGGGCGTGCACCAGCGTCAGCGGCGACATGGTGGCAGCGACGACCAGACACGTTGCGGCGAGCATCGCGTACTTCATCGGAGGGAATGGTATCATCGCTTGCCAAGTTAACGCACCGCATCGGACTCTATTCCATGATTCGCAAAGCGACCCTCGCCGACCGTCCCCGTATCTCCGATGTGCGCCACGCCGTGCGGGAAAACCGCCTGAGCCAGGCTTCCGTAGCCAAGGTCGACACGACCTCCGACTGGATCTTCGCGAACGCGGCCTTCTGGGTATGGGAGGAAGAGGGTGCCGTGCAGGGCTTTGCCGTCGCCGACCCGCGCGATGGCACGATCTTCGGCCTGTTCATCCATCCCGACTATGAGGGCCGCGGCATCGCCCGCGCGCTGCTGCCGCGCGCCTGCGACGACCTGCGCGCCGCGGGCTTTGCCGAGGCCACCCTGACGACCGGCCCCGGCACGCGGGCCGAGCGCTTCTACCGAACGAACGGGTGGGAGGAGACCGACCGCCAGGACAATGGGGAGATCGTCTTCCGGAAGGCACTCTGAGCGGGTGGTTCCCAGCTTTTGCTGGCACTGCTAGCAGCCCGGCGAAATCTGTGAAGCTGATTTGCAATCTGCGATTCACAAGTTCAGCCGGATTCGCTCTATATTTCCGCTATCGTTGCACGAGGCCTGTCTTCAAAGGCTGAGCCGCCCGGTCACTTAGCACGGGACGGCTCCTTGTCGTGACCGGGTGGCGTCCCGCTCTCCACATGCGGGCGATGCAAGGGGCCAAGTCCAAGGACGCGGTCGCGGTGCCACTGGGGCGTGGGCGTAGTCCCTGCCGACCAATAAATAGTCGTTGGTCTCCGTGAGACGGTCGTAGGGGAGACTGTCGCAAATCTGACGCGAATCGAACATACGCGCGCAGCGGTAAACCTTGGCGCTGACGGCGGTCCGGACGCTGCCCCGAGACGGTAGTGACGGGTCGTTTTACGTCCAGTGACCCGGCCGATCGACCGCCCCCAAAGGGGGTGGCACGCAAGAACCAGCTCAGTCCCTGGAAGGTCACTTCAGGGGCGGCATAAAAAGGCGGACGAAACCCGGCCCGGCCCTCACTCGTCCTGGGCCTTACGGACGAGCTTTTCGTGACCATCGGCCTCTTCATCCCCGCGCGTCCGTGAGGACGTTGGAGTGGGACTGCCGGTTTCCAGGGGACTCTAAATCCGTGTGGAGCGGGACAAAAACGAACAAAGCCGAACAACTCCGTACAGCCTTAGAGGTGTCAGAAGTTGTTCGGCGAAACAGCCTAAGTGCGTGCGATGAAAGAACAAATTCGGTGTTCGTCGGCATAGGATCCGCCGGACAGATTCTGACACTTCGAGGCGTCCGTGCCACCGGGTCTCCCTCCGGCGTGCCCTAAAATGCTCTTCAGAGAGCGCCTGCGCCTGGCATGGTCCTGACCATGCTCTCGACAACGATTGAGACTCAAAACAGGAAACAATGCCGACGGCGAACGTCGGTTCGGGCGACCGGTTTGCAAAGCGACTCTGGACAGGTTTCTGGACGGAACGCGTTACATTCAGGCGTCCACAAACAATTCGAGAAGGCCGTGAAAACACGGCATCGAGCGGCTGCACGGCAGCGAAAATGCGCGTGGAACGCGGGCAGGGAGTTTTGCCCGCGTGCCAGCCGCTACGAAGGCGTTTCCTGATTCGAAAATGCAAATCTGTCGCCTGAGCGCAGCGAGGGTGAAGGCGCCTTGTCTCAGGCACTCCATCCCTAGCGCGCCTTCGCCCTTGGATGGGCGTCGCGGTAGACCTTGGTGAGGCGGGCCGCATCGACGTCGGTGTAGCGCTGCGTCGTCGAGAGCGAGGCGTGGCCCAGAAGCTCCTGGATGGTGCGGAGGTCGCCGCCGGCGCCCAGCAGGTGGGTGGCGAAGGAATGGCGCAGCGCATGCGGCGTCACGCTGTCGGCCAGGCCAAGGTGATGGCGGATGTCGCGCACCCGCTTCTGCACGATGGCGGGATCGAGCGCGCCGCCGCGGGCACCCATGAAGAAGGCGTCGTCGGGCGCGGCCGCCTTCAGCCACGGGCAGGCGTCGCGGTAGGCGACGATGGCGTCCAGCGCCTGCGGCAGAAGAGGGACCAGGCGGGTCTTGTTGCCCTTGCCGGTGATGGCGAGCGTGTCCTGTCCGGCCTTGATCAGGCCTTCGACGGTTGCCTTGGTGAGGCCGAGCGCTTCGCCGATGCGGAGGCCGGCACCGTAGAGCAGCAGCAGCACGGCGCTGTCGCGCAGGTCGATCCAGGCCGCGCGTTCCTTCTCCGACGGATCGGTGTCGAGCAACTCGCCCATGTCGCGTTCGTTCAGCGCCTTGGGCAGTGAGCGCGGCAGCTTGGGCGTCTGGATGGTGCCGATGCTGGCGTTGTGCGCGAGGCCGCGCTTGTCGAGGAAGCCGAAGAAGGAGCGGACCGAGGAGAAGGCCCGGGCCGTCGAGCTGCGCGCCATGCCCTGGCGCGACCGCTCGGCCAGCCAGGCGCGGAACTCGGCCGGCTTCAGCTTGGCCAGCGCCTCCAGGGTGGGGGCGGTGCCGAGATAGGTCGTCATGAAGCCCAGGAAGCCCGCGACGTCGTGCTCGTAGGCGATCAGCGTGTGGGCGGCCAGGCGACGTTCGCTCTTCAGCCAGTCGCGCCAGTCCGCCTGCGCCTCCGCCAAGTTCATCCGGACGAGCTCATTCGGGCAAATCGAGCCAGGCGCGGATGGTGTTCTCCAGCACCTTGGCCAGGAAGAACAGGAGCTCGGTCGACATCTCCGGGCCGAAGGCCTCGGCCTCGCGCGAGCCGAAGCACATGACGCCGTCGGGCGAGTCGGTCGAGACTTTCAGGCGCATCAGAACGTCGGACTTCACGAAGCGTGAGACCTCGCCGAAGAAGGCGTCCTCGCCGATGATCGAGCTGCGGAGCCGCGCATGCTTCTCCGGGCCGATGGCGGCATCGATGGCGCCCGGCGCCAGCACATAGACGCCGCGCACCGGCACACGCTTGGGCGCGTCGGCATTGGCTTCGATGGCCAGCGTGATGAAGTCGACGTCGAGCAGCTCGGGCAGCTCGTGGGTCACGACATGGATCATCTTTTCGAAGGTCGTGGCCTGGATGATGCTGATCACCGCCGCCTGGATGCGGTTCTGGACGATCTGGTTCTGCTTCGAATTGGCGATGATCTCGGTGCGCTCGTCCTTGAGCTTGTCGATCTCGGTGCGCAGGCGCTTCAGGATCGCCTGCTGCATGTCGATGACCCCCGGTCCCTGCACGCGCGGGACGAGGGCCAGTTCCTCGGCCAGGGCGGCATGGTCGGCGAAGAAAGCCGGATGGGCCTTTAGATAGGCCACGACATCGTCGGCGGTGATCAGCTTCACCTGCCGTCCCGAACCGTCGGGCGCCGTGACCGTGCCATCGTTACCCATCTATCCGCCTCCGGGTCAGAGGATCGACTGGCCGGTCTTGGCCCAGTCGTCGAGGAAGGCTTTTAGGCCATTGTCCGTCAGCACGTGCTTGAAGAGCTGGCGCAGCACGTTGGGCGGCAGGGTGGAGACATGGGCGCCGAGCTTGGCGGCCGCGATCACATGCTGGGTGTGGCGCACCGAGGCCACCAGCACCTCGGTCTTGAAGTGCGGATACTGGCGGTAGATCGTCATGATCTCGCCGATCAGGTGCATGCCGTCCTGGCCGATATCGTCGAGCCGGCCGACGAAGGGCGAGATGAAGGTGGCGCCGGCCTTGGCCGCCAGCAGCGCCTGGGCCGCCGAGAAGCAGAGGGTGACGTTCACCATCGTGCCTTCGGAGGTGAGCGCCTTGCAGGTTTTGAGGCCATCGGGCGTCAGCGGGACCTTCACGGCGACGTTCTTGGCGAGCTGGGCGAGCTTGCGGCCCTCCGCGAGCATCGTCTTGTGGTCGGTCGCCACCGTTTCGGCGCTCACCGGGCCGGGGACGATGGCGCAGATCTCCTTGATGACGTCGAGCATCGGCCGGCCGGCTTTGTGGATCAGCGAGGGATTTGTGGTCACCCCGTCGAGCAGACCGGAGGCCGCGAGGTCCTTGATCTCGGCGACGTCGGCGGTATCGACGAAGAACTTCATATAAACTACCCCAATGGCCAGTGGTCCGGACGTGCGCGCTACCACAATTTCTAGCGTTTCCCCCTCCGAGCCACAAGGCGACGAGGCTGCCTCGACGCGCCCCGGGCCGGTGGAAAACACAGCGCTCCAGATGGTGCCCCGGACGGTGAAGGTCCTGCTGCCGTTGCCCCTGGCCGATGCCTACGACTACCGGGTGCCCGACGGCATGGACGTGGTGCCCGGCCATTTCGTCGTGGTGCCTCTGGGCAAACGCGAGACGGTGGGCGTGGTGTGGGGCGAGGGGACGGGCGAGGTGGCGCTGGAAAAGCTGCGCGATATCGCCGAAGTCCTGCCTGCCCTGCCGATGGCCGACGCGCTGCGTCGCTTCGTCGACTGGGTGGCGGCCTATACGCTGGCGCCGTCGGGGCCGGTGCTGCGCATGGCGATGAGCGTGCCCTCCGCTCTGGAAGCCCCCAAGACCGAGACCATCTACCGGCCCGCCGCGACCTCGGGCGATGAGGCGCTGAAGGTGACGGCCGCCCGGCGGCGGGTGCTGGAAGCGCTCCGGGACGGACCGGCGATGCCCGCGGCCGAGCTTGCCCATCTCTCGGGCGTCGGCACCTCGGTGATCAAGACCATGGCCTCGGTCGGCCTGCTCGAACCGGTCGAACGCACGATGCGGCGGTCGTTTCCGCGGCCCGACGGCGAGCGTCCCGGCCCGACGCTCTCGCCCGAGCAGGCCAGTGCCGCGCAGGCACTCGTCGATAAGGTCCAGGCCAACGCCTTTTCCGCGACGTTGCTGGATGGTGTACCGGGCGCCGGCAAGACCGAAGTCTATTTCGAGGCGATTGCGGCCGCACTTGCCGCCGGCCGGCAGGCGCTGGTGCTGCTGCCCGAGATCGCGCTCACGGCGCAGTGGCTAAAGCGCTTCGAGGACCGCTTCGGCGCGCCGCCGGCGCCGTGGCATTCGGGCCTCACCGGGCTGGAACGCCGCGAGACCTGGCGCGGCATCGCCGAGGGCAGGGTGGGCGTCGTGGTGGGCGCCCGCTCGGCATTGTTCCTGCCGTTCGCGAAGCTCGGCCTGATCGTGGTCGACGAGGAGCACGACGGCTCGTTCAAGCAGGACGAAGGCGTCTGCTACAACGCCCGAGACATGGCGGTGGTGCGGGCCCGGCTGGTGGCGGCGCCGATCGTTCTGGCCTCGGCCACGCCCTCGCTCGAAAGCGTCGTCAATGTCGCGACGGGTCGCTACACCGCGCTCCATCTGCCGGGGCGCCACGGCGGCCAGCAACTGGCGCGACTGACCGCCATCGATCTCCGGCGCGAACAGCCGTCCCGCGGTCGCTGGCTCTCGCCGCCGGTGGTCGAGGCGATGAAGCAGACCCTAGCGGCCGGCGAGCAATCGCTGCTGTTCCTCAATCGCCGCGGTTACGCGCCGCTCACCCTCTGCCGCGCCTGTGGCCATGGGCTGGAATGCCCGCAATGCTCGGCCTGGCTGGTGGAGCATCGCTTCAGGCGCACACTGGTCTGCCACCACTGCGGCCATACCGAGCCGCCGGCGCATGCGTGCAAATATTGCGGCGCGGTCGACCAGTTCGTCGCCTGCGGCCCCGGCGTGGAGCGGCTGGCCGAGGAGGCGCTGGAACTCTTCCCCGAGGCACGGCTGGAATTGTTCACGTCGGACTCGCTGATGAATCGCGACGAGGCATCGGCTGCGGTCGATCGCATGATCGCGGGCGAGATCGACATCCTGATCGGCACGCAAATGGCGGCCAAGGGTCATCATTTCCCCAATCTCACACTGGTCGCCGTGATCGATGCCGACCTCGGCCTGAACGGCGGCGATCTGCGCGCGGCGGAGCGGACGTTCCAGCTTCTCTATCAGGTGGCGGGCCGCGCCGGCCGCGAGGACCGGCCAGGCCGGGCCCTGGTGCAGACCCACATGCCCGAGCATCCGGTGATGCAGGCGCTGGTCTCGGGCGACCGCGACCGCTTCGTGGCGGCCGAGCTTGCCGACCGCGCCGTCGCCGGCATGCCGCCCTATGGGCGCCTCGCCTCCCTGATCGTGTCCGGGCCCGATCCCGCGGCGGTCGATGGTGTTTGCGCCGCGCTCGCACGCCGGGCGCCACAGCAACAGGGCGTCACGGTGCTGGGGCCGTCGACCGCGCCGCTCGCTTTGCTGCGCGGCCGCCACCGCCGGCGGTTCCTGCTGAAGGCTTCCCGGGAAACGGCGCTTCAGCCTCTGCTACACGCCTGGCTGGAACAGATCGGATTGCCCGGATCAGTCCGTCTGCAGGTCGATGTCGACCCGTATTCCTTCCTGTGACCCGCAACCTCTTCATGTGATTGGGCGCGCTGAAAAACCGCGGTAATACAGGCCTTTGGCAATCTTGCGCGTGGGAAAACCGCATGGTAGCAACGCGCGCTTTTCCGGGGTGGGGGCGAGAAGTTGCGCGACACGTTCTCCTGGGAAAAGTCCTGCCGCAACAATGGCTTGCCGGCTGGACGCAACGGTACTTGGAGAGGCTTTTAACGTGTCAACTGCTACCTCTGCCACGACCGGCGTCGCCGGACGCTACGCCAGCGCCCTTTTCGACCTGGCCGACACCGCCAAGTCGCTCGATCAGGTCGCGCAGGACCTCGTCACATTCCGCAAGATGGTCGCCGAGAGTGCCGATCTTGCCCGCCTCATCGCAAGCCCGGTGATCGGCCGCCCGTTGCAGGGCAAGGCGCTGCTGGCCGTGCTCGATGCCGCCGGCATCTCGGGCCTCACCCGCAATTTCATCGGCACCGTGGCCGCCAACGGCCGCGCCCGCGAACTGGTGGCCATGGCCACGGCTTTCCTGGCCGAGCTGGCCAGCCGCCGCGGCGAGACCACCGTGGCCGTCACCTCGGCCGTGGCGCTTTCGCCCGCCCAGCTTCAACAGCTCACCGACACGCTGCGCAGCGTGCTGGGAAGCGCCAAAGTCTCCGTCGACGCACGCGTCGAACCCGACATTCTCGGCGGTCTTGTCGTGAAGGTCGGCTCGCGCCTGTTCGATTCGTCTATCCGAAGCAAACTGCAGCGCCTGCAGCTTGCCATGAAGGGAGTTGCC
>CAMARK010000113.1 GCA_945860205.1 Reyranella massiliensis 521 | reverse complement strand
GAGCGCGGCGCCGGGCGTCTGAGCGACGAGGCCATGCGCCGCGCCATGATCGGCGACGAAGTACCGCTCTGGCACGACGGCCGGATCGTCGGGCACGAGTCCATGCCGGACAACCGCGTGCTGTGGAAGCTGCTGCAGGCACTGCAGGCAGAGACCTATGGGCCGCACGCCGCCGAGCTGCAGGCCAGGCGCGAGCGCGCCGAAGAACTCAGACGCCGGCTCGACGCGGCAGACGAGCGAGTGGCCGCCTACGACGCCGAAATCCGCGCCCAGGCCGCACGCAACCAGGAGAAATCCGACGACGCAAAATAGAGGGGCTCGGTGGCACAGCCGATCGGGGGGCGATTCACCCGTGCGGTCAAAGACTTGGCAGCGGTTTTCGGCACAGGCAGCGGGACAGGCCGTGGCACAAGGAGCTGTGCCAAAAAATGGCCTTCAGCGGCGCGCCATCACGGCGCCCGCGAGCAATGGCGCGGCAAACAGGGCGAGCACCAGCAACGGATAAGGCGCACCCCACCAGAAGGCGAAGCGATCGAGGAACGACGCCGGATCCTCGCCGTAGGTGAGCCGCGTATAGAGAAAGTCGACGAGCACCGTGGAGGGCGGCCACAGCAGCGCCGCGAGCAGCGCCGCCTCGAACCAGCGCGGTCCCGACGTGTGCCGGGCATGGATGAAGGCCATCAGCACGACGTAGGGCAGCGGCACCAGGACCTTGTACCATTCGACCGCGCGCACCGAGAGCGACGTGGCGATCCAGGTGTCGCCCACGGCATCGTTCAGCACGACGAGGAGCGCGATCGCCACCCACAGCGCGAGCGTGACACCGGGACGGATCACGCAGCGGTCCTCATTCCGAGTGGGCCAGGCGTTCGAGTTCGGCCAGGCACGCCGCGCGGTCGGCGGAAAAATCGCCGTCGATCCACCAGCGCTCGACTGCTTCGATCAGCGCGCCCACACGAGGACCGGGTTTTAGGCCGAGCGTCAGCGCATCGCCGCCGCTCACCGGCAACTCCGGGGGCGTCCAGTTGCGCGCCAGGGCGAGCGCTGCCCGCCAGTCGCCCGGTGCATCCAGGGCGAGCAGCAGGCGGTCGGCATAAAGATTGTTGCGGAGGCCATAAATGCCGGCCCGCCAGGCTTTTGCGCCGCCTGCGACATCGATGACAGGCGTCGAGGCCAGCATCACTTCGAGGCGCAGCGCGTGCTGGGTGGAGAGCTTCAGGCGCTTGCCGATGGAAGTGGCATCGGCGTCCGAGGGCAGGATCGCCGCCAGCCGGCGCAGCGGATCGGGCGCGTCTTCGCGGGCGATCAGGCCCTTGAGGCGCGTGACGCCGGCATACTCCGGCAGCCAATGGTCGAGCGCGCCGGCTTCGGCCATGGCCTGCAGGGCATCGGCCGGCGCCGGCGCCTCGAGCAGCCGCAGCAGCTCCTTGGCAACGCGCTCGCCCGAGAGCCCGCCCAGCACGCCGGCGTTGCGCCGGCAGGCCTCGAAGCTCGATCCATCGAGCGGCAGCCGGCCATACCAGGCGTGAAAGCGGAAGAAGCGCAACACACGCAGCCGGTCCTCGGCAATGCGGGTGTCGGCTTCGCCGATGAAACGCACGCGGCCCGCCGCGAGGTCGCTCTGGCCATCGAACGGATCGTAGAGCGTGCCGTCGCGATCGGCGTAGAGGGCGTTGAAGGTGAAGTCGCGCCGGTTGGCATCTTCCAGCCAATCGTCGGTGAAGGCCACGACCGCGCGCCGCCCGTCGGTCTCGACATCGCGGCGAAGCGTCGTCAGCTCAAAGGGTCGACCCGCGACGATTGCCGTCACCGTGCCGTGCTTGAGGCCAGTCGGCACCGACTTGAGCTTGGCTGACGCGAGCGCACGCATGATCGTCTCGGGCGGCTTGTCGACGGCCAGGTCGATGTCGACGTCCGCCATCGGACGCTTCAGCACTGCGTCGCGCACGCAACCGCCGACGAAGCGGGCCACGACGTCGGCTCGTCCGAGCGAATCGAAGAGCATCCGCACCTGAGGCGTATCCATCCAAGGCTGCAGCTCAAGACGTCCGGTTGGCTTCATGAAGCGAAGAGCCCGCCATAACCCTGGTTCTGGGTGAAGAACATCACGACGAAACCCAGGATCGTGCAGGCAAGGCCGGCAATGGCGAGCCAGGTGATCGGCATGTCCTGCCACTCTGGCAATGTGCCGGCGATCTTGCGCTCCTGCTTGATCTTTACCGCCCATGCCCACAGGAAAAAGGCGACGGTCGGCGCCATGACAAGCCCGAGGATCAACAGTACGACGCGCATGGGGCTACTCCGTGGCCCGCGTCACTCGCCGGCGGTGAGGACAAAATGCAGGTTCTTGAGCATACCGGCAGTCGCCCCCCAGATGTAGCGCTCTCCGTAGGGCATGGCGTAGTAGCGGCGCTCGCGGCCCTGCCAGACGCGGCTGTCGATGCGGTGGTTGCGTTCGTCGAGGAAGTGCGCGAGCGGCACCTCGAAGACGTCGGCAACCTCGCGGGGATCCGCACGGGTCGTGAATCCCGGCGTGACGATGCCGACGATCGGCGTGATCTCGTAGCCGGTCCCGGTGCGGTAGAGGTCGACCGGGCCGATGACATCGATGAACTGCCGGGTGAGCCCGACCTCCTCCTCGGTCTCGCGCAGCGCGGTCGCCACGGCATCCGCATCCTCCGGCTGCTTGCGTCCGCCGGGAAAGGCGATCTGGCCGGCGTGGCTCGGCATGTCGTCGGTGCGCTGCGTCAGCAGGACCGTCATGCCGGACTCGCGGCGCACCAGCGGCATCAGCACCGCGGCCGATCGGTAGGTCTCCGGCGCCGGCACGACGCCGTTGAGGGAGAAGTCGCTGCCAAGCGGCGGGCTGGTTACTGGCAAACCCGATGCCAAACGCCTGCTGCGTTCGCGCACCCGCTGCACGATTTCGTCAACCTTCATGCCCTTGTTCCGGCCTCAATTCTGGGCTTCCCTCAACCCTAGCCTCACTGACCACAGGAGCGCCCTGGTGGCCCCCGACACATCGACCGCAACCGACGCCGACGCCCGCTCCGCCCTCGCCGATATCGAGCGTCTGGGCAGCCAGTTACGTGCCGCGCGCACGGCCATCGGCCAAGTCATATATGGCCAGCAGGACGTTATCGATCAAACGCTCGTTGCGCTCCTCTCCGGTGGCCACCTGCTGCTGATCGGCGTTCCGGGCCTCGCCAAGACCAAACTTGTGGACACCCTGGGTACCGTTCTGGGGATGGAAACCAAGCGAATCCAGTTCACACCCGACCTGATGCCCGCCGACATCCTGGGCTCGGAAGTGCTGGAGGAAAGCGACGGCGGCCGCCGCTCGTTCCGCTTCCTGCAGGGTCCGGTGTTCGCCCAGCTCCTGATGGCCGACGAAATCAACCGCGCCAGCCCGCGCACCCAGTCCGCGCTGCTGCAGAGCATGCAGGAAAAACACGTGACCGTGGCCGGCAAGCGCTACGACCTGCCGGCGCCGTTCCATGTCCTGGCGACCCAGAACCCGCTGGAGCAGGAGGGCACCTATCCGCTGCCCGAAGCCCAGCTCGATCGCTTCCTGCTGCAGATCGACGTCGGCTATCCCGACGAAGCCGCCGAACGCCAGATCATGATCGGCACCACCGGCGCCGTGATGGCCACGGCCGCGCAGACCCTGACGCCGGCCGACCTCATGGCCGCGCAGTCTCTGGTGCGGCGCCTGCCGATCGGGGAGAGCGTCGTCGATGCCATCCTGAAGCTGGTGCGCGCCGGCCGCCCGGAGAGCTCGGACCTCGACATCGTGCGCAACCGCGTCGCCTGGGGCCCCGGTCCGCGCGCCAGCCAGGCCTTCATGCTGGCCAGCCGTGCCCGCGCCATCATCCAGGGCCGTCTCGCGCCGTCGGTCGACGACGTCGTGGCATTGGCCGGGCCGATCCTGCGTCATCGCATGGCGGTAAATTTCTCGGCCCGCGCCGAGGGGGTCACGATCGAAGCGGTGATTGCCCAGATGTGTGCCCGTCTTGCCTAGCCTTCTGGCTTAGGCATTGCAGCACCGACGCCAATGGCCGCGCCCTCAACCCTTCACCGCTCGCTCGAACTCGCCGGCACCCTGCCTGCGTTGATGGTGGCCGCCGACCGCGTCGCGGCGACCGTCATCCAGGGCGTCCACGGAAGGCGCCGGGTCGGCCAGGGCGATGCCTTCTGGCAGTACCGGCCCTATCGCGACGGCGACAGCGCCAATCAGATCGACTGGCGTCAGAGCGCGCGCAGCCGGCATCTGTTCGTGCGCGAAACCGAATGGGAGGCCGCGGCCAGCGTCTGGCTGTGGCGGGATGCCTCGCCGTCGATGCAATACGCCTCGCTGAAGAACATCGACACCAAGGCGGTGCGCGGCGAACTGATCACGCTGGCGCTGGCGAGCCTGCTGGCCGATGCCGGCGAGCGCGTCGCGGTCCTGGGCGGCGGCATGCGGCCGACCTCCGGGCGCGTGGCGGTGCGACGGATCGCCGAAACGCTGTTCGATGAAACGCGAGACACCACGCGCGTGC
Source organism: Reyranella massiliensis 521 (assembly GCA_945860205.1). Taxonomy (GTDB): domain Bacteria; phylum Pseudomonadota; class Alphaproteobacteria; order Reyranellales; family Reyranellaceae; genus Reyranella; species Reyranella massiliensis_B. The sequence goes on along the minus strand of CAMARK010000113.1, from coordinate 8,763 downwards.
AGCCAAGCCTGCCGCCGATGGTCCCGCTGCCGGCGCACGGCACCATCGTCCTGGTCTCCGACTGGCTGGACCCGCTCGACAAGATCGAGGCCATCGTCCGCTACTACGCCAGCGTCGGCGTGCGCGGCCATATCGTGCAGGTGCTCGACCCCGCCGAGGAAGACCTGCCGTTCGACGGCCATGTGAAGTTCGAAGGCCTGGAAGCCGAGGGCCAGCACACGATCCGCCGCGTCGAGGCCGTGCGCACTGCCTATGGCGCGCGGCTGGCGGCGCAGAAGGACGGGCTTCAACGCCTGGCGCGGCCGGCCAACTGGACGGTCCACCAGCACCGTACCGACCGCCCGCCGCAAACCGTCATGCTCGCCCTTTATCTCGCGATGGCCGACTTGCGTCGGCTGAACGCGGCCTGAGCGCCCATGCTCGGTCTCGGCGCTTTCGCCTTTGCCGCCCCGGGGATGCTGGCGCTGCTGCTGGCGCTGCCGGTGATCTACTGGCTGCTGCGCCTGATCCCTCCGCTGCCGAAGCTGGTGCGCTTTCCCGCGATCCGGCTGCTGGTCGGCCTGGAGCCGACCGAACAGACGCCGATGAAGATGCCGTGGTGGCTGCTGCTGCTTCGACTGCTGCTGGCTGCGGCGCTGATCCTGGCCGTGGCCAAGCCGCTCCTCAATCCGCAGGCCGACCTGCCTGGCCGCGGGCCGCTGCTGCTGGTGATCGACGACGGCTGGTCCTCGGCGCCGGGCTGGACGACGCGCATCGCCCACGCCGAGCGGCTGATCCAGCGCGCCGAGCGCGGCGGACGCACCGTCGTACTCATGGGCACGGCACCCGCCCCCATCGACCAGGCGGCAACCCGGCGCGGCGCGCTCAGGCCCGATGAGACCCGCACCATCCTGCGCGCCTTCCGGCCAAAGCCCTGGCCGACCGATCGCGCCGCGGCGGCGGCCGAACTCGACCAGATGCAGGTCGATCCCGGCGCCTATGCCGTCTGGCTGAGCGATGGCCTGGAAGATGAAGGTGCGGCGCGCCTGACCGAACGGCTGCGCCGTTTCGATGGATTGCAGGTCCTGGTGCCCGACCAGGCCACCACGCCGCTTCTGCTGCTGCCCCCCGCCGTCGAAGGCCGCGATCTCAAGGTCCGCGTGTTGCGCCCGGCCGCCGACGGGCCGCGCAAGGTGGCGGTCCAGGCGGCTGATGAACAGGGCCGTGTCGTGGCCCGCATCGATGTCGATTTCGCCGCCACCGCCACGCAGGGCGAAGGCGCCTTGCCCGCCCCGGCCGAATTGCGCAACCGCATGGCGCGGCTCGACATCGAGGCGCAAGGCGGCGCCGGCAGTGCCGTGCTGCTCGACGAACGCCATCGCCGCCGCCCCGTCGCCATCATGGGCGAGCGCGCCACCGCCGGCGGTCAGCCGCTGCTGCAGGAGATCTACTTCCTCGAGCGCGCCCTCGACCCCTACGTCAGCCTCAGCATCGGCGACCTGGAAACGGTCCTCTCGCGAAACACCGCCGTCCTGCTGATCCCCGACGGCGCCATTCCCTCGGCCAACGACCGCGAGGAAATCGCCAAGTGGATCGAACGCGGCGGCGTGGCCGTGCGTTTCGCCGGCGCCAATCTCGCCGCCGGCGCCGACACGCTGGTCCCGACGCGTCTCAGGCTGGGCGATCGTGCGCTGGGCGGCGTCATGAGCTGGGGCGAGCCCACGGCGCTGGCCGAGTTCCCTGCCAACAGTCCCTTCCTCGGCATCCCGATTCCCAAGGACGTGCGCATTTCCCAGCAGGTGCTGGCCGAACCGACGCCCGACCTCGCGGACAAGACCTGGGCGCGCCTGGCCGACGGCACGCCACTGGTCACTGCCGAGAAGCGCGGCCAGGGCTATCTCGTGCTGATCCACACCACCGCCAACACGGGCTGGAGCAACCTCTCGCTCTCTGGCCTGTTCGTGAACATGCTGCAGCGGTTGGTCACCCTGTCGCGCGGCGTCGCCGGCGACGGCGTCAACAAGGCACTGAAGCCGTGGCGCACCCTCGACGGCTTCGGGCGCCTGGGCGCCCCGCCAGCTGGTGCGCAGATCCTGCCGGCCGATGCCGCCGAGACCTTCAAGCCCAAGCCCACAACGCCGCCCGGCCTCTATGGCGACGAAAACGCCCAGGTGGCGTTCAACATCGGCGGCCGCGTCGCCACGCCCAAGCCGCTGGCGCTGCCCGGCGGTGTTGCGACCGATAAACTGTCGGAAGGCGGCGAGACCGATCTGTCGCGCTGGTTCCTGCTGGCAGCGCTCCTGCTGCTGCTGGCCGATCTCCTGATCTCGCTGTTGCTGCGCGGCCTGCTGCCACGCGCGCTCCGCGTCGGCCGTGCAGCGCCCGCCGCACTTCTGTTGCTGCTGGCCACGGTCGTCGCCGCGCCCGATGCCGACGCCCAGCAGCAGACCCCGCCGCCGCCACGACCGCAATTCCAGCCGCAACCCACCGCGCCGGATGGCCCGGCGACGAGCGGCCGGCCTGGGCCGCCGCCCCTCAGCATCGAGCAGGCGCTAAAAGGCTCTCTCGACATCCGGCTCGCCTACATCCTTACCGGCGACAAGGAAGTCGACGACATCAGCAAGGCCGGCCTCGAGGGGTTGAGCGAGATTCTGCGCAACCGGACCTCGGTGGAGCCGGCCGATCCGGTCGGGCTCGACCTCGAACGCGACGAGCCCCGCCTCTATCCCTTCATCTATTGGCCGGTCACCTCGACGCAGCCTGCGCTGTCGCCACGCGCGGCCGCGGCGCTCGACCGCTACCTCAGGACCGGCGGCATCCTCTTCGTCGACACGCGCGACCAGCAGCTCAGCTTCGACCGGCCAGCCGCCGGCAATCCCGACCTCAAGCGCCTTCTGGCCGGCGTCGAGACGCCGCCGCTGGTCGCCATGCCGCCGGACCATGTGCTGACGCGGGCGTTCTATCTGCTGTCGGACATGCCGGGCCGCTGGGCGGGTGGAAAGATCTGGATCGAATCGGGCGGCGGCCGGGTCAACGACGGCGTCACTACCATCATCATCGGCGGCAACGACTATGCCGGCGCCTGGGCGGTCGACCAGCGCGGCCGCGGCCTCATGCCCGTTACGCCGGGCGGCGAAACCCAGCGCGAGATGTCGTTCCGCGTTGGCGTCAATCTCGTGATGCATGCGTTGACCGGCAACTATAAGGACGATCAGGTGCATCTGCCTGACATCATGCAAAGGCTCAGGCGATGAACCCGACGTCGGCCGTCTCCGTCGCCTTCGATCCGCTGTTGCCGTGGCCGGCGCTGGCCGTGCTGGGCGGCCTCGGACTGGTGCTGGTCCTGCTCGGCCTGCGCGCCGGCGCGCGCGGCACGATCTGGCGGATGGGCTCGATCGCCGTCGTCCTCGCCGCACTCGCCAATCCCGCCCTGATCGAAGAACAGCGCAAGCCCATCGCCGACGTGGCACTGATCGTGGTCGACGACAGCGATTCGATGGCCATCGGCGAACGTCGCCGGCAAGTCCAGACCGCGCGCGAGGCGCTGAAGCGCAAGCTTGGCCAGCAGGAGGGCCTCGAGATCCGCGAGGTCGTGCTGCCGCCGGCCCAGATCCAGCTCGGCAGCGAACGCCCGGGCGGTACGCGCCTGATCGAAACCATGCGCTCGGCGCTTGTCGAAGTGCCTCCGGAACGATTGGCAGGCGTCGTGCTGCTGACCGACGGCCAGGTCCACGACGTGCCGGCGGGCCTGCCGCCGGAACTGGGCGGCGCGCCGCTGCATGGGCTGATCGCCGGCAAGAAGAACGAGCGCGACCGGCTGATCGTGGTCGAGCAGTCACCGCGCTTCGGCGTGGTCGGCCGCGAGGTGACGACCAAGTTCCGAATCGAAGATCCGGCCGGCGGCACCGCGGCGATCACCTTGTCGGTCGGCGGCGACGTGGTGCGCCGCCTCGACGTGCCGGTCGGCCGCTCGGTGGAGCTGCCGATCGTCGTCGGCAATCCCGGCGCCAATGTCGTGGAGATCGAGGTCGGCGCCGGCCCGAGCGAACTCACGCTCGACAACAACCGCGCCCTCTTCACCATCAACGGCGTGCGCGACCGGCTGCGCGTGTTGCTGGTGTCGGGCGAGCCCTACCAGGGCGAGCGGGCGTGGCGGAACCTGCTAAAGAGCGATCCCGCGGTCGATTTGATCCACTTCACCATCCTGCGGACGCCGCAGAAAGACGATTTCACGCCGGTGCGCGAGCTATCGCTGATCGTCTTCCCGATGCGCGAACTGTTCGAGCAGAAGCTCAAGGAATTCGACCTCATCATCTTCGACCGCTACGAGTCGGGGAACCTGATCACCCGAGAATATTTCCGCAACATCACGGAATACGTGAAGGGCGGCGGCGCGTTGCTGGTTTCGGTCGGGCCGGTGTTCGCCACTCAGCGCTCGCTCTATCGCACGCCGCTGGGCGCCATCCTGCCGGCGGCGCCACTGGGCGACGTGCTCGAGACCCCCTACAAGCCCAAGGTCAGCGAGATCGGCCAGCGCCATCCGGTCACCGCCAATCTGCCGCAGGCAGGCCAACGCGACAAGGAACCGGAGTGGGGCCGCTGGTTCCGCCTCGTCACCTCGCGCATGGAGCGCGGCAATACCGTCCTGTCGGGTGCCGAGGACAAGCCGCTGGTGATTCTCGACCGCGTTGGCGAGGGCCGCGTGGCCCAGCTCATGTCGGATCACCTGTGGCTATGGAACCGCGGCATCGACGGTGGCGGCCCGCAGCCGGAACTGGTGCGCCGCATCGCCCACTGGCTGATGAAGGAACCCGATCTCGAGGAAGAAGCACTCCGGGCGAAAGCGGTCGGCGGCCGCATCGAGGTGACGCGCCGCACGCTGGCCACGACGTTCCCGCAGGTCACCATGACCTCACCAGACGGCAGCACCCGCACGCTCCCCCTGCGCCAGACCGCGCCCGGCCTCGGGCTCGGCGTCGTCGATGTCGACAAACCCGGCCTCTACCGCTTCGACGACGGCACGCTCCGTACCGTGGCGGCGGTCGGCAGCCCCGACCCGCTGGAATTCTCCGACGTGCGTGCGACCGACACCAAGCTGAAGCCGCTGGTCGAGGCCTCGGGCGGCGGCCTGCTGTGGCTGGTCGACCAGCCGGAGCCGGACATCCGCACCGTGCGGCCAGGTCGCGCCGCCGGCGGCTCTGACTGGATCGGGCTTCGCCGCAACGAGGGCTATACGGTGGCCGGCATCAACCAGCTGCCGCTGCTGCCCGGCATCCTGGTGGCAATCGCCTTCCTGATGGCCATCGGCAGTGCCTGGTGGCGCGAGGGGCGCTAGAACGTCCTCCGCAGGGCCGTTACCAATCAGAAACTTGATCCCGCCCTTGGTGGCGCCATCTTGGGGGCCAAGAGGTAAACACCATGATCGAACTCAGACCCTTCGAGAAACTCGGCAAGTCGGACCACGGCTGGCTGAACGCCAACTTCCATTTCAGCTTCGCCGAATACCGCAATCCCGACCGCGTGCACTGGGGCGCTCTACGGGTGTGGAACAACGACCGCATCGCGCCGGACTCCGGCTTCCCGCCGCATCCCCATCGCGACATGGAGATCGTGACCTATGTCATCAAAGGCGCGATCACCCATCAGGATCACCTCGGCAACGAGGGCCGCACCGAGGCGGGCCAGATTCAGGTGATGAGCGCGGGCAACGGCATCAAGCATGCCGAGTACAACCGCGAGGACGAGGAGACCGAGCTGTTCCAGATCTGGATCATGCCCAACAAGCAGGGCGTGCCGGCGCGCTGGGAGACCGTCGATTTCCCGGCCGAAGCGCGAGACGGCAAGCTGGTGCCGCTGGCGTCGGGCCGCGGCCATGCCGGAGCGATTCCACTCTACGCCGACGGCGCGCTGTTTGCCGGCACGCTGAAGGCGGGCCAGACGATCCGCCAGAAGCTCGACGGCAAGCCCGCCTATCTCGTGCCCGCCAAGGGCAAGATCGAGGTGCGTGGCGGTTCGGGCGCGCCAATCACCGCCAACACCCGCGACGGGGTTGCGGTGGCCGACCAGGTTGAGATCGAGATCACAGCGATCGAGGATGCCGAGATTGTGCTGGTCGAAACCGATCGGTTGAACTGACGCCGCACGCGATTGACGATACGGACCGGGCGGGCTTTGATCCCGCCCGGTTTTGTTTTGGGAGAACGCCATGGCCTACAAGGGCTTCGATCTGACGGGCAAGGTGTCGCTGATCACCGGCGGCAACGGCGGCATCGGACTCGGCATGGCCGAGGCGCTAGCCGAAGCGGGCGCCGATGTCTGCATCTGGGGCACCAACCCGGCCAAGAACGCCGCCGCTGCCGAGAAGCTGAAGCGCTTTGGCCGCAAGGTGCATACCCAGATCGTCGATGTCGGCGACGAGAAGCAGGTCGAGGCGGGCTTCGCCGAGGCGGTCAAGATCATGGGTCATGTCGACAATTGCGTCGCCAACTCGGGCGTCTCGGGCCGCGGCAAGGGCGCCATCCTCGAGATGACCACCGAGGAATGGCGCCGGGTCATGCGGGTCAATCTCGATGGCGTCTTCTTCACCTTCCGCGCCGCCGCCAGGCACATGGCCGAGCGCGGCAAGGGCGGCTCGCTGGTCGCCATGGCCAGCACCGCGGCGATCGAGGGTGCGGCCCGCTCCAGCCACTACGGCGCCAGCAAAGGCGGTGTCACCGCCATGGTGCGCGCGCTCGCCGTCGAACTGGCGCGCTACAAGATCGCCGTCAATTCGATCCTGCCGGGCTGGATCGAGACCGAGATGACCGCCAATGCCTTCGGCAACGAGAAATTTGCCGGCAACGTGATGCCGCGCATCCCGGAACGCCGCTGGGGCGTCGGCGCCGATTTCGGCCCGATCGCTGTCTATCTGGCCAGCGACGCCACCGCCTATACGACGGGGCGCGACTTCGTTATCGATGGCGGATATACGTTGTTCTAGTCCGCCGCACCTTGGGAGAGCCGGGAATGTTCAGGAAAATCGCAGCTTGTGTCGTCGCCGCCGTGGCTTTTGCCGCCTTGCCCGCCCTGGCGCAGCCCGCCAAGCCGGCACCGGCCGCCGCGCCGGCCGCCGAAGACAAGTATGTCGGCTACTATTATCCCAAGCCGACGACGGTCGAGAACTACGCCTCGCCGATGCAGACGATCCAGGGCGCCGAGCGGGCGCAGCGCGTGCAGTTCGTCACCGTGGTCTCGCAAGGCACGATCCAGTCGGCCTACCGCGTTCCCTATTCGGTGTTCGTGAAGGGCGACAAGGCCGAGAAATTGATCGTCGTCGGCCTGCAGCCGGGCGAGCTGGCCTCGATCTACCGGATCCGCGCGATCCTCGCGAACATGACCACCATGTCGCGCCTGTCGCCGTTCTTTCAGGAGCGCACGGTGGCCGAGGACGCCAACTTCTACGACCTGCTGAAGATGCTGGGCTTCACCCAGCTCACCGTCACCGACGGCGAAAAGCTCAGCTACCAAGTCAACATCACGTAGGAGCGTCGAAGACGCCTCGGCGCCGGCGCTCCGCTAGCGGAGCGCCGCTTCTATTTCTTCGTGATACCAGCCCAACGCCTTCTCGAATTTGCCGAAGGTCTGCACGCGGTTGGCGCCGCTCCTGAAATTTGCCTGAACGCTGGCGCCGACGGTGAAATCCTCGTCGAGCGCGGCCAGGATCAGCTCCTGGTTGATCTTCCAATAGCTTTCCGGCTTCTTCGCCCGCTCCACCGGATCGACCAGCACCGAGATGTTGATCAGCGACTCGTCGGGCGACACCGGGAAGCTGGTGAAGACGCCGCAATGATCCTGGGTGTAGGCCAGCACCGTGTTGGGGAAGAGGTTGTAGAGCACGACTGCATGGTCGCGGAGCTGCCAGGACTCGCGTGGCTGGTCTTCTACTTCCAGGATCGACGGCCTGCAGACGGCGAAGCGGGAATGACGCTCGCGGCGTTCGTAGGCGGTGATGTTGTCGAGGAACAGCGGCGCCACGCTGGCGCCGTGCAGGTAACGGAAGTGGTAGAGTTCGAGGAAGGTATCGATCACCAGCTTCCAGTTCATGCGCGGACGGATCGGCGTCGTGCTGTGCACCTCCCAGACCTGCATGTCCCAAGACGCAAGATCGGCCTTAACCGGCCCGAGAAAGGCGTCCATGTCGATGTCGGCGCTCTGGCCCGCTTCGAGCGCCGTCGGCACCACGAAAACCATGCCGCAGCGCTCGGCGACGGCGAGCTGGCGCAGCCCGTGCGTCGCGCGATCGATCTCGCCGAACCAGGCGGCGTCGGTGATGCCTAAAAGCTTGCCGCTGAGGTCGTAGCTCCAGCCGTGATAGGGGCAGACGAAGGCGCGCTTGTTCGAGCCGCAGGGCTTCAGCTCCACGGTGGCGCTGCGGTGGCGGCAGACATTGAGGAAGGCGCGCAGCTTGCCGTCGGTGCCGCGCGTCACGAGGATCGGCTGGCCGGAGTCGTTGTTGGCGACGAAGTCGCCGGGCTTGCGCAGCTGGGCGGAGAAGGCGACCACGACCGGGTACTTGCGGAACAGCACAGCCTTCTCGCGTTCGAAGCGCTCGGTGTCGAAATACTCCTCGACCGAGGTGTGGCTGACCTCGCCGTCGTCGCGTGCGTTGGCGCGCGCCATGCCGTGCATGCGCTCGATATAGGTCACCTGGTCGGCGTGATGCATCGCCTGCTCCGCTGTCAGATCGCGTTCATGCCGCCGTCGATCACCAGCTCGGTGCCGGTGACGAAGCGCGATTCGTCAGAA
>CAMARK010000112.1 GCA_945860205.1 Reyranella massiliensis 521 | reverse complement strand
TGGCGCAGGAGGGCCAGACGCTCGGCGAACGGCAGGTGGGCAATGCGCTTGTAGCTCGGTCGGCCCGTGAACGCGTTTTGCGAGAGTTCCAATCCCAGCAACACGCTGGTCGGACGCGGGCGGACCTGGGCGGTGATCCGCAGCCCCTCCTCGTTGGCCTCGTCGATCTCCGCCATCAGTTCGCGCCAGCCCTCGGGTCGGGCATCGGACTGGGTGAGCGTGATGGTGACGGGGCGACCTGATTCCTTCGCCAGGCGGCGAAACAGCCCGATTTCGCCCACCTGGTCCTTGAAGTCCGAGACGATTTGCAGCCAGCCGGTGCCGGTGTCGCGCATGGCGTGGGCGATCGCCGTCAGCTCCGCCTCCTCGGCACGCAGGGTCGGGATGTGCTTGCCGTCGGCGGAGCGGTGATTGAGCGTGCGCGATGTCGAAAAGCCGAGCGCGCCGGCACGCAGGCCTTCTGTAGTAAGCTCGGCCATGCGCCGGCGGTCCTGTTCGGTGGCCGGCTCCCGGTCGGCCCCGCGCTGGCCCATCACATAGACCCGCAAGGCGGCGTGCGGCACTTGGGCCGCGACATCGGCATCGTAGGAACGGGCGGCAACGGCATCGAGGAAATCCGGGAAGCTGTGCCAGTTCCACGGTAGGCCTTCGCTCAACACGACTTCGGGAATGTCCTCCACGCCCTCCATCAGGTTGATCAGCATGTCGTGCTGATCCTCATGGCAGGGTGCGAAGCCGACGCCGCAGTTGCCGAACAGCACGGTCGTGGCGCCGTTCCACGACGACGGCGACAGCCGGTCGCTCCAGGTCACCTGCGCATCGTAGTGTGTGTGCACGTCGACGAAGCCCGGCGTGACGAGCTTGCCGCGCGCGTCGATCTCCTCGGTGCCCTTGGGAATGTTGCCGCCGATCGCCGCGATCTTGCCGTCGATCGCGACGAGATCGGCCTCATAGGGAGTGCCGCCGGAACCATCGACGATCGTGCCATTGCGGATCACCAGGCTGGAACTGGACATTCGGAGGCTCCATGGCGCGGTTGCGACCATCTAACGGCATGGCAGCCTCGGCATTGTCAAGAGACGCCCTTGCCGTCCTCCGCGACGTGCGTGTAATGACCGGCTTATGAGCCGTGTTGTCGGCATCGAGCTCGGGAGCAATGGAATGGCGCGCCAACGGACAGTTTTTGCCCGATCAATCGCCGCCCTGACCCTGGTCCTGTCCTCCGCACCCTTCCTCGTCCCGTCCGAAGCCGCCGCCCAGGCGGAGGCCGCTCGAGGAAAAGCCGCGCTGTCGGTGCAGGGAAAATTCATTGACCAGCGAATCGCCGAGTTCATGGAGAAGAACGACGTGCCTGGTCTGACCATGGCCATCGTCCAGGCGCCCTACATTCCGAGATCCGCCGGCTATGGCCGCGCGAGCCTTGCCGACGACGAACTCGCGTCGACGAAGACGATGTGGAACATCGGCCCGCTCACCCAGGGCTTCACCACGGTCGCCATCTTCCAGCTCCACGAGGCACAGAAGCTCGATATTCGCGACGCCATCGGCAAATACCTGCCGACGCTGCCGGCGGCCTGGGCCAAGACGACGATCTTCCAGCTCCTGCAGCACGCTTCCGGCATTCCCGACTATCGCACCAGCCCCGACTACAAGGACGGGCAGGCCTACAAGCCCGCCGATCTGGTCGCGCTGTCGGCGGCCAAACCGCTCCTGTTCGAGCCCGGCACCCAGGTCCGGATGAGTGCGACCGACTTTCTTCTTCTGGGGCTGATCGTCGAACGGGTCGGCGGCATGTCCTTCCATGACTACATAGCGCGCCACCAGATCGAGCCGCTGGGCCTACGCAGCACCATGTTCGCCGAGGATTTTTCGAAGAAGTCCTTCGCGGACAAGCCGCACGCCCGGTTCAAGACCGAGATCCCCTACATCAATCCGGTCGAACCCGCGGTCGGCTACAGGGATCTCCAGGGCAAGCTCGTGCCCGTGGATCCCAAGGCGTCGGAAAATCTCTTCGCTTTCGGCAGCCTATGGTCGTCGGCCGAGGACATCAGCGCCTGGGATATCGCGCTGGCGGGCGGCATTCTGGTCAAACGCGAAGACAATCGCGCGCTCATCTACAAGCCGACCAGGCTCGACGACGGAACGATGGTGCCGGCCATGGCCGGCTGGGAGTTCTCGCGCCATCCCGGTTTCATGGAGATAAAGGGTTCGTCGCCCGGCTTCAGCGCCTATCTGAGCCGGTTCACCGCCGCCGCCGACCTCGTCTGCGTGACATTGCTCGCCAACAAGGAGGGGCTGGACCTGACCGGTCTCGCCCGCGATATCGCCGAAGCCTACAAGGCGGGCCTCGGCGCCGGGGTGAGCGCCGATGCGATCGTCACGCGGGAAAGCAAATTCTCGGTCGATGAGACGGTGTCCCGTCTCGAGAAGCTGCTGGGTGAGCAGAAGGTGCTGATTTTCGCGACGTTCGATCATGCCGATAATGCGCACAAGGCGGGGATGCAGCTGCGGCCGACCAAGGTCCTCGTCTTCGGCAATCCCAAGGTCGGCACGAAGCTCATGCAGAGCAGCCAGGCCATCGCCTTGGACTTGCCGCTGCGTCTGTCGGTCTGGGAAGACGAGCGCAATCGCGTGTGGGTGAGCCATCACGCCATGGATCGGCTGGCCGCGGGATACGACGTCAAGGACCCCGAGACCGTGCTTGGCCTGGAGCGCGTGCTCGACAAATTGGTGGCCCGCGCCACCGATGTTTATAGCGACTGAGCGGCGCTAGGCCGCGGCTTCGAGGCTGGCGACGGCGTCGGCGTGGCCGCTCGCCGCGGCTCTCTTCAGTGCGGTCAGGCCGTCCCTGGTGGCGTGGCGGACATCGGCGCCGGCCTCGATCAGCCGTTTGATCACCGCGACATCGCCGGCGGCGGCGCAGATCAGGGCGGTCCAGCCATTGGCGTCGGCCTGATTGACATCGGCCTTGGCGCCGAGGAGCAGGCGGACCATCGCCTCGTCGCCACCAAGGGCTGCCCGCATCAGGGCGGTCTTTCCCCGCCGGTCGGCATGGTTGACGTTGCCGCCCGCCCTCAGGAGGCGGTCGACCATCTCGATCCGGCGGTTTTCCGCCGCCCGCATCAAGGCGTTCTTGCCCCTGGCGTCCGAATGATTGACGTCGGCACCGGCCTTGATCAGCCGGTCAGCGACGGCGATATGGCCGCCTTCCGCCGCCCGCATCAGCGCGGTCATGCCCTTCGTGTCCTTGTGGTTGACGTTGGCACCGGCGCCGAGCAGCCGGTCGACCAGGGCCGCGTGGTCGCTTCGGGCGGCGCCGATCAAGGCGGTCCAGCCGTTCGCATCCGCATGATTTACATCCGCGCCGGCCTTGAGGAGCCGGTCGACCGTCGCCTCGTCGCCATCCAGCGCGGCCATCACCAAATCTTCCATGGATCTCGATCCTTCCGGGAGGGGCCGATCGTGCCGAGATTGCCATGCCTCCCGGCGCAAGACCACAATCGCCGCCGCCTCGAATCGCGCTCATTGAAATTTGCAAGTTCAGCAGGTTTGAGATAGGTTTTCCGTCACGGTGGGAGACGTCCGCAGGAGAAAGAAATCCGGCGGACGTTTTTCGTGGTTCACCCAGTGGTCCACGAATAGTCCATTCCGAGGTAACGGGATCGGACACGCATCTTGAAAACCACATTCGGCGATTCCGTGGCTGCCGTCGCGGCGATTTCGTCTTGCGATCAACGGCTTGAGCGCGATTTTCGGACACCGACACTGGACAAACAAACCCCGTTCAGGTGTGGCACGAAATGGTCCACTTGCCGGTGAAAATCTCAGGCCGGAGCTGGTACGAAGATGCCGTGCAGCGGATAGGGAACGTGGTGTTTCAGCCGGGCCGTGAACAACGGCTTGGCCGCAAGGTCCCGCGCATCGAGGCCGACGATTTCGGTCCGGCGATCGGTTGAATTGAACACCATCACGAGGACGACGCCCTCGTCCTCCGCGCCACCGGGGCGGCTTGGAACGAACAGGGGCTCGCCGACATAGCCTGCGGGGCCGAAGTCGTGCGAGGCAACGGCGCCGCTCTCGAAGTCGATCCGGGAGATCCGCTGCTGCAGGCCGCTCTCGCGCTGGGCAGGGTTGCTGGCGATATAGGCGTAGCGATGGCGTTTGCCGGTGAACGCCGGATTGATGCTGGGGAATTCGTTGGCGGTGCCGGTCGGGAAAGTCTGCTTCTCGACCTTTCCCGTCTCCAGGTCGACGCGGAGCCGGGTGAGGGCTGCCATGCCGCGCGACGACCAGGCGGAGCGCCAGTAGTTCCTCAAGGCGTCGCCGATGGTGCTGTAGTTTGGGTAGCGCGCAAGATCGAGGACCAGGTCGCCATCCTCCTCGAAGCCGTTGGCGAAGTGGAACTGGAAGAAGGCATCGGTCTCGATCCGGCGCGGCTCGCCCCGTCCGTCGCGCGGCACCAGCAGGATCAGCGTCGGCCGGGAGCCTTCCCAGTGCAGCGCGCCGTCGAAGCTCTTTAAGCCGAGCAGAAACTTCAGCGGATGGACCAGGATCGGCCCGAGGCAGAACACCATGTGCCGAGCCGTGAGCACGAAGTCGTGGTTCATGACCGGGTAGGGCAGCACGACGGGCGGTAGCCGCGTCAGGATCCCGCGGTCGAGGCGATAGGGCGTGAGCGTGGTCTTGGCCCCGTAGTCGATGCCGAAATTGAACAGCTCGCCGGTGTCGGGATCGGTCTTTGGGTGGGCCGAAAAGGCCTTTAGAACGCCGCCGAAATCCTCGATGCCTTGCGTGTCGAGCGTCGCCGGATCGAGCGCGGTCGGCGGGCCGCCTTCCCACAGCGACAGCAGCCGCTCGCCCTGCATCACGACCGAGGTGTTCGAGACGTTGGCCGGCTGGCGGAAGGCGTTGCCCAGCGGGCCGAGGGACCGCATCTTGCCGAAGCCGCGATGGACGATGCGGCCGGCCTTTGTTTCGTCCCGGTAGTTCTGGGTCGCGACGTAGCGGTTGCGATAGTGGATGCCGGCATCGTCGAAGCGGACCTTCGAGATCATGCCGTCGCCGTCGAACCAGTGGGCGAACCAGTGGCCGCCGAGATCGTTTCGCCCCGAGCCGTTGCGGAAGAGGGTGCCGCGCAAGGACGGGGGCACGACGCCGTCGATGTCGTCTACTCGGTAGTCATGCTCGTCCGGCAGGGTCTGGAAGCCGGCGCTCCAGGGATGGTCCACCCGGCCCGGACTATTCGCTGGCAATGGATGGTGACGGCGCGCCGACGCCGAACTTGTAGGCGAGGCCGGCACGGATTGTATGGGTCTCCGGCTGGATGCCGATGCCGCTCAGGATCTGCTGCTGCTGGAACTGGCTGTAGCGATATTCCAGCCGCGTGGTCCAGCCGCCGGTCACGACCGTCTCGACCCCTGGACCCACAGTCCAGCCATGAAAGGTATTGTCCTGCGAGGCAAAGGCGCTGGCGCCGCCGGCGAAGGCCGTGGCGGTCGAGGTGATGTTCTGCCCGGCATAGCCGCCGGCGGCATAGAGCAGCGTCGCCGGCGTCGGCAGGTAACCGACACGGGCCATCACGCTCCACGCCCTGTTCGCCTGCGCCGCGATGGAGGCATTGGCTCCGCCGGCCGTCAGGCTGGCGGTCGATTGCATGCCGGCCCAGGTGAAGTCGCCCATGACGCCGACGAGGGCCTGGGGTGCGAACTGGTAGTCGGCGCCGGCGAAGACCGAGCCCAGCAGGCCCTGTCCGGCGCCGGTGATCGAGGTCGAGGCGCCGCCGAAAGCGGTCGAGACGTTGTTGACGGCCACGCCGCCACCACCCGCCACGCCGCCATAGAAGCCGGTCCAGTTGTGCGCGATCGGCCGGCTGGGCGGCGAATCGTCGGTCGCCGCGGCGCTCAGTCCGCCGAAGCGGTACGTCAGGCCGGCCCGAACCGCCTGCGTCGAGGGCGTCACGTTGAGCGCGGTGCCGGACGGCGTCGTCGTGCCGAACTGGCTGTAGCGGTATTCGAGCTTGGCCGACCAGCCGCCCGTCAGCATCGTCTCGAAGCCGGGACCGATGGTCCAGCCGTGCACCGTGTCGTTGCGCGAGAAGCTGGCCACGGCGCCACCGGCCACGGCCGTCCCGCTGGTGCTGATGTTCTGCCCGGTATAGCCGCCAACGAGGTAGAGCAGCGTCGAGGGATTGGCGAGCAAACCGGCACGGCCGAGCAGGCTCCAGCCGAGGCCGGCACTGGTATTGGCGGTTACGCCGGCACCGGGCAGCTGGGCCGAGGCGGAGGACTGGAAGCCGGACCACGACGCCTCAGCCAGGACGCCGATGATGGCCTTCGGCAGTATCTGATAATCGACGCCGCCGTAGATGGAGCCGAGCACGCCGCTGCTGCCCAGGCCATCGAGGCCGAGCGAGGCGCCGCCGGAAGTGTTCACCTTGTTGACCAGAGCGCCGCCGCCGAAGGCCGCGCCGACATAGAAGCCGGTCCAAACCGGCCCATAGGCCTTGGCCGGAATGGGCGTTGTCTGGGCGCCGACGGGCGTGGTCAATATGAGCGAACCAAGCAGGAAAAGGCCCTGCCGTAATCTAGAGGAATTTGAGGACATTAGAACCGACTGCAGAGGCCCAGGATGAAAATGAGTATAACACACCAGATGAGGTTTTGGGGCTGCGGAAGGAGGAGAAATCCGCAGTTGCACTGTGATCGGTCGTGGAGAGAGTCTCATAGATGCGCGCGATCATCATTGGAGCCGGCCGGGGCAGCCGGCTCATGCCGACCACCGAAGACGCTCCCAAGTGTTTCGCCGAGATTCGGGGCAAGCGCATCCTCGACTGGACACTCGAGGCGCTGCGCGGTGGCGGCTGCACCGAGATCGTCTTCATCGGCGGCTACCGGATCGACTCGGTCAAGCGCGACTACCCGGAGTTCATCTTTCGCGAGAACAAGGACTGGGCGAACAATAATATCCTGGTATCGCTGATGTGCGCCGAGGACATGATGGACCGGCCGTTCGTCACCAGCTACTCCGACATCCTGTTCACCAAGGCTGTCGTGCGCAGCCTCGTGGAATCGAAAGACGAGCTGGCGCTCGGCATCGATACCGACTGGCGCGAGCATTATAAGCCCAGGACCCAGCACCCGCCGCACGATGCGGAGAAGGTGATCACCGCGGGCGGCAAGGTGGAACGCGTCTACCGCACAATTCCCTATGATGACGCGACCGGCGAGTTCATCGGCGTCGCCAAGTTCGGTTCTAAGGGCGCGGGGCAGTTCCGCGACTTCTACGCGCGCCGCAAGGCCGAGTTCTGGGACAAGCCCTACCGCGAGGCGGCGATCTTCCAGAAGGCGTACCTGATCCACATGTTCCAGGACATGATCGAGCAGGGGATGTCGTTCGGGCATGCCGACACGCCCGGCAAGTACCGCGAGATCGACACGCAGGAAGACATGAACCTCGCCCAGACGCTGTGGGAGCCGTGAGCCCGACATGAAGAAATTGCCGCTGTTTCCGGCCTCGATCGTGGGCTCGATCCCCCGCCCGCTGGTGGTGCGGGAGCTGATCGAAAAAGCCCAATGGGACGAGACCGACGCCAATACGATGGACGCGGCGGTCCGCTTCGTCGTGGCCCTGCAGGAACGGGCCGGCCTCGACGTCGTGAACGACGGCGAATGGCGCCGGCGCTCCTACATCGGCGTCATTGCCGAGTTGGCGCATGGCTTCACCCTGGAGATCAACCCGGCCGACGGCCGTCCCTGGACGGTGGTGACCGAAAAGCTCACGCCCAAGCCGGCGGGCTTCATCGCCACGGAGGCAAAGTTCGTGAAGCAGGTCGCCCGCGTTGCCACCAAGATCACCCTGCCGGCGCCGGCGCTCCTCGGCGAACGCCTGTGGGACGCGGAGCGTTCGAAGAAGGCCTATCCCAAACGCGACGACTTCGTCCGCGATTGTGTGGCGCCGCTCAGGGCCGAGATCGCCTTGCTCCAGGACATGGGCGTGGAGATGGTGCAGATCGACGATCCGCACCTCTGCCTGTTCGTCGATCCAGACGTGCGCAAGAAATACGACGATCCCGACCGTGCCGCCGATTTCGCCGTCGACATGATCAACGAGACGGTGAAGGGCTTCAAAGGTATCAAGTTCGCCGTCCATCTCTGCCGCCGCGCCGGCGCCCGTGTGCGCGGCGAAAAGCACCATGCCGGCACCTATGGGCCGATCCTGAAGCAGCTCAACAACCTTAAAGTCCAGCACCTCACGATGGAATTCACGGCGGCGGGCGCCGACGACCTCGAAAGCCTGGGCCGCCTGCGCGAGGATTTCGAGCTGGGCCTGGGCGTGGTCGACGTGACGCCGGGCGCTCCCGAAGCGGCGCCGCTGATTGCGTCACGCGTCGAGCGGGCGCTTACCCGCATCGACAAGAAGCGCATTACGCTCAACCCGGACTGCGGCTTTGCCCCGGGCTCGGCGGCCAAGGTCGACACCGACGAGGTCTATCTCAAGCTCAAGGCCGAGGCCGAAGCAGCCCGAATGCTGCGTGCGAAATACGCCTAGGGTCTTTCCAGATGAGTGACGTCAGCCCGCCTTCTTGTTGAGGACGGCGAAGCGATCCTTCGGAGCCTTTCCACGCGCCTTGGGCCCGTAGGTGCCCATCTCGATGCGGTGCGGAATGGTCATCATATAGTTCTTGAAGGCGCCTTCCATCGCTTGGCGCCAGCCCTGCGCATCCTGCATTTCGTTGACCGAGGCCTTGGCGAGCTTGAGTGCGAACGGATCGCGCTCGGCGATCTGCTGGGCGAGCGCCATGGTCTCTTCCTCCAGCTTCGCCCTTGGCACGACACGGTTCACGAGGCCCGCCTTCTCGGCATCGGCGGCGCTGATGAAGGCGCCGGTGAAGAGATATTCCTTGGTCTTGCGCGGGCCGAAATCCCACGGCATCGAGAAATACTGCACATGAGAGCCGCCCCACTTTACGGCGCGGTCGGCGAACTGGGCGTCTTCGCTGGCGATGATGATATCGCAGGCCGAGGCGATCATCATGCCGCCCATGATGCAGTAGCCCTGGACCTGGGCAATCGTGGGCTTGGGGATATCCCGCCAGCGCATGGTGTTCTCGAAGAACCGCTCGGACAGGCGCCGGTATTCACTCTGGAAGCCTTCGACGGGATTCTTCTTCTGGTCTTCCATCTCCTGGGGGCTGCCGAGATCGTGGCCGGCCGAGAAATGCTTGCCGGCACCGGCCAGGATGATGACGCGCACGCTCTCGTCCTTCGTCGCCTTTATGAAAGCGTCGTCGAGTTCTTCCAGCAGGATGCGGCTCTGCGCGTTCAGCACGTCGGGCCGGTTGGCGGTGATCTTCAGCACCGCGCCGGTACGTTCATAGAGCAGCGTTGTGTAAGCGCTCATGCCGCTGCCCTCAATTCGGGCGCGAGGCCCGCGCCCATCAGATCGACGAAGTTGTCGCAATAGAAGCGCTGCTTCTGGCCCTCGCTAGTGCCGGCTGCTTCCATGGAAACTTCGAAGCGCTTGATCGGGTTACGGCCACCCTCGACATGCGGATAGTCGGAGGAGAACAGGCACACCTCATCGCCCGTGTTGGCGATGATCCAGCCTGCATCCTCGTGCGGATAGGGCGTCACGCGGACTTGGCGCTGGACGAATTCGGAGGGCTTGAGCGACATCTTCTGCAGCCGCTCCTCGTTCTTGTAAAAAGCGTTGTGGGCGCTATCCATGTTGCGCATCCAGCCCGGCACCCACGAAGCGCCCTGCTCGATAACGCCGAATTTCAGTTGCGGGAAGCGGTCGAGCACGCGGTCGACGATCAACGCCGTCAGCGCCTTCATCGGCGGATAGGCGATCGCCATATAGTCGATCGACTTGAAATTGTCGTCGCCGCCGTGGAAGTCCGGCACCGGCGGGAGGCCGTTGTTGAAGTAGGCGTCTTCGAGCAATTTTCCGCCGCCGCCGACGTGGAACACGATCGGCAGGCCGGCTTCCTGTGCGGTCGCCCACAAGGGATCGAAGCCGATGTGGCTCGGCGAATGATCGTCGGGGCAGCGCGACGGAATCAGCAGCGCCTTGGCGCCCATCTCGATCACTTCGTGAGCAGCCTTCGCGGTGCGCTCGAAGTCGACCAGCGGGACGTAGCCGGTCGGCAGCAGGCGTTTGTCGACCGAGCAGAAATCCACCATGTGGCGCGTATGGGCGCGGGCCACGGCATAGGTCAGATCGGCATCCTTGCCGCCTTCCAGCACTGACGAGTAGTTGAGCAGCGCCGTGGTGAACATGAGTTGGCTGGCGAAGCCCAGCAGGTCGACGGAGCGGGGGCGGTCCTGCTTGGTGCTGGAGCCGAGGGCATCCCAGTTCTTCCGCAGCATGATCTGCTGCTCGTCGAAGTCGCCTGTCGTATCGGCCTTGAGCCGTGTGCTTTGAAAGCCCTCATGGCGCGGAAACAGCACCGTGTCGGTCACGGTGGCGCGATGCTTCGCCTCGAGATGCCGGGCCAGGAAGCCCGGAACTTCCATGATGTGGGCGTCGGCGTCGTGAATGACGCGACCGCTGGCGTAAGGCATTGTTCCTCTCCAGTCCGACTTCTTTTGCGCGAGCTTAGCATGACCACAGACATTTCCTACGCGGTGCGCACCCTGATCGAAGCGCGGCGCAGCGGCCTTCAGGTGGCACCTCCCTTCGCCCTTCCGGATCGCAGTGCGGTCTACGCCATTCAGGATGGCGTGGCCCAGGCAAGCGGTCCGGTCGCGGGCTGGAAGGTCGGCGCGCGCACGCCGACGGCGGAACCCAATCCCGCGCCGCTGCTGCCCGGCGCACTGGTGCCGTCGCCGGCCGCGTTCGACGGCAAGGCGATGCACATGATCGGCGTCGAGGTCGAGATCTCCTTCCATATCGTGCGTGACATCGCAGCCCGCAGCCAGCCGGTCGGCCGTGAAGAGGCGCTAGCCGCCGTGGGCGATGCCTTCGTCGGCATGGAAGTCGTCGACACGCGGCTCGCGAACTTCAAGCAGGTCGATCCCGAATGGCTGCTGGCCGACAATCAGATGAACCATGCCCTGGTCGTGGGCGGGTCGATCGCGAAATGGAAAGGCCTCGATTGGGCGAACCTGCAGGTCCGGCTCGTCGTCGACGGCAAGACCATCGTCGATCAGAAGGGCGGCCTCGGCGCCGTCGATCCCGTCCGGCCGCTCGCCTGGATGATCGATCACGCGGTGCGCGAGCGTGGCGGGATCCGCAAGGGCCAGGCGATCACGACGGGTTCGTGGACCGGCCTTCTTTACTTCCCACCGGGCGCGCATGCGCGCGGCGAATTCGTCGGGCTGGGCTCGGTCGAGGCTTCTTTCTGATCGACGTCATTCTCTTCCCCTTTGCGGAGTCCGCAAAGGGGAAGTGCCCTCGTCATACGGGGGCGATGGGGTCATGACCCCTCCGTCGGCCTGAGAGGCCGACACCTCCCCCGATGACGGGGGAGGAGAAGAGTCGATGTCCTAGTAGTACCAGCCCGGATACGGGTAGCCGCCCCACGGGCCCCAGTCCCAGTCGTTCATCGAGTTGATGTTGGCGGTCATCTGCTGCTCGTCCGCCAGGTTCTTCTGGAAGACGTTCGCCTGATACCTAGAATAGGCCGCCTGGTTGCCGACGAACAGGCAGACGCAGACGGTCGGGTCCGGATAGACGTAGAAGACCTGGCCGTTCTTGATCTCGCGGGAGAACTTGTGTGGCGGCAGGTTCTTGAACGAAGCCTGCCGGGCCGGCGTGTTTGCCGGCACGAACTTGAAGCCGGCGGCGGACATCATGTCTTCCTTGCCACCAATGACCTGTTGCGGGTTCTGGCAGGCGGCGACGGCAGCGCACAGTCCCAGAATTGCAAACATTGAACCAACCTTAACCATCGCTTCCTCCTCGTTGAGCAGTCCTAGGCGCCAGTCCAATTAGGCACCAATCCATTTCGGCGCCCGTTTCTCCAGGAACGCCGCCATGCCTTCGCGGAAATCGGCGCTACCGTAAGCCAACCGGATCAGATCGTCGATGCTCTCGTCGGCGATCCGGGCTTGCAGGCGGCGGAGCGCCTCCTTGGTCACCTGCAGGGTCAGCGGGGCATGGCCCGCGACGGTCCGCGCCACTTCCTCGGCGCGGGCATGCAGGGCCGTCATGTCGGGCACGACCTCGCTTACCAGGCCGGCCGCGAGGGCCGCCGGCGCATCCATCAGCTTGGCGAGGAAGATCATCTCCTTGACCCGCTGCGGGCCTATCAGGGCCGCCAAACGGGCGTAGTTGGACATCGATAGGCAGTTGCCCAGCGTGCGCGAAATCGGGAAGCCGAACTGGGCGTTGGCGGCGGCCAGCCTGAGGTCGCAGACGGCGGCGATGGCCGCACCACCACCGGTGCAGAACCCGGAGATGGCGGCGATGGTCGGTACCGCGCAACGCTCGATTGCATCCAGGATGCGATCCATCTTGCGCTCGTAGCCGATCCCATCCTCGCCGCTCTCGAAGCTCTTGAACTGGGCGATGTCTGTGCCGGCGGCGAAGGCTTTTTCGCCCGCGCCGGTGACGACCAGCGCTTTCACGTCCCGGGTCTTGCCGATCCCGATGCAGATCTCGGCCAATCCCTCATACATTGCGAAAGTAAGGGCATTGCGCGCCTGGGGCCGGTTGAAAGTGACCCAGCCGATGTCGCCGCGCTTGTCGTAGAGCAGTTCTTGGGTCATTTCAGGGTTCCATTCACGATCCGCATCGTAGACGAGACACCATGGCGTTGGAACGGCTTCTAAAGGGCTTCTCGGACTTCCATCTGGGCTATTACCGCGAGCATCTCGACCTTTTCGAGCGGCTGGCGACAGAAGGCCAGACACCTAAGATCCTGATCGTGGCCTGCGCCGATGCGCGGGTCGATCCCGGCATTCTGACCCAGACCCAGCCCGGCGAGCTCTTCACGGTGCGCAATGTGGCGGCGATGGTGCCGCCGGCGCAGTTTCCGCCGGATGCCCGGCATCACGGCACATCGGCGGCCATCGAGTTCGCCGTGAGGGGCCTCGGCGTGGAGCATGTCGTGGTGCTGGGGCACGCCTTGTGCGGCGGTATCGGTGCTCTCGTTGACGGCCGCGAGAGTGTCTATGCTGACTACGACTATCTCTCGACCTGGACCAGCATCGCCCAGGACACGCGCGATCTCGTGGTGCAGGAGCTGAGGGGCCGTTCGCGCGACGAGATCGCCCGCGCGGTCGAGCAGGCCGCGGTGCTGAACAGCGTAAAGAACCTGATGAGCTTCCGCTGGATCGCCGACAAGGTCGAAGCCGGCACGCTGGTGCTGCATGCCTGGTGGTTTAACATGACCAAGGGTCAGCTCTATGCGTTCAATCCCGCGACGGCCGCTTTCGATCCGGTCGTAGGCCTCACGGTCGAGCCGACCGTGGGTCGGGGGACGGCGCTGTCATCGATCACGCCAGAGCGCTTCGTGGCCGCGATCGCGGGCAAGAAGCCCGCGTTTTAGAACTCTTCCGGACCGCGAGCCTCCGG
>CAMARK010000111.1 GCA_945860205.1 Reyranella massiliensis 521 | reverse complement strand
GCCGGGCCACCGCCGATACCGACGCCCCGCGCTCGTACGTCTCCGCAACGATCCGCCGCTTCTCGTCTTCAGGGCGCACCCGCCGCCGGCGTCTAGCGGCGGAGTCTGGTCTCGAAACTGACATCTACGATCGTGTCCATCTGGGCTACGCGGACACCATCATCGTGCCCGCGGCACCCTCAATATTCACGATCACATCATCAGCGTACAGGCGGCCCTCGCCGGAGGGGTACTCGAAAGGACGCCTACGAACAGGATCACCAGCGTCGCCAGTCCGGAGACGAGGATGAGAACGAAGAGGATGTTTGCAAGCGTCATTGACTACTCCATGTCGACGCACAGATCGACACCTTCGAGTTGGTGTCATGGCTTTCCTCCACCAAGCTATTGCAGCGCATGGTGATGCTATGTCGCAGGCGCGTCATGATCCGCCGCCGCACACGGGGCGTAATCAATTTAGTGTCCACCAGGAGCAGAAAATGATTTCCCTCTACCGGTCCATCATGGATTCGAACGTCAATCCCCTGCGCAACCTCCCTCCGGCCCAGCGGTTCCAGCTCATGCTGTTTCTCAGCGTCATGTGGACCAACATCTTCTGCCTGAGCGCTGGCGCGTGGATCTGGTATGGCGAGCTCATCGTTTTCCATGTGCTGGTCGTGGCCGGCATCGTCGTCACGGGCCTGGTCTTCAGGCGGGCGTCCAAGGCGGCCACCTATCGCACCTATCGCCACTATCCCCTGAAGGATGGCACCGCGCGCTATGACGACGTCTGGGGCGGCTAGCCTCGAAGCCGCAGCGGCGCGCCGTCCCGAAACCATGTCCGGGCACGTCAGACCCACCGCGTACTATGATGGCGCCTGCCCTCTGTGCGTGCGCGAGATCGAATTTTATCGGCGCCAGGACGGCGCCGACCGGATTTGCTGGGTCGATATCAGCGGCATCGACACCATGGATGTCGCGCGGGACCTGTCCCGGCAGCACGCGCTCGCCCGATTCACCGTGCGGGATGCCGACGGAAGTCTCGTATCGGGCGGCAGAGCCTTCACCCTTATCTGGAAACACCTTCCGCGTTTCCGATGGCTGGCGACAATCTTCGACATCCAGCCCTTCGCCTGGTTGCTCGGCCAGGCCTACAGCGTCTTTCTCGAGCTTCGTCCTCGTCTGCAGGCGATGGCCTTATCCAGGGAAGTGCGGAAGCCGCGAGGGTGAAGACCGGAGTCAGCCATACCGACGGCATCGTCACGATCACGGACGTGAACACCACGATCGGCTATTGCCTCTACGATCTTTCGGGCGAGATCGAGTACCTGTTCGTCAGCCCGGCATTTCGGCGCCGGGGATATGCAACGAAAATTCTGAACATCGTCGAGACGCACCTCGGCACCGTGCTGCGCTTCAGGCCTCCGATAAGTCCGCTCGGCCGGCATGTCGTGGACTCGTACGACCGAGGCCGGCAGGCCATGCCGGAAGGCGACGGCGAGCACGCCACGCCGCTGTCGTAACAACTCAGGCCGAAGGCCGGCCGATCATGCTGAGAAATTCGCGCCGCGTCTCGCCGCCGTCGCGGAAAGCACCGATCATGCGGCTCGTCACCATCGTGACCCCGGCTTTGTGCACGCCGCGCGTCGTCATGCATTGATGCGCGGCTTCGACCACCACGGCCACGCCCCGCGGCCGCAGGACCTCCTCGATCGTGTTGGCGATCTGCGCGGTCATCTTCTCCTGGATCTGCAGCCGTCGGGCATAGATCTCGACGACCCGTGCCAGCTTGCTGATGCCGACGACGCGCTTGTCGGGCAGATAGGCGACGTGAACCCGACCGATGATCGGCACCATGTGATGCTCGCAATGGGACTCGAGCCGGATGTCGCGTAGGACGACCATCTCGTCGTAACCCTCCGTTTCCTCGAAGGTCCGCCGCAGGATTTCCCGCGGGTCCACATCGTAGCCGGCGAAGAATTCCTCGTAGGACCGCACCACACGATCGGGTGTGCCGACGAGGCCTTCGCGGTCGGGATCGTCGCCTGCCCAGCGGATCAAGGTGCGCCCGGCCTGTTCCGCCGCGTCGCGCGACGGACGTTCGCCATCGTTGCCGGCGGCCAGGTCGCTTTTCTTGACGATCATGTTCATGGCAGGTCCTTGGGCTATATCGTACAGACTCTAGCCCTACGGCGCGCCGATGCCCTTGGATGATGTGAGGCCCTTGTTCTCTCGTCGTGCGACGAAAGGTGCCATCAAGACATTGCATTGAACCGTCCAGCGCGCACCTGCGTAGCAGCAACGTGCAGAACCAGGACATGGACAAGGGCTCCGATGCCTTCCCCTCGGGTGGTTTGGCCGTCGTCGTCGGATCGTCTGGCGGCATTGGCCAGGCACTGCTCGGCCGTCTCGCGACTCAGTCCCGTTTTTGTGTGGCGCTGGGGCTGGGACGCCGCAGTTCCCCGCCCCTCGACCTCACCGACGAGGAGAGTATCGCCCAGGCGGCCCGTCATGTTCGGGGCCTCGGGGCCGAAGTGCGGCTGGTGATCGATGCCACCGGCTTCCTTCACATGGACGGGTTCGCCCCAGAGAAAAGCTGGCGCGACCTCGATGCCGTTCACATGGCAAGGGCCTTTGCCGTGAACGCCATCGGCCCGGCCCTGCTGATGAAGCATTTTCTGCCGTTGCTGCCGCGCCAGGGACGGTCGGTGTTCGCGACGCTTTCGGCGCGGGTCGGCAGCATCGGCGACAACAGGCTGGGCGGCTGGTACAGCTATCGCGCCTCGAAGGCGGCGCTCAACCAGCTCATGCGCACCGCGGCCGTCGAGCTTGGCCGACGCCAGCCCGCCGCGCTCTGCGTGGCGCTCCATCCCGGTACGGTGGCAACGCGCCTGTCGGCGCCCTTCGCAAAAGCAGGTCTGGACGTCCAGACAGCCGAACAGGCGGCCGACGGCCTGCTTCACGTCATCGACAGCCTGCGCCCCGGCAGCAGCGGCGGATTCTTCGATCATCGCGGTGAAGCAGTGCCGTGGTGACAATTCCGACGAACGCCGCCTAGCACCCAACGCTGCCCCTGTCGGCAACCTGGATAAGGTTCTCATTATGGACAGGCCGCGCTTGGTCGATTGATGTACTACAGTTCCAGTGTTTCGGATCATGAGCGCCATGCGGCGGCGGCCTTGGTCGCAACTGGACCGAAAGGTGGGCAGATGAGGTTGTGTAGTCGAATTGCGTTGTGTCTTGCAATTTTCACTGCGTGGACGGGAATCGCGACGGCCCAACCGACGTCCATTGGCAGCGAGCCCGCCGGCCCGCCGCCCAAGGACTGGACCTTCGACATCGGCCCAGGTGTCGTCGTGGCTCCGTGGTTCGAAGGCTCCGCCAACTATCGCGTTCTACCGATTCCAAACCTTGATCTGCGCTACCAGCGCGACAAGTTCTTCCTCTCGGCGCGCGATGGCGTCGGTGCCACGCTCCTCGACCTGGACGGATTCAAGGCGGGCCCAATCCTGCGCTATCGCTTCCCACGCAACGCGGGTGACGGCGGGTATCTGTTCGGCATGGGAAATGTGCCCTTCACGGTCGAAGGCGGCGGTTTTCTGCGCTATGACCTCCCCTACCTTGCCGCCAAGGTGGAACTGCGGCGCGGACTTGGTGGCAGCAACGGGCTTATCTTCGACGCCTTGGTCGACGGCAAGGTGCGGCTGAGCCCCACCGTCTTCCTGTCTGCTGGTCCGCGGCTTTCCGTAACCGACGGCACCTACAACCAAGCCTACTTCGGCGTTAACGCCACCCAATCGATCAACTCCGGATATACCCAGTACTATCCCGGCGCCGGCCTACGCAGCGTGGGTGCAGGCGCGAGTGGTGTCTGGCGAGTGACCAACAACCTTACCTTCGTGGCCTTCGGTAGCTACAACTACCTGGCCGATATTGCCGGCAATTCGCCGATCGTCACGGGCCCCGGCGGCTCGCGCAACCAGTTCATCGTCGGCAGCGCCCTCTCTTGGCGTTTCGAGTTCTAGCGACGGCGCCGGCCCAAAACTTATCGTCCCACGGGCGGACCTGGATCTCCGAGCTCCAGGCGCTGCCGTGCTGCTGCGGCGTGGCCCAGTAGGTCTCGGCGATGGCGTCGGGATCGAGTAGAGTTCGTGCCAAACCAACATATCTTTTGCTACCATCGCCGGTCAAAGCCCCGACAGTCCACGCTGCGAGCCGAGGTGTTCATTCGATGAAGACGATATTGACGGCCTACGCTGCGGCGGCGATGACAATGCTGGCTATGGATGCGGTCTGGCTGAGCGTGTCCGCGGACCTGCTTTATCGGCCGCTGCTGGGCGACATTCTGTTGCCGGGCTTCCGGCTTGTCCCGGCGATCCTGTTCTATGTGCTCTATGTCGTGGGCATCGTGATCTTTGCCATCAAGCCCGCGCTCGTGACCGGGCGCTGGTCCACCGCGGCGAGCAAAGGCGCGCTGCTCGGCTTCTTTTGCTACGCCACCTACGACCTTACCAATCAGGCGACGTTGAAGACCTGGCCGGTAATGGTGACAATCGTCGATATGGGCTGGGGCACGTTCCTGACCGCCTGCGTGGCGACGGTGGGCTACCTCGCGACATCAAGGCTTGGGCGGCGGGGCTGATTGCGCCAGCGCGCTGGAATAGCGCAACGCCGCAAACGCGATCAGGGCTGCCACCGACCAGACGCTGAGCGACACGAAGTTCGCATACTCAGCCGGCGAGAACAGCGTGCTCGCGGCGGCCGCCTTGTCGTGCAGCAGCACGAACCCGGCCAGCGCCAGCCCGACGATCCCCAGCATGACGAAGCGTTCGGATTGGCGCAGCGACATGCCGGCGATAATCGCGCAGGGGAAGAGGAACAACTCGACTCCCGACGCAGCGCCCAGGGCCTGGGCGCTTGCCAGTGTGTTGACAATGCCGACCAACGGCAGCATCGCGCGACCGGCGAGCGACGACAGCCGCGTGATGGCGGGTACGGCCAGGAAGAAGGGAGTCGAGAAAAACGTGACATAGGACGCGCCGTGGTCGTTGCCAACCAGCCAGTGGATCGAGAGCGGAAAGAACGGCTGATTGATCGCGACAACAATGGCGATCAGGTTGCTGGCGGCTGCAAGCGGGTCGTCGGAGTGGATATAGGCCGCAAGACGTTGGGCGATCCTACGCATTTCGCGGACCGGGAAAGAACGCACTGACGCGCTTTTGGTAGTCCGCAAAAGCCGCCCCACGTGACTTCAACATATGCGCCTCGAGCGGCGGAATGCCCGACACATGGACGAGCAGCCAGTAGATCAACGCGGGGCCGGCGAGCGCGATCAGTCCGTAGAGGTGGTCGACGGGAAGGCCGACCGCGATCACGGGATAGGAAAGCCACGCCAGCCACTCGAAGAAATAGTTGGGATGGCGCGAGTAGCGCCACAGACCGATCTCGCAAACCGCGCCTTTCGCGCTGGGCGATCCCGCAAATCGGGCCAGCTGCGCGTCGGCTGCGGCTTCGCCGAGAACCGCAACGGCCAGGATTGCGAGACCAAGAACATCGCCCCAGCCGAGCGGCGCGGTGTTGCGGGCGGCGGCGAGAACGCAGATCACCAGCACGAGCGCCGCCGCCGCCTGGACCTGCAGGAAAAGGAACAGGCGGAAGACGAAGTTCGTACCCCACTCCTCGCGCAAGGCCTTGTAGCGTGCGTCGTCGCCGCCTCGGAGCGTGCGCCGCATGATGTGAAGGCCGAGTCGCGCCGACCAGGCAAACACGCAGACGGCGACCAGCATCTGCCGCGCCGTCAATCCCTCCTGTCCTGCAATCGGGGCAAGAGCTGCAGCGGCGCCTACCACGCCAACGGCGAACGACCAGATGGTGTCGATCCAACCAGACTGGCCGGTCCGAAGTTGCACGGCCCACGCGACCGTCATGATCAGCGCCAGCGCCACAGCGGCGGAACAGACAACGACAATGACCATCCCGCCTCCCGTTGGAAATCTGCCTGTCCTACATACGCACAACTCGGCAAACGGATCTGCTTCTGGGTTGGGAAACTCCGCCAACAGCAACATCGAAGCGCGTGCGGACCTCGAAGAAGGCCAGCTGCGAGACCATCACCATACCGACGGCTACATGAGCTAGAGTGGTGACACCCTGTGAGGCTGTTGTTTCCGCCATGACCCTGCCACCCCACGCGCCCGACGCGGCGCGCCGCCGCCTGGAAGAGCGCATCGAAACCTTCATCGCGGGCTACGAAGCGAGCGGGCAGCAGCCGGACTACTTTGCCGGCGAATATCTGGTGCGCGCGCTGGCCAGCCTGAAGGCCGGGGACCATGCCACCGGGGAGGTGCGGCTGCGGCTGGCCGAAACGCCGGCTGAGCATCGTTCGCCCCAGGACCTGGCCACAGTACCGTCGGGGTACGCGCTGTTGTCGACGGCGGAGCTTCGCAGAAGCTTCGAGCGGACAAAACTCGGGCAGCTTCGCTAGAGAGGTAACCGCACCGGTTGCTCTCATTCAATCAGTTCGCTGGCGAGTGCGAGCAGATGCGGTGGCAGCGCAAGCTCCAGCATCCTTGCCGTCCGCACATTGAGCACCAATTCAAAAACAGTCGGAGTTTGCACCGGCAAGTTCGCGGGCTTTTCACCCCTGAGGATGCGGTCTGCGTAACCCGCCGCCTGCACCATCCGCTCCCGGCGATCGACGCCGTAGGACATCAGTCCACCAGCGCGAGGGAAGGCGGCATTCGAATACATTGCCGGCAGCCGATGCCTGGCGGCCAGTCCGACGATCAGGTCGCGATGGCTGAGTGCGGTGGCGCCGGCAAGCACCAGCAATCCGGTATTGGGCTCTGCCATGGCTTCGCTGACAGAGCGCTCGATATCGGCGCTGCCGCCGATATCGATGGCGACGCTGCGTAAGCCCAATCCCGGGGCGGCGCCCTCGATGACCGGCAACGTCACTGTCGCCTGCGGATTGGCGCTTTTCAGGATGGCAACGCGCGTCAAGCCAGGGGAAATTTCCTTGAGAAGCTGCAGCCATTTGGAGGCGATGTCGGCGGAGAACGAGATGAAGCCGGTGGCGTTTCCGCCAGGGCGGGCAAGGCTCGAGACCAAACCCAACGCCACGGGATCGGAGTCGGTAACGAACACGACGGGTATGGATCGGGTCAGCCGCAGCACGGATACGAGCGCCGTGCCGCCCGTCGTCAGAATGACGTCGGGTTTCAGCTCAATCAGTTCGGCGGCCTGAGGGCGGCGCGATCCGCATTGCCAACCGCCCGACGATACTCGATTCGGACATTGCGGCCGTCGGTCCATCCAAGCCGATCGAGGGAATTTTGGAATTCGGCAAGATGCGCCGTTCCTTCCGGATCAGCCTCGGCATAGGCGGTGAGAACGCCGACCAGGCGCTTGCCTCCGGCTTGTGCCAGCACGCGTTGGGGAACGCTGCCAGCAGCGACCGCTGCAGGGGCACCGCCGAGAAACAAGCGACGCTTCACATCACTCTCCTCAATCCATCGATTTTTTATATCGACCCACTACCGGATCAGCGCCGCTCGACGATCAGGTAAATCAACGCCTCGGCCGCCGGGTCGGGATTCTCGATGATATGCGTGACATCGGTGCGGCAGCTGCAGCTGTCGCCGGCGGCGAGTTCGGCGGTTTCGTCGCCGACGGTCACCCGGACGGTGCCGGCGGCCACATGCATGTGCTCGACCGTGCCGGGAGCGTGAGCGGCGGTCGGACCCAGGACGGTGGATGGAGGGATCTGGTAGTGCACGAAGTCGATGCGGCTGCCGGGGGTCCCGGGCGCCAGGGTCTTCCAACGGGCGGGATGTTCACCGCCCGCGCCCTCGCCGCTCCGGAGAACACGAATACGCGGTGCCGGACCCGCGCCCTCGTCGACCAAAGCGGCGGCGGTGACCCCCAATGCCTGCGCGAGCCGCACCAAAGTGATGACGGTCGGCGACTTCGTTCCGCGCTCGATGTCCGAAATCATCGAGGAAGAGATGCCGCTGTGAGTGGCCAGCGTCCGCAAGCTGAAGCCCAGCGCCTCGCGCTGTTGCTTGACGGCGCGCCCCGTGCGGAGGCCTATTTCGTCCTCTAAAGTTGACAGCATGTCCTCCATAGCGCACAGATCGCCTATCCAAGCAAGGAGTAGCGGCCATGGACAAGGGTGAATTCGAAGCAGGACTGTGTCGTGACGGCTATCGGGTTGTAAACACCAGCGTGAAGCCGAACCTGGTGACACCCAACCACTGCCATGACTTCGACGCCAAAGCGTTGGTCCTGGGGGGCGAAATCACCATCACCTGTGACAACAGCCCGGTCACCTTTCGTGCGGGGCAATGCTTCGAAGTTCCGAAGGGCCGTATGCATGCCGAGCATGTGGGCCGGGAAGGCGTCGCCCTGCTTTCGGGCCGCCGCCGCAACGGACCGCCAACCCGCGAGGGGTTCGAGAGCGATCTGCGCCGGGAGGGTTTCGAGGTCGTGCATGGCGGTCAGAAGCCCAGCTTCTGCGAGGAGCTGCACGCCCACGACTTCGACGCACGCATCATGGTGCTGAGCGGCGAGACGACCGTGATCCGTGACAACAAGGCGGAAACATTCCGGGCCGGCGACCACTGCGAGATCGCGGCGGGATGCCAGCACACCACGCAGGCGGGGCCGGAAGGCGTCGCCTACATCGTCGGCAAAGCCTGTCGCCGGACGTCCATCAGCTGAAAGTCGGACAGGGAGCCAACGATGTTGCTGCGTTCACTCCACATTTCCAAAAGCGAGTTCGAGGCCGGCACCGGCTGGACCTTGAAACCGGAAGGCGCCTGCCAAGGCTCGGTCTGCATTCCCTTGTCGCGCCCGTCCTCGTCACGTCCGCCCTCGTTACATCCGGTGGGCGACACCATCGACGTCGCGCAGGTTGCGCACGACATGGCCATGCCGCTGGTGGCCGCCGAGGAGCATCGCCTGTGGGCGCTCGGGCCGGCGGCCATTGGCGCGCGCGCACTGGCAAGTGCCGAGGCGCCCGACCTCAGGTTGCCCGGTCTCGACGGCAACATGTTCAGCCTGTCGAGCCTGCGTGGCCAGAAAGTCCTGCTTTACGCCTGGGCGCCTTATTGAGGCTGCTCGCGAGACTTGCCCGTGTGGCGGTCCCTGCGCGACGAACTGCATCCGAAGGGCTTCGAACTGGTGACGGTCGGGCTCGATACGCTGGGCGACGCCGGTTGCCGCCCCTTCATCGAAGCGGCCCAGCCGACCCATCCCTCGCTGATCGATCGGCATCACGTGCTGGCCGAGCTGTTGGGCGTGGTCAATATCCCGAGCAGCGTGTGGATCGACGAGAACGGAATGATCGTGCGCCCGGCCGAAGTGGCGCCGGCGCCGCCACAGCCCAACAGCGGGCCGCGGCTCGCCATGCCGCCGGATGCGCCGCAGCGCATGGTCGACATGATGGCCGAGGCCGCCAAGATCCGCCGCGACACCGAAGCCTATCATTCGGCACTCAGGGACTGGGTGGCGCTGGGCGCCGACAGCCGGTTTGCGCTGTCGCCGGACGAGGTGATCGAGCGGTCGCGGCCGCGCGACGCGGACAAGGCGCGTGGGCATGCGCACTTCCAGCTTGCCGCGCAGCTCGAGATGGACGGCCATCATGCGGCGGCCGTGCAGCACTTTCGCGAAGCTCACCGCCTGGTGCCCGACAGCTGGACGTTCCGCCGCCAGGCGTGGTCGCTCGAGAAGGTGGGCCCCGATGCGCTGGCCCGCTTCTGGCAGGGGCCGGACCCAAAATCACCCGAGGCCTGGCCCTACGAAGGCGACTGGCTGAGCGATTTCCGCAAGATCGGCGCGGAAAAATACAACGATCCGTGGCGGCCTTGATCGAATGTGCTGCCGCGACGCCGTGACCTGGATCTCAAGGAAGATCGACCAAGTGATGGCTCCGTTCAGCCTGATCGTGTCCTTGCGGTCTTGCGCCTCCAGGACTTCGTAGATCCTGGATTTGGCAGCCGCAGCATCGGCGCCGGCCCGAAGCGATATCGGCGAGGAGTTTGCCAAATTCGGGCTTAAGGGTTTCTAGAAGTCATCCGGCCCTGCCCGACCTTGTCCCTCAGGCCAGCGCAGATGAAGTATTCGGTAAGCACCGAAAGGTCACGCGCGGCTTGTCTAATTGTGAACAGCCTAATTTTACAAAGTGGGCGATATTGTTGGCTTCCAAATTTGTGATTTCGATTGGCTTTCAATCGCACGGCACTTGTTACAGCCACCACAATTCAAGCTGAGGAATTCCGCGCCGCCGACAACCCGTCGGTGCAAGCCTTGGTCTACGTGGGCAAGCTCGCTCGCAAACGACCGGCGGCAAGCACAGTATTGTTGACTGACATCAAGAGAGTCTTTCTTGAACACCACAATTCTGCTTATCGAAGACAATTTAAAAGTTCGCGATAGCGTCCGGCGGATGCTGGAATCGTGGGAGCTTCGCGTAATAGAGGCAGTACGGAATCGATGGGCTCGCGCTATTTCGCGCGCATAACCATCGCCGTCGAGTGCCGCGATGAAATCACGCTTCAAAGCTAGCCTGCCCTTCGCCAATCGAATCAACTCAAATGTCATCACGCTCTAGGGCTCGGCCACGACCTCCGCTCAATCAACGAGAATACCTTCGACGATCTCCTGGACGTCGAGGGCGTCCGCCAGCGTCGCGAGATGATGCGGCTCGCCGCGCGCGAGTCTTGCCACGCCTTCGAGCTGGCGCTTGAGCGCCAGCGGGCGGGCCTGCTCCTGGGGCAGGGCATCCGGCGCAGGCTGCCAGGTGCCGTCCGCCCCGCGCCGCTCGGCGATTGACCAGTCGCACAGCCGGACCGCGCCCTTGTCGCCTTCCAGCATCCAGATGTTGTGATCGTCCTTGGCCGTCTCGCCAACCGCGCCGGCGAGCGTGACCGGCAGGTCGCCTGCCTGCAGGCTCGCTTCGATGCGTCGTTCGGATTTACCCGCTTCCGGAAACGACGCCTTGCCGCCGAGGCCGTCCAGAGGCCCGGCGAGCCGCCGCGACAGGAAGAGGAAATGCGAGACGACCTCGCGCGTAAAACCGCCCTGCATCGGCCTGTCGAGCCAGCCCGCCGCATCCGCCTGCCAGGCGCGCGGCCACTTGGCGAAGCCGACCTCGATCGCGATGCGTTTTGGGATGCCGATCTCGCCGCCCTCGACCCAGCGCCGGAGCGTCGCCACGGCCGGCGAAGAGGCGAAGGGAAAGTTCACCGCGCCGCGGTCGCCGGCCTCCGCCACGAACGCCCGTGCATCGGCAACATCGACCGCCAGCGGCTTCTCGCTGAAAACGCTCTTGCCGGCCGCCAGCGCCGCGCGGGCGTGCGGGAGATGCGAGGCCGGGGGCGAGGCGATGTAGGTGCAGTCGCTGGCCGCAATGACGGCGGCCGCATCGGCCAGCCGCGGCACCTGCGGAAAGGTCTTTGCCATGCGCTGCATCGCTTCAGGCGCGGGATCCCAGATGCCGCAGGCCCGTACCAGCCCGGGATCCTGCTGGAGGATGGCGTTGAGCAGCCGCTCTCCCATGATGCCGGCGCCGATGATGCCGATCGCAACGCTGTCGTTGTTCATGCCGCCGTTCTTCATATTTGCGATCGCCGCCCCTCTTGCCGTTGGTTGCCGTGACCGTTGTACGTCGCGGCCGGGAAGCGGTCACTTCCCCGCGCGTCGCGGGAACCTATTCGATCCCCTGACCGTTTCCCGTCCAGCGTTGTTCAAACTTTTTGGCTTGGAGGATCCAGATGTTGAAGCTCTTTCCGAAACTGATGCTCGTTGTCGGCATCGGCATCACCGGGGCGGCGTGCCAGGAAGACGGCAATGCCCCACCGCGCGGCTACTATCAGCCGGCAGCGGCGGCCTACGGCAACCCGTACAACAGCGGCTACTACAGCCCCGCACCTGCTCCAACGTTTGGCTTTGCTCCGGCGTATGGCTATTCGCAACCTGCGCCGAACTACGGTTACGCCAATCAGCAGCGCTATACCACGGTGGCCGTGACGAACCGCGGCCAGAACGGCAATCGCGACGACGTCGTTCAACAGCAGGTCGCCTGCGGCAGCCAGTATTACGACGGCTACCGGACCCGCACCGCACCTCGGTGCTGATCGCCTAAGCCGGGGACCGGCAGCGGCAGGTCGAGCGTCGTGGTGCGCCGGAGTTCGCGGCGGTGGGTCTTGTCGTCGAACGGCCGGGCGCGATGCATGGTGCAGCGATTGTCCCAGATCACGAAATCATGCGGCCGCCAGATGTGGCAAGAGATGAACTGCGGCTGCGTGGCATGGTCGCTGAGGTCGCGCAGCAGCAGCCGGCCCTCCGGCACCTGCCAGTCGACGACATGGGCGGCGTGCGAGGCGAGATAGAGGGCGCGGCGGCCTGAGGTGGGGATGGTGCGTACCAACGGATGGACGGCGCCTTTCAGCTTCTCCGCCTCCTCCTCGCTGAAGTCGAAGCCCAGCACGTGACGCGAATAGACGATGGAATGATAGACGCGCAGCCCTTCGATCGTACGCTGAGTTTCCGCGTCGAGCGCATCGTAGGCCGCGCGCATGTCGGCGAACTCGGTATCGGCCCGCACCGGCGGCACCACCCGCGCCGACAGCATCGAGTAGCGGCCCGGCGGGTCGACGAACGATGCATCGGTGTGCCACAGGCGGTTGCTGACGGAGGAGGCTCGCATGCGGTTGTTCGCGTCCCGGATCTTGCCGTCCTTGTCGACGTTGGAGACATCGGCGATCGCCTCGTTGCCGAAGCGGTTGTTGCCGATGGCCGAGGAGGAAGTCCGGGCATGCAGCGTGCCGTCGAACCGCTGGGCGAAGTCTAGCTGTTCCTCGTTGGTGAAATTCTGATCGCGAAACACCAGCACGGCGTACTTGTCCATGCCGGCGCGGATCGCCTCGAGCGATTGGCGATCATGCACCTGGCGCAGGTCGATCGCGCCCACTTCGCCGGCGAGTACGGGCGTGAGCGGCGTGATGGTGACGGTCATGAGGCGCTCCCTTCCTGGAGGCGGGTGCACAAAGGCAGGCCGCCCTGAATTTCCATGATATGCTCCCCACCCTGTAATGGAAGGCGCAAGAAGACCCATGAGCCGCGGCAGCCTGCGCAAGCTGATGCGGCGCAAATCGACCGTCGCCTTCCTGTTGACCCTGCCGCTGCTGACGTTGATCGCCGTGCTGGTGGCCTATCCCGCGGGCTACGCGATCTACCTCTCGATGCTCGACAGGAAGGCCGCCAAGTTCGTCGGGCTCGCCAACTTCGCCTACCTGGTCGGGCGCGACCGGTTCTGGATGGTCGTCTACCAGACCTGCCTCTATGCGCTCATCGCCGTCGCCCTGAGTGCAATCATCGGCTTTGCGGCCGCCCATTTCGTGCACAACATCCCGGCAAAGGGTCAGCGCAAGTGGCGCGGCATACTCCTGGTACCGTGGGTGATTCCGGCGGCGCTCAGCATGCTCGCCTGGCGGTTGCTGTTCGAGCCATCCTTCGGCGCCTTCAACTGGGGCCTCGAATATTTCGGCCTGGGCCGCATCTTCTGGCTGGGCGAAGCCGGCTGGGCGCGCTTCTGCGTCATTCTGGTGACCGTGTGGTTCAGCGCGCCGTTCTGCATGGTCATGTACCTGGCATCGTTGAAGTCGGTGCCGGAGGAGCTCTACGAGGCGGCGCGGGTCGACGGCGCCACCTGGTGGCAGCGCATCCGGTACGTGACCTTTCCAATGATGCGCAACGTCATTGCCATCACCATGATCTACTCGCTGATTACCACCTTCGCCGGCTTCACGATCGTGTCCATGCTGACCAGCGGCGGCCCCCTCGGGGCGACCCAGGTGTTGGGCACGTCGGCCTTCTTCACCGCCATCCTGGGCGGCAATCTCCCGATGGGTGCCAGTATCTCGCTGTTCATGGTGCCGATCCTGGCGGTGGCCGCGATCTTCATCCTGCGCGGCATCGCCAAACGAGGGAACGAAGCCTGACGTTTTGCTGCATCGAAAGTCAGGACGACAAAATTCGCGTAAAGCTAGCGCCGCCTCAACGCCAAACGGGTCACCGGGCTCTGCTGTTGCGAGCGCGACAGCAGAGCCGCGGGG
>CAMARK010000110.1 GCA_945860205.1 Reyranella massiliensis 521 | reverse complement strand
GGCCTGCCGACCGCCGAGGACGGCGGCATGAATGGCTCGATCAACCCCCATTCATCGTTCGTCAGATCGCTTGCGTAACGCAAGCCGTCGCGCCGATAGTGCGGCCGGGTGATTTCAGTCCAAGCCATCGTCGCCTCCTTTGAGCTTCGCAACCCAAGGGAATCACGGCCGATTGAAATCACCCAACTTCTTTTTCAGTCAGCCTCTAAGACTTTGCTCTCCATTTTGGGCCCGCGCGCCGCGAAGGGGCGTCGCGACTAACACTGCCGCAATCGCCGCTATCGCACGTCGCCCTAAATGCTGCTTGCTCATTTTTTGGCTCCAGCTGCTTGCCCATTTTTCCCGGCACAATTTTAGGCATAGCCCCCTAACAATGGCCGCCAGTGTGATCAAATCGTGCTAGACGGCGCGGTGATCCGCGTCACCATGCGCAAGCCCGACAATCCCTTCGCGAGCCGGGCCAAGCCGCAGCGCTGAGAGGGCTCTCGTGGACTCTGCCGATGCAGCCAGTCTTCTCAGCGAGAGATTGAAACTTCCAGAATGGGCTGCCTCTATCTCGGCTTGGGAGTTGGATGGTTCGGAAACCATCGTCGTCCGGGTCGACCAACGGTATGCCCGGACGTTGCGGATTATCCCCAGGACCTTCGAAGGTTATCCGGTCGTCGTTCAAATCCACTCGACGATGATCATCCATTGATGTCGTTGCAAATTCAGCAGGTTTAGGCTATGTTTTCTGCCATGCTGGGGAAGCCCGGCCGACGCCCGCAGGAGAGATCCGGCGGGCGTTTTTCGTGGTCGGTGGAGTTACCGCCGTCGTTCAGCGTATTCGCAAAGGTACTTCCGTCGCCTCGGGCGGGGTAACCCCCGCCCTGGAGCGTAGCCGAGGGGCCTTGCGTGCCACGGCCAAGGTCTCTCCGCTTCGCGCCTTCGGCGCTCCGGTCGAGACGACGGAGGGGGGTATTTATCAGACAGGTGCGACGATTCGGCCTTCGTTGAAAAGAATCGTCGCGTCGAGGCGGGCCGGTGATTTGTGAATTTTCAGACAGACACATTCTGGACAACTCGTGTCCGGAAAGTCACGACCCTAGCGCTTCAGCGCCTCGTCGCCGGCCACCCACGCGCCGTTCAAGGTGCACGACGGCATCGCGAGACCAATCAACGCCTCGGCGTGGGCTTCCAGCGGCGGCAAAGTCGTCTGGTCCTCGCCGGGGAAAGCCTGGCTGCGCAGGGCGGTGGGCATCGGGCCGGGATTGTAGAGATTGGCCCGCACCTGGGTGTGGGCGATCTCGGCGGCATAGACGCCGACCAGCATGTCGAGCGCGGCCTTGCTGGCGGCGTAGGCGCTCCAGTAGGGCACGGTCTGGCGGGCGATGCCCGACGTCACGAAGATGGCGCGTCCGGCGTCCGAGGCGCGC
Organism: Reyranella massiliensis 521; assembly: GCA_945860205.1. Taxonomy (GTDB): domain Bacteria; phylum Pseudomonadota; class Alphaproteobacteria; order Reyranellales; family Reyranellaceae; genus Reyranella; species Reyranella massiliensis_B. Next base: position 12,749 of record CAMARK010000110.1, on the reverse strand, counting down.
AGCAGGGGATCGATCGAGCGGATCAGCCGCCAGTTGGCGGTGACGTTCACCGCCATCACCTGTTCGAAGAGCTTGGGATCGATATGGCCGATCGGCGACAGCGCGCCCAGCACGCCGGCATTGCCCAGCAGCACGTCGACCCGGCCGAAGCGCTCGTGGAGGGCGGCGCCCAGGCGATCGATGCCGGGGCTGTCGGTGACGTCGAGCGGCACCAGGGTGGCCTGGCCGCCCATCGCCTTGATCCTGTCGTCGAGCGCTTCCAGGCCGCCCACGGTGCGGGCGACCAGCACGCAGTGCGCGCCTTCCCGGGCAAAGGCCAGCGCCGCGGCCGCACCCAGGCCGCGCGAGGCGCCGGTGATCAGCGCAAGACGGCCGGCGAGACGGCCAGCAGGAGCTTCTGTCATGACCGTGAACTCAGGCGGTTTCGGCGAGGAAGGAGAGCTGGCGGTCTTCTATGCCGATCTGGTCGTCGAGCGGGATCGGATAGTCGCCGGTGAAGCAGGCGTCGCAGAACGCCGGCTGGGCGGGGTCGCGGCCGCCGGGCATGCCCATGGCGCGGTAGAGGCCATCGATCGATATGAAGGCCAGCGAATCGACGCCGATGAACTTGGCCATGCCGGCAACGTCGTAGTGCGAAGCCAGCAGCTTGTCCTTGTCCGGCGTGTCGATGCCGTAGAAGCAGGGGTCGGTGGTCGGCGGGGCGGCGATGCGCATGTGGACTTCGCGGGCGCCGGCCTGTTTCACCATCTCGACGATCTTCTTGGAGGTCGTGCCGCGCACGATCGAATCGTCGACCAGGATGACGCGCTTGCCCTGGATCAGCGCGCGGTTGGCGTTGTGCTTGAGACGCACGCCGAGATGGCGGATGTGGTCGGCCGGCTCGATGAAGGTGCGGCCGACATAGTGGTTGCGGATGATGCCCAGCTCGAACGGCAGGCCGGAGCCCTGGGCGTAGCCGATCGCCGCCGGCACGCCGGAGTCGGGGACGGGCACGATGACATCGGCCGGCACAGGGCTTTCCTTGGCCAGTTCCACGCCGATGCGCTTGCGCGCCTCGTAGACGCCGACGCCTTCGAGGCGCGAGTCGGGACGGGCGAAATAGATGTGCTCGAAGACGCAGAAGCGCCTGGGCTGCTTGGTGAAGGGCTTGATCGAGCGCGGGCCCTTGCCGTCGATGATGACGATCTCGCCGGGCTCGACGTCGCGCTCGAAGCGGGCACCGATGATGTCGAGCGCGCAGGTCTCCGAGGTCAGGATCCAGGAATCTTCGAGCTTGCCCAGGACCAGCGGCCGCACGCCCAGCGGATCGCGCACGCCGATCAGCGCCTCGTTGGTCAGCAGCAGCAGGGAGTAGGCACCCTTGACCTTGCCCAGCGCGTCGATCAGCCGGTCCTGCACCGTCGAATAGTCGGAGCGGGCAACCAGGTGATTGATGACTTCGGTGTCGGTGGTCGACTGGAACAGGCAGCCCATCCGCACCAGTTCCTTGCGCAGGATATAGGCGTTGGTGAGGTTGCCGTTGTGGGCGAGCGCCATGCCGCCGAAGTCGAAGTCGGCGAAGATCGGCTGGATGTTGCGGTCCGACGCGCCGCCGGTGGTGGCGTAGCGGTTATGGCCGATCGCCGAATAGCCTTTCAGGCGGGCCATGACCGGCTGTTCGCCGAAGATTTCGCCGACCAGGCCGGGGGAGCGGTGATCGTGGAAGTGGCGGCCGTCGAAAGTGACGATGCCGGAGGCCTCCTGGCCCCGATGTTGGAGGGCGTGCAGACCGAGGGCGGTGTGGGCGGCGGCATCCGAGGTGCCGTAGATGCCGAACAACGCACATTCCTCGTGAAACTTGTCGAGGTCGTGGTTGGAGGGCTTCTGTGTGTCTGGCACGGCGGGGTTATATCTGGGAGCTGCCCGCCGCGCCATCAAGGATAACTTACTGCGGCGGTTTGGTGCTGCCCTCCGCCGGAGTAGTGGCCGGAGTGGTGGCCGGGGCGGGGCTGGTGGCCGGGGAAGCGGGTGCGGCGCCCGCGTCCATGCCAGGGCGCAGAAGCCGGTTGCGGAACCCTGTGGGCAGGTTGGGTTCGATGAAAGTGGCCATTTCCTTGACCATCGGGAAGGTGGCGGCGCCCTCGACGGCCGGCGGCAAGGTACGGGGACCCAGATAACCGTAAAACAGAAAGGCAGCGCCCAGCACGACCCAGGCGCAGAGGATACCGAAGCCCGCTCCCAGAATGCGGTCGGGCTTGCCCAGCGGGCTTGCCTTGATCGAGCGCGAGAGGGCGTTCGTCAGCATCACCAGCACGATCAGGACGGCGACGAAAACCGCCAGCATGGAGATGAAATAGGCCAGTTCGGTACTGCCGACGAGCTGCTCGACCTCGGGCTGTATCACCTTGGAGTACCGCCAAGCGACCCAGCCGGCACCGATCCACGAACCGATGAACAGGATGGCATGGGCGAAGCCGCTCGACATGCCGATGGCCGCTCCAAACACGGCCACGGCAATGACGGCGACGTCGAAAACGGTGATTCCAAGCTGTTCCATTCGCCCCTGTGCGCCCCGTGACCTGGTTCGTGACCTATTCCCGCCGCCGGTCCGGAGCACCCTCGCGCCGCGGGCGTTTGGGGGCCCGGTCGGCCGGTTGAAAGCGAGCCACAAGGTCGGTCAGATGCTCGATTTCGTCAATGGCGATGGCTTCTGGCGCGCGCGGTGCGGGGGCCTCGGGCGCGCGCGGCGCGGGCGCCGTGCCGGGCCGCCCGCGGGGCACGAGGGCGCTCCGGAAGCCGAGCTTGGCCGCTTCGCGCAGGCGGGCCTCGCGCTGGCCGACCGGGCGGACCTCGCCGCCCAGCCCGATCTCGCCGAACACCACCATTTCCGGCGGGACCGGCTCGTCGGCCAGTGAGGACACAACGGCCGCGGCGACGGCGAGGTCGGCCGCCGGTTCGCCGATCTTCAGGCCGCCTGCAACATTGAGATAGACGTCGTTGGCGCCGATGGCGACGCCGCAGCGTGCCTCGAGCACGGCCAGCACCATGGCGAGCCGGTTGGAGTCCCAGCCGACCACGGCATGGCGTGGCGTACCGAAGGACGAAGGCGACACCAGTGCCTGGATCTCGACCAGCAGCGGCCGGGTGCCTTCGATGCCAGCGAAGACGCAGGCGCCTGAGACGTTGCCGCGGCGCTCGCCCAGGAACAGCGCCGACGGGTTGGCGACGTCGGAGAGACCGCGGTCGGACATCTCGAACACGCCGATCTCGTCGGTCGGGCCGAAGCGGTTCTTGACGGTGCGCAGGATGCGGAACTGATGGCCGCGCTCGCCCTCGAAATAGAGCACCGTGTCGACCATGTGCTCGAGCACGCGAGGGCCGGCGATGGCGCCATCCTTGGTGACGTGACCGACCAGCAACACCGCGATGCCGCGGCGCTTGGCGAGCTCGACCAGCGCCTGCGAGGAGGCGCGCACCTGCGTGACGGTGCCCGGCGTGCTGTCGACCGTGTCGAGCCACATGGTCTGGATCGAATCGATCACCGCAACCTTGGGCGCGTCAGGCCGCTCCAGCGTCGCCACGATGTCGCGTACCGAGGTGGCGGCCGTCAGTTGCACTGGCGCATCACCCAGACCCAGCCGCTCGGCGCGCAGCCGGACCTGGTCGAGCGCTTCTTCGCCCGAGATGTAGGCGCAGGACGTGTTCTGGCGCGCCAGCGCTGCCGCCACCTGCAGGAGGAGTGTCGACTTGCCGATGCCGGGATCGCCGCCGATCAGCAGCGCTGAGCCCACCACCAGGCCGCCGCCGCATACCCGGTCGAACTCGGCGATGCCGCTCCTGTAGCGCGGCGGCTGCGGTGTCGTGCCGGTGAGGCCGGCGAATTCGAGCAGGCGGCCCTTGCCGCCGCGTGCCAGCCCGCCGCCGGCCGGGCCCGGCGCCGGCGCGGATTCCTCGGTGATGGTGTTCCACTCGCCGCAGGACTCGCAGCGGCCGCTCCACTTGTTGGTGACGGAACCACAGGACTGGCAGACGAAGCGTTTCAGCGGGCGGGCCATGTCAGTGCAGCTCCCGCTTGGAGAGACACCAGCCCTTGCCGTGCAGCCAGCACGACTTGGCCGGCTTGTGCTGGTCACGGCGGAGCGACTTGAGTTCGCGCTGGCCTGCCGGATCGACCAGCGCGTGTGTGAGTGCCGCTGCCTCGGCCTCGTCCCGCGCGCCGGCGCAGGGGAAGAACCCGACACGCCCGGCGGAGCTTGCCTCGATGCCCGCGCGGCGACGGTCGAGGCGCAGCATGAATCCCCAGCGCTCGCTGCCCGTGAGCGGGATGAGCGCACGGCCGCCCTCGTCGAGTGCATCGATCCAAACAGCAGGCGGTGCGCTTGCGCCGGCGAAAGCGATGACAGCGTCCCAGCGCCCCTCGACGGGCACGACGCCTTCGACAAGGCGCACCGACGCGCGCGGCCAGTCCGCAAGGTTTTGCTTGGCCGCGGTCGCCAGCGCGGCATCGACCTCGAGGCCAAGGACGCGTCCCGAAGGTCCGACAAGTTCCGCCAGAATGGCGGTGAAGTAACCCGAGCCCGTACCGACCTGAAGAACGCGGTCGCCCGCTTTGATGCCGAGGCGATCCAAATGGTAAGCCCACAACGACGGCTCGCCGGTGTTCAGCCCGCTGCCCTCGTCGAGTGCCACCAGAACGTTGTGATAAAGGCGGCGCGGATCGGCGTCGGGCGTCGTCCAGTAACCGTCGCCAAGATGAAGGACGCGCCAGGGACCGGGGCCGACGAAACGCTCGCGCGGCACGGCGGCAAAAGCCTCGACGACGCGCTCGTCACCGATATGCGCGACGGCGCGCAGCTCCTCGGCGAACCAGCGCCGCGCCTCGGGGAGGCTGGCCGCGCGTGCCATGGTCAGAGCTTCCGGACCTGCATGCGGATCGGGCCATCGGCGCGGCCATGGATGAACTGCTCGACATGGGCGTTGCCGGAGCGGTCGATGTCGGCAACCGGTCCCTGCCAGATCAGCTTGCCCTCGTAGAGCATGCCGATGCGGTGGCCGATCTTGCGCGCGCTCGCCATGTCGTGGGTGATCGACACGGCCGTCGCGCCAAGGTCGCTGACGCACTTGACGATGAGGTCGTTGATGACGTCGGCCATGATCGGGTCGAGGCCGGTGGTCGGCTCGTCGAAGAAGATGATCTCGGGTTCGCGGGCGATGGCGCGGGCCAGCGCCACGCGCTTCTGCATGCCGCCGGAGAGCTCGGATGGGAACAGTTCGCCGATCTCCGGCGCGAGGCCGACGGCGCCCAGTTTGGCCACCGCCACTTCGCGCGCCTGTTCGGGTTTCATGCCATCGCTCTGGATCGGGCCGAAGGCGACGTTCTCCCAGACGCGCAGCGAATCGAACAGGGCGCCACCCTGGAACAGCATGCCGAACTTGCGCATGACGCGGGCACGGCCACGGTCGTTGAAGTCGACGGTCTCCTCGCCATCGACGCGGATCGAACCGCGATCCGGCGCCATCAGGCCCAGGATGCATTTCAGCAGCACCGACTTGCCGCTGCCGGAACCGCCGATCACGACCATCGATTCGCCCGGCGCCACGTCGAGGTCGATGCCCTGCAGCACCTTCTTCGGGCCGAAGGCCTTGGTGACGTCGCGCAATGAGATTTTGGCGTTCATCGGGCGAAGAAGGCTTCGGTGATGAAGTAGTTGAAGGTGAAGATCAGGATCGATGCCGAGACAACGGCGTTCGTGGTCGCCATGCCGACACCCTGGGCGCCGCCTTTCGACGTGTAGCCGTGATAGCAGCCCATCAGGGTGATCAGAAAGCCGAACACGGCAGCCTTCACCAGGCCGGAGAAGACATCCTGGAACTGCAGGAAGTCGATCGTGTTGCGCAGATAGGCGGAGTCGTTGAAGTCGAGCTTGTAGACGCCGACGAGGAAGCCGCCGAGGATGCCGATGATGTCGGCGACCAGAACCAGGATCGGCAGGGTGACGATTCCTGCAATCAGGCGAGGGGCCACAAGATACTTGAAGGGGTCGGTCGACAGGGTGGTGAGTGCGTCGATCTGCTCGGTGACGCGCATGGTGCCTATTTCGGCGGCGATGGCCGCGCCGATGCGGCCCGCCACCATGAGGCTGGCGAGGACCGGGCCCAGTTCGCGGGTAAGCGACACGACAACAACGTTGGGAATGGCGCTTTCGGCCGAGAAACGGGCGAAGCCGGTGTAGGTCTGCAGCGCCAGAACCATGCCGGTAAAGATCGCGGTCAGGCCGACGACCGGCAGGGAGTAGTAGCCGATCTCCAGGATCTGGCTGACGATCTGCCGACGATAATAAGGTGGCTGCACGGCTTGGCGCACCGCATGGAAGGCAAACGCCGTAACGGCGCCGGTCGCCTGCAGGAAGGCCAGCGTCATGCGGCCAAGAACGGTCAGCAGCGGAAAGCTCACGCCTCTTCTCCCACCGCGTCTTCTCCCGCCCCGTCTTCTCCCACCACGTCGCCCCGGCCTTCGACATAGGTGCGGTGATAGCGCCGACCGAGCGCCGTCATGATCTCGTATCCGTTGGTGCGCGCCCATTCGGCCACATCGTCGGGGGTCAGGTGGGCGCCCAGTACCTCGACCGAATCGCCCGGCTGCGACCCGGCCTCCGGCACCTCGGTCACGTCGATCGTCACAAGATCCATCGAGATGCGGCCGATCACGGGCACGGGCTGTTGGGCGATGTACACGACGCTGCGGTTGACCAGTGCACGGAAGTAACCGTCGGCATACCCGAGGCCGATGGTGGCGATGCGCGTAGGCCTCGCCGCGCGCCAGGCACCACCGTAGCCAACGGTCTGTAGAGCGTCAACGCGACGGACCTGGAGGATGCGAGCTTGCAGCGTGACGGTCGGCAACATCGGATTGGCCTGGCCGGGCAGGGGATTGATGCCGTAGAGGGCGGCGCCCGGCCGCATGAGGTCGAAGTGATAATCGGGGCCGAGGAAGATGCCGGAGGAGTTCGCCAACGATGCCGGTGCGCCCGGCATCGCCTTGACGAACGACCGGAAGCGGGAGAGCTGCTCGCCGTTGATCGGGTTCGCCGGCTCCTCCGACGCCACGAGATGGCTCATGAACAGCGCGAGGCGCAGTCCGCGCAGCCGGCCGCGCTCGTTGACCAGTGCCTGGGCGTCCTCGGGCCCGAAACCCAAGCGGTTCATGCCGGTGTCGAGATGGATGACGGCATCGAGCGGGCGGTTGAAGCGCTGCGCCGCCGCGCGCCAGGCATTGAGCTGGCCGAGGTGGTTGAGCACCGGCGTGAGATCGTGCTCGACGAAATCGCCCTCGGTGCCGGCAAGCAGTCCGTTCAGGACATAGATCGGATGTTCGGGCAGCACACGCCGCAACTCGATGCCTTCGTCGATGTGGGCCACGAAGAACTGCCGGCAGCCCTCCGCCGCCAGTCTCGGTCCCACGATTGCGAGGCCAGTGCCATAGGCATCGGCCTTGAGCACCGCGGCGCAATCGACCGGCCGGCCGCTGGCGCGGCCGGCGTCGCGCAGCCCGCGCCAGTTGGCGGCGATGGCACCGAGATCAATCGTCAGGATCGCGCCGGCCCGGCGCGTCGCGTCGTCGGCGGGTGAAGACATCGACGGGCCTAGAAAGCTGGACCGCCCGGCCGTTCCTCGTCGGCGGGCAGGTTGTCGAACTTGGTGAACTGGCCCTCGAAGGCCAGGCGCACGAGGCCGGTGGGGCCATGGCGCTGTTTGGCCACGATCACCTCGGCCTTGCCGTAGGTCTGCTCGCAACGCTGCTTCCAGGCGTCGTGGCGCTCGTTGAAGCGCTGGTCGTTCTCCTCGGCGCGTCGCGTCGGCTCGCCACGCTGTAGGTAGTATTCCTCGCGGTAGACGAACATGACGACGTCGGCGTCCTGCTCGATCGAGCCCGACTCGCGAAGGTCGGAGAGCTGCGGCCGCTTATCCTCGCGCTGCTCGACGGCGCGGCTCAACTGCGACAGCGCCAGCACCGGCACATCCAGTTCCTTGGCCAGCGTCTTCAGGCCGCGCGTGATCTCGGAGACTTCCTGAACGCGATTCTCCTGGCGCGACCTGCCGGAGGGATTGAGGAGCTGGAGATAGTCGACCACCAGCAGGCCGAGCCCATGGGTGCGTTTCAGGCGGCGCGCCCGGGTTCTGAGTGCGGCGATGGAGAGCGCGGGCGTGTCGTCGATGAAGAAATTGAGATGCTCGAGTTCCTGGCTGACCGACAGGACCTTGTCGAAATCGCCGCTGATCAGTTCGCCCTTGCGGATCTTTTCGGACGGCACCTCGGCTTGTTCAGCCAGCATTCGGGTGGCGAGCTGCTCCGAAGACATTTCGAGTGAGAAGAAGCCGACCACGGCGCCATCGACGGCCTTTGGCTTGCCGTCCTCGCCGTGCTCCTCGCGGTAGGCCTTGGCGGCGTTGAAAGCGATGTTGGTCGCCAGCGCAGTCTTTCCCATCGAGGGACGGCCGGCGAGGATGATGAGATCCGAACGATGGAGGCCGCCCAGGAGCTGGTCGAGCTGGAACAGGCCCGAGGCCACGCCGGTGAGCTGACCGACCCGGTGGTAGGCCGCCTCGGCCGCAACCGTGGCTTCGGTGAGGGCGGCGCGGAACGGCTTGAAGCCGCCTTCGGTCTGGCCGGTCGTGGCAAGCTCGAAGAGCTTCTTCTCCGCCATCTCGATCTGATGCAGCGCCGTCTCGTCGACGTCGCCGCCGAACGCGCCGTTAACGACTTCCTCACCGAGGTCGACGAGCTGCCGGCGTAGGTAAAGATCGTGCACGGTGCGCCCGAAGGCGGCGGCGTCGATGACATGCACCGAAGCCGCGGCGAGGCGGGCGAGGTAGGCCGCCGCACCGCCGGCCGACTTCATCGCCTCGTCCTGCTCGACGTAGGTTTTCAGGGTGACGGCGCTCACCACCTGGCCGCGTTCGATCAGCCGCGACAGCGAATCGAAGAGCTTGCCGTGCAGCGGATCGGCGAAGTGTTCGGGGCGCAGGAACTCGGCCACGCGCTGATAGGCGGCGTTGTTGACGAGGATGGCACCCAGAAGCGCCTGCTCGGCCTCGAAATTGTGCGGCGGCTCGCGCAGGCGCGCATCTTCGGCGCCCGGGAGGCGTGTGACGTTGGTCGAGTCTTTTAATGGCTCCATGTAGAGCCTTTGTTAGGGACGCGAGGGGACATTCACCACCGCTAATGCGGCGGCCTTTCTAGGATAGCCTGAAAGACGGGGACAACCGAGTCCGGTCACTCCGCCGCCATCGACGGGGCCACGGCCTCGCGGCGCTCAACTTCTGTCATGTAATCGCGCGTCAGCGGCACTGCGTCCTGGTGCTTGGCGATCTGGATCTGGAACACCATCTGGTTCATGTAGCGAAAAGAAACCTCGCAGCCAGCAAGGTAGAATTCCCACATCCGGCAGAAACGCTCGTCGTAGCCGGCGGTCTGCTTCACCCTTTCGCGGTTGGCCCGGAAGCGCTCGCGCCAGTGGCGAATTGTTTCCGCATAGTGCAGGCGAAGCACCTCGATGTCGGTGACCCACAAGTCGACCTTTTCGATCGCCGCCAGCACCTCGGACAGGGCCGGCGTGTAGCCGCCCGGGAAGATGTACTTGCGCAGCCAGGTATTGGTACCGCCGGGCGGCTCCATGCGGCCGATCGAATGCAGCAGCATCACGCCGTCGTCGGCCAGCAGGTCCTTCACCTTGGTGAAATACTCGACGTAGTGGGCGGCGCCCACGTGCTCGAACATGCCGACCGAGACGATACGGTCGTAGCGGCCGGGCTCCTGGCGATAGTCGAGCAGCTTGAAGCGGACGCGGTCGGCAACGCCGCCCTCGAGCGCGCGCCGGCTGGAAACGGTGTGCTGTTCGCGGGACAGTGTGACGCCGGTCACGTCGACGTCGAATTGGCGGGACAGGAACAGGCCCATGCCGCCCCAGCCCGAGCCGATATCGAGCACGCGCTGCCCGGACTTCAGCAGCAGCTTGGCTGCGATATGGTGCTGCTTGTCGATCTGGGCCTGCTCCAGGCTCTCGCCGGGCGTCGTGAAGTAGGCGCAGGAATACTGGCGGTCGTGGTCGAGAAAGAAGTCGTAGAGCTGGTCGTTGAGATCGTAGTGGTGGGCGACGTTGCGCTGTGCCCGGCCGACCGGATTGTACTGATCCAGCGCGCGCAGGAACTTCTGGAGCACCAGCGACCAGCGCACCAGGGGCGTGGCCTCGATGGCGGCGATGTTGCGCCCGAGCAGGTCGAGCAGGTCGTAGATGTCGCCATGCTAGATAGTGAGTTTGCCGTCCATGTAGGACTCACCGAACGCCAGCCGTGGGCGAAGTGCCAGGCGGATGCCGGTCCACCAGGTATGAATGCACATGGTGACGGCGGGCCCTGGCTTGGCGCCCGTGAGGCAATACGTCCGCCCGGCCGCATTGATGATCGTCAATCGACCTTCGCCCAGGATACGGGCGAGTACCTTGGCTAACAGCATCATCGTCCCCCCGAGGCAACGATCTGTTACGTGGGCGGAAGCGTCCTCCCACAGCTCTTAATTTGAGATGTCAAGCCAAGCGACGATTTCAAGGCAGAGTACGGACAGAGAAGAAATGCATGGGAGAGCTGTAAAATAGGTGCAAATGATTTGCAGTCTCTCTAAGCCAGTGTTAGCTGTGCAGGGCTACTGATACGCACTCGCATTTGGGAGGTTACGGTGAAGCGACGCGTCCTTATGGCAGCCGGTCTATCTGCCGGCGTTGGTCTGCTGGTCTCGCGGCATTCACAGGCCCAGAACGGTACCCTCAATCTCTATTCGGCGCGGCACTACAACACCGACGAGGCGTTGTACGGCAATTTCGCCGATCTGACCGGCATCAAGATCAATCGCATCGATGCCGAGCCCGATCCGCTGGTTCAGCGCCTGCGCACGGAAGGCGACAAGAGCCCGTGCGACGTCCTCATCACCGTCGATGCCGGCCGCATCGAGCGGGCCCGCGAGATGGGCCTGCTGCAGGCAGTGAACTCGCCCGTCCTCGCCAAGGCGATCCCGGCGCATCTTCGCGATCCTGACAACAACTGGTTCGGCTTCTCGAAGCGCGCGCGCGTCATCCTGTACAACAAGGAAAAAGTGACGGCGGCCGACGCGCCAAAGAACTACGAGGACCTGGCCGATCCGAAGTGGAAGGGCAAAATCCTGATCCGCTCCTCGGGACATATCTACAACCAGTCGCTCGTCGGCTCGATCCTGGCAGCGCTTGGACCGGAGAAGACGGAGGCGTGGGCCAAGGGCGTCGCAGCCAATCTTGCTCGTCCGCCGCGCGGCGGCGACACCGACCAGATCAAGGGCGTTGCTGCGGGCGAAGCCGAACTCGCGGTGTCCAACACCTACTACTACGTGAACCTGATGCGCTCCAAGAAGCCGGAGGATCGTGAGGTCGCTTCCAAGGTGGGCCTGATTTTCCCGAACCAGGCAAATCGCGGGACCCACGTGAACCTGAGCGCGGGCGGTATCGCCAAGTACGCGCCCAACAAGGAAGCCGCCGTGAAGTTCCTCGAGTACCTGGTCTCGGTGCCGGCGCAGAAGTACTTCGCGGAAGGCAATTCCGAGTATCCGGTGGTTGCCGGGGTCGAGCTGTCGGCCGAATTGAAGTCGCTCGGCACGTTCAAGGAAGATCAGCTCAACGCGCGCGTGTTCGCGCAGAACAATGCCGAGGCGCTGAAGATCATGGACCGGGCGGGCTGGAAGTAGGCCGCTCCGCAGCTGCCACCGTGCGGCTGAGCAGGATCACAGGCACCAGCGAGACGGCTACAATGAGAATCGATCCGACGGCCGCCTGAGCCAGGCGTTCGTCGGATGCGAAGCGATAGACGCCGATGGCCAGCGTGTCGAAATTGAATGGCCTGATCAGCAGCGTTGCCGGAAGCTCCTTCAGCACCTCGACAAAAGCGATGATGCCTGCCGTCAGGGCCGGCGCGCGCAGCATTGGCAGATGGATGTAGCGCAGCACTTGGCTTGGCCTGGCGCCCAGCACGCGCGCACTTGCATCCATCGCGGGATCAATGGCTGCAAGTCCCGGTGCCACGTTGGCCATGCCAACAGCAAGGAAGCGCACCGTATAGGCGAGGATCAGCGCGAAGGCGGTGCCGCTCAGCAGCAGTCCGCTCGGCAGCCCGAACAGATACAGCGTCAGGCGGTTGATGCCGTGGTCGACCCAGGCCAGGGGCAGCAAAATGCCAACGGCGATGACCGCGCCGGGGATGGCGTAGCCCAGTGAGGCGAACTCGATGGCGCGGTTGAGCGCGCGGCGGCGAGCGAGGCGGGCGGCGTAGCTCAGGAACAGCGCGAGGCCTACGATTATGATGGCGGCCACGGTGGCCAGGACCAGACTATTGATGGTGTCGCCGATGAAGCGATGGTCCGCCACCAACGCGCCCGAAGTGACCGCGAGCTGGGCGAGATGCAGGGTCGGCAGCGCGAAGCCCAGGAGTATCGGCAATCCGCAGGCCGCGAGGGCGGCCAGTGCAGGGCCTGGCGCAAGCGTCACCGGCTCGGCCAGGAAGCGCAGGTTGGAGGCGATTGCGAAGCGCGCGCGACCGCGCGATCGGCGCTCCAGCGCGATCAGGGCGACGGCTATCACGATCAGCACGAGAGAGATCTGGGCCGCGCCCTCGCGATTGCCCATGCCGTACCAGGTTCGGTAGATCGCCGTCGTGAAGGTGTGGACGCCATAGTACTGGACCGTGCCGAAATC
>CAMARK010000109.1 GCA_945860205.1 Reyranella massiliensis 521 | reverse complement strand
TCCCTCGGTGGTCGAGGCGGCGTTGCTGCCGCGCCTGATCGGCTGGGGGTGGACCTCGTGGATGCTGCTCACGGCCGAGAACATCGGCGCTGCCAAGGCCGAGGCCTGGGGGCTGGTCGAGGAGGTCGTGCCGGCCGCGAAGATCGCCGAGGCGGTCGAGCGCTGCGTGCACTCGATCGTCGAGGGAACGCCGCTCGCGGTGCGGGCGCAGAAGCGCCTGATGCGCCGCTGGGAACGGCTGTCACTCGACGAGGCGGTGCAGGCCGGCATCGACGCCTTCGCCCAGTCGGTGAGCGACGGCGAGCACATCGCGCCCATGACGGCGTTCGTCAATCGCAAGAGGAAGACGTGAGCGACGCCCAGATCACCAAGGGACCAGTCCGCATCGGCTGCCATTCGGGCTTCTGGGGCGACACCGAGACCGCCGCGGTGCAGCTCGTGCGCCACGGCAACGTTGACTATCTGGTGAGCGACTATCTCGCCGAAGTGACCATGTCGATCATGGCGGCGCAGAAGCTCAGGAACCCGCAGGCGGGCTACGCCGTGGACTTCGTCACCGCGGTCATGGGGCCACTTGCTCGCGAGATCGCCGAGAAGAAGATCAAGGTCGTGACCAACGCCGGCGGCGTCAATCCGCAGGCCTGCCGCGACGCGGTGCTGAAGGCCTGCGAGGCGGCGGGCGTGACGCTCAAGGTCGCCGTCGTGCTGGGCGACGACATCCTGCCGCGCGTCGACGAGTTCCGCGCCGCTGGCCTGCGCGAGATGGACACCGGCGCCGAGCTGCCGCCCCGGATCGTCAGCATGAATGCCTATCTCGGCGGCTTCCCGATCGCCCGCGCGCTTGCCGAAGGCGCCGACGTGGTGATCACCGGCCGTTGCGTCGATTCGGCGGTGACGCTGGGCGCGCTGATCCATGCCTTTACCTGGGCGCCGGAGGATCTCGATCGCCTCGCCGCCGGCACCTTGTGCGGCCACATCATCGAGTGCGGCGCGCAGTGCAACGGCGGCAACTTCACCGATTGGCGGCTGGTGCCGGACTACGACAACATGGGCTTCCCCATCGCCGAGGTTTTTAGCGATGGCTCCTTCGTGCTCTCCAAGCCCGAGGGCACGGGCGGGCTGATCACCACCGCCACGGTGGCGGAGCAGATGCTCTACGAGATCGGCGATCCGCGCGCCTACATCGTGCCCGACGTGGTCTGCGACTTCACCGAGGCGCGCTACGAGCAGGCGGGCAAGGACCGCGTGCGGGTGTCGGGTGCGAAGGGCCGGCCGCCGACCGATACCTACAAGGTCTCGACCACCTGGCCCGACGGCTACAAGCTCAGTTCGATCTTCATGCTGGGCGGCCGCGAGGCCGTGGCCAAGGGACGCCACAGCGCCGAGTCGATCATCAAGAAGACGCGCCGCATGTTCGCCGAGAAGAACATGGCCGACTATCGCGACGTCAGCATAGAAATCATCGGTAGCGAGGCGACTTACGGGCCGCATTCGCGCGCCGCCGACAGCCGCGAGGTCGTGGTCAAGATCGCGGCCAAGCACGACCAGAAGGAAGCGCTGTCGCTGCTGGGTCGCGAGATCTCGCCGATGTCGACCGGCGGCGTGGTCGGCATGACCGGCAGCTTCGGCGCCGGCCGCGTCTCACCCTCGCCGGTGATCCGCATGTTCTCCTGCCTGGTGCCGAAGAGCCTGGTGCCGGTCACGGTCGACATCGACGGCCACCAGATCGCGATGCAGGAGGGCGCCCGCAGCGGCGGCTTCGAGGCGAAGTCTCTGCCGGTCGAGGCACCGCCTGCCGCGGCGGTGTCGTCGGGCGCCACGGAGACCGTGCCGCTGGTGGCGCTGGCCTACGGCCGCTCCGGCGACAAGGGCGACAACGCCAACATCGGCATCTTCGCGCGCAGGCCCGAGTACCAGCCCATCCTCGATGCCGAAGTGACGGAGGAGGCGGTGGCCAAGTACTTCGCCCATCGCATCAACGGTAAAGTGACCCGCTGGCGGCTGCCCGGCATCAACGGCTTCAACTTCCTGCTGCGCCAGGCGCTGGGCGGCGGCGGCATGGCCTCGCTAAAAGCCGACCCGCTGGCCAAGGCCTTCGCCCAGATGCTGCTCGACATGCCGGTGCGCGTGCCGGCGGAGATGGCAAGGAAGCTGGCGGCTTAGGCCGATCGCTTCTTCGTCACGGCGTAGACGATCAGGCCCGCGATCAGCGGATTGAGGTACTGGATCACGTCGAGTTCGGTACTGCCGATCAGGCCGCGCAGGAAGGCCAGCAGCGATCCCATCAGGATCGCATGCAGCACGACGCCCGCGGCGACCGTGGCGATGATGGCGTGCCAGCCCAGCCGGTAGCGGGCGAGGGCCACGTAGAATGCCCAGAGCGACAGCGGCAGGAAGAGCACGACGGCGGTCGCCTCGCCGGGATTGTAGGTGCCGCTGGTCAGGCTGGGGCCGAGATGGGCGAACATGTTCACGAAGGGAATGGCGAAGTAGGCGAGCCCCAGGGCGGGCCAGCGTCGCCCCAGAAGGGCGGCCGCCGGGCCGGCCAGCCAGACGGCTGCAACATTCACCGACGTGATGAAGGAGTAGGGCACCAGGCAGGACTTCGGATCGACAAAGCCCACGCCGGCGCAGAGGAAGGCGCGGAAGGCGTAGTGCCTGCCTTCAGCGTCGATGCCGTGCTCTTCGAACTGGTGGACGAGATAGGCCAGCATGCCCGCCCAGGCTAGCCAGACGAGATCCCGCCAGCGCGACACGCTGCGGTCGCTGCGCAGGGCATCGGTCGTCAGCAGCAGCGCCAGCAACAGAGCCGCGCCCATGCCCATGTAAGGCCAGACATAGGTGAAGGAGAGCATGACTAGAGCGTCCGTACGGCTTGGCAGGCGATGTCTTCGCCCCATTCCTGGAGAAAGTGGCCGCCCTCTGTGATTTCGATCGGCGGCGGACAGTTGCGGATGATGCCGTGCAGGGCGTGCATCGCCGGTGGGCCCAGCACGGGGTCCTTCATGCCGATCGCCATCAGGCTCTTGCCCGCCCAGCGCGTCCGCCAGAAGTCGCGGGCCTCGCGCGACAGCGCCGCGCCGCCGGCGTCGGGCCGGTCAGGCACCAGGTTGGGGAAGCGCCTTACGCCCGCCTTGTAGGTGACATCGGGATAGGGGGCGGCATAGGCGGCTGCCTCGGTGTCCGAGAGGTGCGGGCAGGCGCGTTGCATCAGCCGGGCGATGTCCATGTCGGGGTTCTTGTTGGAGAAGGCGCGCCAGGTGAGGAAACCGTCGCCCAAGGGCTGGTCGCCAGTGCCGAGCGTCGTGTTCATGACCAGAAGTGAGGTGTACCGCTCAGGCGCTGCCATGGGGAGCGTGAGGCCGATCAGGCCGCCCCAGTCCTGGACGACCAGTACGATGTTCCGGAGGTCGAGAACTTCGACCAGATCCAGGAGCGAGTCGCGATGGAACTCGAAGCTATAGACCGCCTCGTCCACCGGCTTGTCGGAACGACCGAATCCCAGGAAATCGGGCACCACTACCCTGTCGCCAGCCGCGGCGAAGACCGGGATCATGCGTCGGTATAGGTAACTCCAGGTCGGCTGGCCGTGCAGGCAGAGCCAAGTTCGGGCAGCCTGCCTTGGGCCTTCGTCGAGGTAATGCAGCCGCAATCCATCCGGACGCTGAAAATAGCGTGGTTCGTGCGTCCGGCCGGGCAGAAGGGCAAATCGTTCATCCGGTGTGCGCAGGGCCTTGGCCAATGGTGTATCCTTCCCAACCATGAATAGCCCACCGAAATCCCCTCCCGCCGGCGCCGAGCGAGCCGAGCGGTTGGTTGCCGCTTTGCGGGAAAACCTGAAGCGACGCAAGGCGCAGGCGCGAGCAAAGGAGAAGCCTCCCGCGCCTGCCAGCAAGAAGCAAGGTTGAGCGCCCCGGCAGGGTCGTCTAGAAGCCCCCTCTACCCTCCGGAAACAAGAAAATGACAATCCTCTCCGACCGCTGGATCCGCCGCATGGCGCAAGAGAAGGGCATGATCGAGCCCTTCGTCGATGCCCAGAAGCGCGAAGGCGTCATCTCCTACGGGCTCTCGTCCTATGGCTACGATGCGCGCGTCGGCAACGATTTCAAGATCTTCACCAACGTGAACTCGGCCGTCGTCGACCCCAAGAACTTCGACCAGAACAGCTTCGTCGACCGCAACACCGACATCTGTGTCATCCCGCCCAACTCCTTCGTGCTGGCGCGCACGGTGGAATATTTCCGTATCCCGCGCGATGTGCTGGTGATCTGCGTCGGCAAGTCGACCTACGCCCGCTGCGGCATCATCGTGAACGTCACACCGCTCGAGCCGGAATGGGAAGGCCATGTGACGCTGGAATTCTCCAACACCACGCCGCTGCCCGCTCGCATCTATGCCAACGAGGGCGCCTGCCAGTTTCTCTTCCTCCAGGGCAACGAGCCCTGCGAGATCTCCTACCGCGACAAGGCCGGCAAGTACCAGGGCCAGCGCGGCGTCACCCTGCCCAAGATCTGAGCGGAGAAGACCATGGACCGCATCCGCATCAAGGGAGGCCGCCAGCTCAAGGGCGACATCCGCATCTCCGGCTCCAAGAACGCCACGCTGCCGCTGATGGTGACGGCGCTGCTCAGCGACAAGAAGTTGACCCTGCACAACGTGCCGCGGCTGGCCGACATCACCACCATGATCCAGCTCCTGTCGCAGCATGGCGTCGAGATCGGATCGGAGGCCGGCGAGAACGGCCACGCGCACGGCACCATGCTCACGCTGCACACGAAGAAGGTCACTTCGACGACGGCACCCTACGACATCGTGCGCAAGATGCGCGCCTCGGTCCTGGTCCTGGGCGCGTTGCTCGCCCGCGAGGGCACCGCACGCGTCTCGCTGCCCGGCGGCTGCGCCATCGGCGCGCGTCCGGTCGACCTGCATATCGCTGGTCTGCGGGCGATGGGTGCCGAGATCGATATCGACGGCGGCTACATGGTGGCCCGCGCGCCCAAGGGCCTCAAAGGTGCGCGCTACACGTTTCCCAAGGTGTCGGTGGGCGCCACCGAGAACCTGATGATGGCGGCGGCACTGGCCAAGGGCACGACCGTCCTCGACAACGCCGCTCGCGAGCCGGAGATCACCGACCTCGCCGAATGCCTTGCCGCCATGGGCGTGCCGGTGGGCGGCATCGGCACCGAGACGCTCACTATCGAAGGCGTGACGTCGCTCAAGGAAGCGACGCACAGCGTCATTCCCGACCGCATCGAGTTCGGCACCTACGCCATGGCGGTGGCCATGACCGCGGGCGACGTCGAGCTGGTCGGCGGTCGCCTCGACTTGATCGAGAGCGTGGTGCAGACGCTGCGTTCGGCCGGCGTCACGCTGGAAGCGACGGCCAGGGGCGTCCGCGTCCAGCGGACCAATGGCGCGCTTCATGGCGTCGATGTGATGACCGAACCCTATCCCGGTTTCCCGACCGACCTGCAGGCGCAGATGATGGCGTTGATGACGCGGGCCGAGGGTGCCTCGATGATCACCGAGACAGTGTTCGAGAGCCGCTTCATGCATGTGCCGGAGCTGTCGCGCATGGGCGCCAACGTCACCATCCATCACGAATCGGCGCTGGTGCGCGGCGTGCCGAAGCTGCGCGGCGCCGACGTGATGGCGACCGACCTGCGCGCTTCGGTGTCTCTGGCCATCGCGGCTCTCGCCGCCGAAGGCGACACGACCCTGCACCGCGTCTACCATCTCGATCGCGGCTACGAGCGGCTCGAGGAGAAGCTCGCCGCCTGCGGCGCCGACATCGAGCGGCTGAAGGGCTGAGGATGGCGGGCAAGCTGAAACTCTCGGCACTCGATGCCGACGACCTCGGCGTGATCTCCGCCGCCGTCCAGGATGCCCTGGTGGCGGTGCGCGACTGCGCCTATTTCAAGGACGAGAAGCGTTTCGTGCTGCTGCTCAACCGCTTCCAGTGGGAGGCCGATCCGGCCGTCGAGGCGGCCCATTCCCGGACCCATTCCGCCCTTGTTTTCAACGAGGTGACGGCGGTCCGGCACTACCAGATCCCGCTCGGCGAGCCCGACCGGATGCTGGAATTGCTGGCCGTGACGCTGGAAAACGACGGTTCAGTCGCCCTGCGCTTTGCCTCCGGCCGGGCTATCCGGCTGGAAATCGTCCGTCTCGCATGCCATTTGGGAGATGTGGGCGAGCCTTGGCCCACCCCCTGGAAGCCCGCCCATCCGGTCGAATAGCCCTCTCGCGTAGTGCCGGGGGCCTCGACGAGGGGCGGGCATTCGTTACTGGAGCATGCGGTCGTGTCGAGCGAAGCCCCTCAAGTGTCGATGAACGAGAAGCTGATTCTGGCGATCCCCAAGGGGCGTATCCTCAAGGAGGCGGCGCCGGTATTTGCACGCGCCGGCATCGAACCCGAGGCCGCCTTCGCCGATCCCGACGCGCGTCAGCTCCGCTTCGCCACCAACCATCCCGACCTCGACATCATCCGCGTGCGCTCGTTCGACGTCGCCACTTTCGTGGCGTTTGGCGCGGCACACCTAGGCATTGCCGGCGCCGACGTGCTGATGGAGTTCGATTATCCGGAAATCTACGCACCGATCGATCTCGGAATCGGCAGGTGCCGCCTGGCCGTCGCCGAGCCCGCCGAGATGGCGAGCAGCGACGATCCGCGGCGCTGGAGCCATGTCCGCATCGCCACCAAATATCCCGAGGTGACGCGCAAGCACTTCGCGGCGCGCGGCGTGCAAGCGGAGTGCGTGAAACTCTCGGGCGCCATGGAGCTGGCGCCCTCGCTCGGCCTCAGCCATCGCATCGTCGACCTGGTCGATTCGGGCCGGACGCTCAAGGAAAACGGCCTGGTCGAGATCGAGCACATCGCCGACATCACCTCGCGCTTCATCGTCAATCGCGCCGCGCTAAAAACGCAGCCGGAGCGGGTCGGTCGCTGGATCGATCGTTTCCGGGAGATCAGTCGTGCCGCCGCTTAGGCTCGACGCCTCGGCGCCGGGCTTCGAGAAGGACTTTTCCGCCTTCCTCGGGCGCAACCGGGACACCGACGAGAATGTCGACCGCGTCGTGGCCGAGATCGTGGCTGATGTGCGCCTCAGGGGCGATGCGGCGCTGATCCACTACACGCGGAAGTTCGATCGCTTCGACACGGACGCGGCGGGCCTGCGCATCGGCGAGGCCGAACGCGCTGAAGCTGCCGCGAAAGTGCCGCCGGCAGAGCGCGAAGCCTTGGCGTTTGCCGCCAAACGGATCGAAGCGTTCCATCGTGCGCTCCTGCCGAGGGACGTCGATTTCACGGACAGCACCGGCACAAGGCTCGGCGCGCGTTACCGGCCGGTCGATGCCGCCGGAGTCTACGTGCCGGGCGGCACGGCTGCCTATCCCTCCTCGGTGCTGATGAACATCGTGCCGGCCAAGGTGGCCGGCGTCGGGCGCATCGTCATGGTCGTGCCGACGCCTGACGGCGTGCTCAATCCCCTGGTCATGCTGGCTGCCGGCATCGCCGGGGCCGACGAGATCTGGCGCATCGGCGGTGCCCAGGCGGTGGCTGCACTCGCCTACGGCACGCAATCGATCAAGCCGGTCGACAAGATCACCGGGCCGGGCAACGTCTATGTCGCCGCCGCCAAGCGCCGCGTCTTCGGCCAGGTCGGCATCGACCTGATTGCGGGTCCCTCGGAAATCCTGGTCGTGGCCGATGCCAGCAACGATCCGGCCTGGATCTCCGCCGACCTGCTGTCGCAGGCCGAGCACGATCCGTCGTCGCAATCCGTTCTGATCGCCCAGGATCGCGCCTTTGCTGACGCGGTGGTGCGCGCCGTCGAGGGTGAACTCAAGACGATGAAACGGGCGGAGATCGCCCGGCAGAGCTGGCGCGACAACGGCGCCATCATCCTGGTGCCCGATCTCGCCGCCTGCGCGCCGATCGTCGACCGTATTGCCGCCGAGCATGTCGAGCTTGCCCTGGAGATGCCGGCCGCCGAGGCCCTGTCGCAGAAGATCCGCCACGCCGGCGCGATCTTCCTGGGTCGCCATACGCCCGAGGCCATCGGCGACTATGTCGCCGGCACCAACCACGTGCTGCCGACCTCGCGCGCGGCGCGCTTCTCGGGCGGCCTCGGCGTCTCGGATTTCCTCAAGCGCACCTCGCTGGTGTCCTGCACGCCCGACGCCCTGGCCGCCCTCGGCCCGGCGGCGCTGGCGCTCGCCGGCGCGGAAGGCCTCGACGCGCACGGCCGGTCGATTTCGATCCGGCTGAACCGGCGAAGCTAGAGGCCGGTCAATGCCGAAGTCGCGCCGGATCGCCGACATCGTGCTGGACGAGGAGTCCGTGGCGCGTCGCTCGCCCGAGGTCGAGCATGAGCGGGCCGTCGCCCTGTTCGACCTCATCGAGGAGAACGATTTCCATCTCGTCGGCGGCGAGCCCGGCCCCTACCACCTGCGAGTCGGCATCTTCGAGCAGCGTCTGGTGTTCGATGTGCGCGACGAGGGCGACCGCAAGCTGCGCGACATCGTCCTGTCGCTGACGCCTTTCCGCAAGGTCGTAAAGGACTACTTCCTGATCTGTGGAAGCTATTACGCGGCGATCAAGAAGCTCGGGCCGTCGCAGATCGAGGCCCTCGATATGGGGCGCCGCGGCCTGCACAACGAGGGATCCGAGCTGTTGCGCGAGCGGCTCGCCGGCAAGATCGAGGTCGATCACGATACCGCCCGCCGGCTGTTCACCCTGATCTGCGCCCTTCACATCAAGTCGTGAGCGGCATGCCGGCAGCGAACGGATTGCCTGCCAGCCTGCTCTTCGCCTGCAGCGAGAATTCGGTGCGGTCGCCAATGGCCGAGGCACTGGCCAAGCGTCTCTACGGCAGGGAGACCTACATCGATTCGGTGGGCGTACGGGCAAGGGATGTCGATGGGTTCTCCATCTCCGCTCTCGACGAACTCGGCGTCGACGTTCATCGCCACCATGCCAAGACTTTCGACGATGTCGATCCGGCGTCGTTCGATCTAATCGTGACACTGTCACCCGAGGCGCATCATCGCGCGCTGGAATTCACACGGGGCACTGCGGCCGAGGTCGAATACTGGCCGATGCCCGACCCCAGCGCCGTCGAGGGCGTGCGGGAAGCGAGGCTTGCGGCGTATCGCCAGCTGCGCGACCAGATTCTGGCGCGGCTGAAGGCGCGCTTCGGCAATCCCTCGGGACCGACGCCGTAGGGCTACTGCGCGCCGGCGTACCAGGCGCTGCGATGCGAGGTCCGGCGCGCCAGAGGCAGGTTGATGATGTCGAGGAACACCGAGACCGCGCCATCGCCGCCGGCGAGGTTGCCCTCGATCACCTCGACGTTGAAGACGAGCTTGTCGCCGTCGAGCTTGGGCGACTTCAGCACCATCACGGCGTCGACCACTTCGCCCTTGGCCTTGTTGAGCACCGACACTGTGGCGTTGGGCGGGTCCTTTGCGAAGCTGTCGGGCGCGGTGCTGCTCCACTCCTCGAGCAGGTGCTTCGTCAGCGCGTGGCCGGCCGAGCGGACCGGCCGGTCGGCGAAGACGATGGCGCTGGGCGAGATGCCCTCGAGGGTAAGCGTCTGGCCCGCAAGCTTGGCGCTGCGGGCAGTGAGCACGATCATCGACGGCACGAGCTGCGGCTGCTGCGGCTTGCCGATGGTCTTGCCGGGAAGCGGCGCGCTCTGAGGGGCGCCGGCGGTCTGGGCGCCTGCCGCTTGCGGCAGGCCGAGGAAAGTCGACGCCGCGAGCAGGGTGGCGGCGAGGCGAAGGGAACGCATGCGATCTCCGATGAGGCTCAGTAGCAGGGAAGGAGAGGCGGTGCGCCGCAGCGCTTCGGCCCGTAGCGCGGATCCAGTTCCGGCGGGGGCGGCGCACCGGCGCCACCGGACGGCTGGTTGGAATAGTGGGTGCCCGTCGGCGAGGGATTCGACCACTGGCCATTGCCGTAGGCGCTGGTGTCGTAGCGGCTGCCGATGGCCGGCGCGTCAACGACGGTCTGGCTCTGGCCGAGATAGGTGATGCCTTGCGAACCGCCGAGGCCGAACCAGACCGTGTCGATGAAGATCGAGGCCGGACCGTCGGCGTTGGCGATGCTGCCTTCGAGCACCTGCACGTCGAAGGTGAGCTTGTCGCCCTCGAGCTTGGGTGGCTTCAGGACGGCCACGATATCGGACACGCCGGAGCCGTCCTTCTGGAACACCGACACGGTGGCGTTGGGCGGGTCCTTGGCGAAGCTGCCGGTCGTCCAGATATCGACCATCTCGGGCGTGAGCATATGGCCGACGCCGCGCGCGGGGCGGGTCATGAAGAGGACGGCGTTGGGCGCCACGCCTTCGAGGGTGAGCTTCTGGCCCACCAGCTTGGCGCCGCGGGCGTTCACCACGATGAGCGCCGAGGAATGCTTCCGGTTCGATGGCGTGCCGATCGTCTTCTGGGCCGGCGCCGTGATGGCGCTCTGTCCCGTTGCGGAGGCGGTGGCGGGGGCCGGCGCTTGCGCCAATGCCGGGCCAGGCGCCAGAAACACGGCGGCCAACAGGCCCGAGAGTCGCTGGATTCTCATTTAACTGTCCTTCCCTCCTCGGGCATTTTGCAGCCGCCGTACATATAGGCGAGGGGTGGGCGCCTGAGAAGAGCAGGTTGCGTTTCTATCCTCTTGGGTCCATTGACTAAATCCCCGGTGCGGCCCATTTTCCGCCCGCTTCCTTCCACAATTCACTCCAGCCGGAGGCCGGATGGCCAAAGAAGATCTGATCGAGTTCAACGGTGTGGTGTCTGAGTTGCTGCCCAACGCCATGTTCCGGGTAAAGCTCGACAACGATCACACGATTCTCGCCCACACCTCGGGCAAGATGCGCAAGAATCGCATCCGCGTGCTCGCGGGCGACCGGGTCACGGTTGAGATGACGCCGTACGACCTGACCAAGGGCCGCATCACCTTCCGCTTCAAGTAGGCGTTGCGCCTCTCGCCGATCCCCCCGCTCGTCCTGGCCTCCGCGTCCCCGCGCCGGCTCGACCTGCTGCGACAGGTCGGACTCGAGCCCGCCGAGATCGATCCCGCCGACATCGACGAAACGCCCGCCGCGCGCGAGCTGCCGCGTGCCTATGCCTTGCGCATGGCAACGTCGAAGCTCGCGGCCGTGGCGCCTCGTCATCCCGGCGCCGTGATCGTGGCCGCCGACAGCGTCGTCGTGTGCAGCCGGCGCATCCTGCCCAAGGCCGAGACCGAGGCCGAAGCGCGTGCGTGTCTGGGCCGGCTCTCCGGTCGGCGGCATCGCGTGATGGGCGCCGTCGCCGTCGGCTTCCCAGATGGCACGGTGCGCACGCGCCTGGTCGAGACCGTCGTGCGCTTCAAGCGGCTTGAGGCGGCCGAGGTCGACGACTATCTGAAGAGTGGCGAATGGCGCGGCAAGGCCGGTGGCTACGCCATCCAGGGCCGCGCCGCGCGCTTCGTCGACTTCATCTCCGGCTCCTACAGCAACGTCGTCGGCCTGCCTCTGTTCGAGACCGTGAAGCTGCTGAAGCCGGTCGTGTCGTGAGCAAGGTCGATCGGCTGATCTGCCATGTGCTGCCCAACGCGTTCCTGATGGCGTTGACCGCCGGTGGGCGCCTGGCGGAACTGAAGATCGTGCGCCGCGACCGGCCCAACCATATCGACAGCGTGTTCCTGGGACGGCTCGAGCGGGTGATGCCCGATCTCGATGCCGCCTTTGTCGACATCGGCATCGGCCGCTCGGGCTTCCTGCGCGCCGCCGACCGCGCCGGGTCCGACGATTGGCTGCCGCCCGGCGCGCCGCTCCTGGTCCAGGTGCGCAGCGACGACGAGGGGGAGGGCGAGAACGCCAAGGGACCCAGACTGTCGATGAACCTCGCGGTGACCGGACGCTATCTCGTCTACCACCCGGTCGGCACGGGCGTCAGCTTCTCGCGCCGCATTGAGAGCGAGTCCGAGCGCGAGCGCCTGCGCGGCCATGTCGAAGGTCTGCTCGAAGGCGGCATCGTGCTGCGCACCGCCGCGGCGGGCGCCTCGCTCGACGTGCTGCGTGCCGACGCATCGGGGATCATGGAGCGCTGGGAGATGATCCGCCGCCAGGCCTTCGACTCGCAGCCGCCCGCCGATCTGACGGCGCAGGTTCCCGGCGAGCGCGATCCGATCGCCCGCGCGCTGCGCGACCACGGCGCCACGCTGGAAGAGGTGATCCTCGACGATCGCATGATGGCCCGCAATCTCCAGGACGAGATGGACCGGCAAGCCGAGAAGATCCGCGTGCGCTGGCACAACGGCGCGATGCCGGCCTTCGACATCGACGACGTGGCCGGACAGATCGACACCGCGCTGGCTGAGCGCATCGCGCTGGAGAGCGGCATCGAGGTGCTGTTCGAGCCGGGCGAGACGCTGTGCGCCATCGACGTCGACAGCGCCACCGCCGGCGGCCGCCAGGGCCGTGCGCCGCGCCGGCCGATCGAGGTCAATCTCGAGGCGGCTCCCGCGATCGCTCAGCAGCTCCGGCTGCGCAACATCGCCGGCGCCGTGGTGATCGACTTCGTGACCATGCGCAGCGCCTACGACCGCGACAAGGTCCAGGCCGCCCTTGCCGAGGCCTTGGCCGACGATCCCGTGCCGACCCAACTCTACGGCTTTACACGGCTCGGCCACTTCGAGTTGACGCGGGCCCGCCGTGGCGCGACGCTGAAGGCCCAGCTAGAGGCGCTTGAGAAGAGCGATGACTGACCGATCCACGCCCCCACC
The DNA here is from genome assembly GCA_945860205.1 of Reyranella massiliensis 521. GTDB lineage: Bacteria > Pseudomonadota > Alphaproteobacteria > Reyranellales > Reyranellaceae > Reyranella > Reyranella massiliensis_B. The sequence continues at coordinate 1,606 of CAMARK010000109.1, read as the reverse complement.
GCTGCGCGCCGTCCGGATCATGGCCAAATGTCCGATCTGCGAAAAAACTGGCGCCGTCGAGTTCCAGCCCTTCTGCTCGAAACGCTGCGCCAATATCGACCTCGGGCGGTGGCTGAAGGAGGGCTATCGCGTCGAGACCGACGAGGCGCCGGCCGACGACGAAGGCGGCGGCACCGGACCCCGGTCAACTAGACAGATGGGCTAGCCCATCCTATAAGCCCGCGCCGTCCGAAGTGGTGCGCCCAGGTAGCTCAGTTGGTAGAGCATGCGACTGAAAATCGCAGTGTCGGTGGTTCGAACCCGCCCCTGGGCACCAACCTCGATATTCTCTTGTAATATCAAAGGGTTGTTTCCGGCCCTCGCTGCGAGGGCCGTTTATTCGTTCGCGCGATGTTCGCGTCCGCTTGCCGCCGTCACCAGTACTTGCGCAAGCCCAAGCGGAATGTGGGCGGGCCGCAACGCGTACTGACACAAGATCGCCTATCGGCTGCTGGACCAGGGCGGAGTCTGCGAAGTTCTTATTGGCCCATCGGTCGCAGAGGGGATGGAGGACCGGGTGGCTGAGTATTTGAACAGCAATGGAATAGCGCCCGTGATCGTTCGGCTGCCGGCGCTCTAGACGCCGGGCTATCAAGCCAGGCTATCAAGCCGTCTTGCGGCGCTCGTTGAGCTTGATCAGCATGCCGACCGCCTCGGCCTCGCGGTCGAAGTCGCGGGTGTAGCGGTTCAACTCCTTGTCCGTCACCCAGCCGAAGATCGTCTTCAGCGCAAAGGTGTTCGGGATCAGATCGCGATGGCTGCGCAGCCACCAGTGGGTGGCGGCCTTGCGCATACCGTGGGCGCTCAGCCCCTCGGGCAGGCCGGCGTCCCGCCGCCACTTGCGCACGCGATTGCCGAAGCTCGCCGCCGACTTGAAGGGCCGGTCGAACTCGGAGTGGAGGAAGGTGAAGCGGTCGGCTGGCACTTCGTCGATCAGGGCATGGAGTTCGGGCACGAGCGGGACGACCGCAGGATCGGGGCGCCCCTCACGGAAGGCGCTGTCATCGCCCTTGGCAGGAATATAAGTCAGCACCCGGCCGTGTGGCGTGCTCTTGATCATTCCGCGATTGAGCCTATGCAGGTCGCTGATGCGGGCCCCCGTCATCTGAAGGAAGCGAACAGCCCGATGCTGTTCAGGGTCATCCCTGCTGGCCTCCAGCCACTCCTCGACTTGATCGTTGGTGAAGGCGGTGTGGCCCCGACGCATCGTGCCGCCCTTGGTACGTTTACGCTTGGGCGGCTCGACGTCTTTGCAAGGGTTGCAGGCGGTCTTGACGTTGATGCGAAGAGTTGACCGGGCCTCAGCTGCCTGCGGCTCGTCGCCCAGCAACCAGGTGAAGAATTGGTTGAGGGCGATGAGCCGACGGCGTGCCGCTTCGACCTTCTCGCCGCAAGCCCCCATAATGCGCAGCACGGCATCGCGCGCGTCGGTGCCGTGCAGCCAATCGACCAGAAGACTGTCGCCAAGGACGTGTCGCCCGCTCGATGCCGGCGACCGCAAGATCACATCGAACATGCTGCGGCGCTGCTTGACCGTTCCCGGCTTGTACAGCCCGAAAGTGTCCGA
>CAMARK010000108.1 GCA_945860205.1 Reyranella massiliensis 521 | reverse complement strand
TCGGCTCGTCAAATAAGAGTGTACGCGAACGGCCCGCATCAAGCCGATCAAATGGTCCTTTGGCGTCGTAACAGCGCTACTAGATCTAGCCCCCTGCGCGTTCAGGGCGAAGCCGTATCACAAACCTGACACTAATTTCGCCCTACAGGGTCGCGGGTCCCTTCGACCGGACGTCATATATTTGTGTACGCGAACGGGAGAGTTCCTCTCCAGGACGCGTAGGCAATTGAAGGAAAAATGGTCATGCTCGGTTCTGCCTCGGATTGGCGCAAACCATCGCGACGAGTGCTGTCGTTCATTGATCAGGGCGCCAATGCCCAAGGCGAACGACGACGGTTGCTGCTTGTCCTGGGCGCGTTGCTGGCGGGAGCCGTGACGGCCGCCGCTTTTTCGCTCAACGCCTACGCGGCCCCTCCGGCCGACCCTTATAAGGCGCTCGGACAGAGCTACAGCGACAAGGGCCAGTACGACCGCGCCATCAAGATGTACGATCAGGCCATCAAGCTCGACCCGACCGACGCCAACGCCTTCCTCGATCGCGGCAACGCCTACCGTGCCTCGGGACAGCCGGACCGCGCCATTGAGGACTACGATCGATCGAGCGCGCTCAACCCGCACAACTACCTAATCTTCGTCAGCCGCGGCAAAGTCTACAACGACAAGGGCGAGTACGCGCGCGCCATCGAGGACTTCGACAAGGCGCTCGCGCTCAACCGTCTCGATGCCAACGCGTTCATCAATCGCGGCAATTCCTACCGCGCGACGGGCAAGCTCGATCCGGCCCTCCAGGACTACAACCAGGCCATCAAGCTCGATCCGGGCAACTGGGTCGCCTACATCAATCGCGGCAAGGTCTACAACGACAAGGGCCAACACGATCACGCCGTCCAGGATCTCAACCGGGCCATCGCGCTCAACCCCAAGGACGCCAATGCCTTCCTCCATCGCGGCATTGCCCATCGCGGCAAGGGCAGGCACGATCTCGCGAACAAGGACTTGGGTCAGGCCATCAGGCTCAACCCAGACGATCCCGTTGCTTTCATCGTTCGCGGCAGGTCCTACAACGACAAGGGTCAGTACGACCTCGCCATCAAGGACCTCGACCGGGCCGTCGCTCTCGCCCCGAACGACGCCAACGCCTTCCTCGGCCGCGGCGACGCCTACCGTGGCCAGGGCAAGCAGGATCTCGCCCTGCAGGACTACGATCGGGCCATCATGCGCGATCCGGGCAATGCTATCGCTTTCATCAGCCGCGCCAATGCCTACAACGACGAGGGCCGTTACGACCTCGCCATCAAGGATCTTGACCGCGCGATCGAACTCGACCCGAGCGACGCCAACGCGTTGCGCATTCACGGCGACGCTTCCGCCGCCTTGGAGGCACAGGATCGCGCCGCGCGGGGCTTCGACCAGGCCGAGAGCAAGCCACGGCCATGACGCCGTAGCGCGGACACGCGATCTCGTCCTCGGTGATCGAAGGAGTTCGAGGACAATAGGGGAAGGGTGGCGGCGCTGCCGCTCGACCGAACGAAGTAACCTCCCCCAAAGCAAATGGCGACGATGCGGCCATTGCGATCGCGATCACGCAGTGCGCAGAGAACGATGGAGCCAAAAGTAGGCGAGCTTAGGCGCACACTCAACTCATGGCATTTGTGACGATTCATCATGAGCGGCCAACTCACTACAAAATGTCTCAAGCGACCTCAGTCGCTAAAGCGCAGTTGCTAACAGGAGTTGGCTACCGCTGCGGCTTGGCCCGTGACGCAAAGGGATTGTCAGGCTTGCGCATGGTGACGCGGATCGGCACCCCCGGCATGCTGAAATCGTCGCGCAGACGGTTGATCAGGAAGCGCAGGTAGTCGTCGCCCAGCTCGTCGGGCTGGCTGACCGAGATCATGTAGGTGGGCGGGCGGATCTTGGTCTGCGTCATGAAGCGCAACCTGATACGCCGGCCCTTGGCGAGCGGCGGCGGATGCAGCGTCTCCATCTCGCGCAGCCAGCGATTGAGGATCGGCGTGGTGAGGCGCTTGTTCCAGATGTCGTAGGTCTCGAACACCTTGGGCATCAGACGTTCGACGCCGCGCCCGGTGAGCGCGGAGAAGCCGACGATCGGCACGTCCTTCACCTGGGCGAACGAGGCTTCGAGCCGGTCGCGCAGCTTCTTCCACGCCTTGGTCGACTTGGCCTGATCATCGGCCAGGAGGTCGGTCTTGTTGACGGCGATCACCAGCGCGCGGCCCTCGTCGATCACGCGGCCGGCGACGGCGAGATCCTGCTTCTCCAGCATGTCGGCGGCGTCGAGCACCACGACCACGACGTCGGCCAGGCGAATGGCGTCGAGCGTGTCGGCAACGGAGGCCGATTCCAGGCGCTTGTCGATGCGGCTGCGCCGGCGCATGCCGGCGGTGTCGACCAGGCGGATGGCGCGGCCACGCCACTGCCATTCGACGCGGATGGCGTCGCGCGTGATGCCGGCCTCGGGCCCGGTGAGCACGCGCTCCTCGCCGACCAGGCGGTTGAGCAACGTCGACTTGCCGACGTTTGGCCGCCCGACGATGGTGAGAAGCAACGGCCGCTTGGTGGGCTCGACCTCCTCGGCCTCATCGTCGTCGGGCATTGGCGTCACATGCCGCGCCAGCGCCTCGTGCAGGTCGCTCAAGCCCTCGCCGTGCTCGGCCGAGACCGGGATCGGCTCGCCCAGCCCCAGCCCGTGCGCTTCCGCCAGGCCGTTCTGGCCGGCGCGGCCTTCGCACTTGTTGGCGACCAGGATCACCTTGGCGGCGCGCTTGCGCAGCCAGTTCGCGAAGGCCTCGTCGAGCGGCAGGACGCCGGCGCGGGCGTCGATCAGGAACAGCACGACATCGGAAGCCTCGACGGCGCGCTCGGTGAAGCGCCGCATGCGCGCCTCCAGCACCTCGCCGCCCGCGGTTTCCCAGCCGGCGGTGTCGAGCAGCGTGAAGGCAAGGTCGCCCAACTGCGCCGGCGCCTCGCGGATGTCGCGCGTCACGCCGGGCTGGTCGTCGACGAGCGCATGCCCGCGCCCGACCAGCCGGTTGAACATGGTCGACTTGCCAACGTTCGGCCGGCCGACGATGGCTACTCGGGCGGGGGCGACCCGCGGGAGGCGCTTGTCGTCAGCGGAGGGCAATGAGCCGGCCCGAGTCGGTCAAGACGTAGATGGTGCGATTGGCGATGATCGGCGCAAGGCGGACCGGATCGCGCACATCGAGCTTGCCCAGGATTTCACCGGTGTAGGGCGAGACGGCGAGCATCTCGCCCAGCGTGCCGACGACGAGCAGGCGGTCGCCGGCCAGCACCGGCCCCGCCCACTGCACGGGCTTGCGGCGCTTGTCGTCCATATACTGCGTGAGCGGTGTCACCCATTTGATCTTGCCGTCGTCGCGGCCGAAGGCCGCGATGTCGGCGCTGCCGGTGACGACGAACAGAAAGCGGCCCGCGGGCCATGGTGTCTGGCTGCCGCCGATGGGCCGCTCCCAGAGGCGCTGGCCGCTGCGCAGTTGGACCGCGGTCAGGAGGCCGCCCGAACCCATGGCAATCACGACGCCGCGGTCGATCACGGGACGACCGCGGATGTCGGCGAGATTGCCGAAGGCGCGCGACTCGCCGCGCGCGCCGATCAGCGATTCGTTCCAGAGCGGCCGGCCATTATCGAGACGCAGGCCGACCAGCTCGCCGGAGCTGAAGGGCGCCACGACATACTCGCCCGAACCGGCCGGGCTGGTGCCGCCGACGAAGCCCGCGATTTCCTGCAGGGCGGTGTATTGCCAGAGGTCCGAGCCGTCGACGGCGGCCAGCGCCTGGATCCTGTTGTCGATGCTGATGGCAAAGACGCGGTCGCCGAACACCAGCGGTGCGCCGCGCACCGGCGCGCTGACCGACGAGGCCCAGAGTTCCTTGCCGTCGTTCGGATCGAGCGAGAAGACGCTGGCAAACCCCGTGGTCACGAACAGCCGGCCGCCGTAGTAGGCAAGGCCGCCGCCGAACTCGTCGGTATCGCGCGCCTTGTCGGGCGCCAGGGTGACCCGCCAGATCAGCTTGCCGGTGTCGGCGTCGAACGCCGAGACGGTGCTTTGGGCATCTTTGGCGAAGACCTTGCCCTCGGCCATGATCGGTGGGGCCGTGAGAATGCGCGACGACGACGACCCGGCACCGACATCGGCCGTCCAGATGATCTGCGGCGAGTCGCTGACCGCGAGATGCTGCATGGCGTAGTTGGCGAAGCCGCCGGATTGCGGCCACGAGTCGTTGACCACCGGCGCCGGCAGCACGATCTGCACGTTCGCCATATCCTTGTCGGGCTCGAGTTCGCCGCGATCGCCGAAGACCGCGATGCGCTCGCCCGTCAGCGGCACCTTGGAGCTGCCGAAGACGTTGTCGAAGGTCTCGGACACCGATTCACATCCGGTCAACGAGACGGCGAGCATGCCACCGACAAGAAGGATCCGCCGCAGACCGCTCACGCGCGATACGCCCGACATGATGCTACTTTGCCCCATTCTACTTCGCTTCGGCGGCGGCATAGAGATTGAGCATCGCCGACGCACGTTGCGCGGCGCCCTGGGGCGTGCCCGGATCCTTGGCGATCTCGCCCCACAGTTCGCGGGCTCGCTTGGCGTCGCCCTTCCGGGCAGCCGCAAGCGCCTGGACCTCGCGAACGCTGATCCGGAACGGCCGGTCGGGACCGGCCAGCGGCTCCAGCCGGGCCGCCATCTCGTCGGCCTTGGACGTGTCGACGCTCTTCAGGGCCGCGATCACGGTGGCGAGATCGGCGAGTTCAGCGCCCGACAGCTTGGGCCCGACGGCCGCAAGGGCCGTGACCTGCTCCTCCAGCGTGGGCTGCAGTTGAGCGACAATCAGCGCGGCCAGCGAGCGGTAGGGTGCGCGCGCCTCTGCCGCCTGCTTCTCGAGGTCGGCGCGGGCGGCGGCGGGGTCGGTCGCGATCTTGGCGAGCGCGGTCGAGTAGGCGATGCTGGCGGCGGCACGTTGGCCTGCGTCGTACTGGCGCCAGCCGACGGTGCCTGCCACCGCGACCACCACGGCGACGGCGCCGGCCACCACCCAGGTGCCCCAGCGGTCCCACCATTCCCTGAGTTCGTCCTTGCGGACGGCCTCGTCGACTTCCTGAAAGGCGGCGGAATCGGACACGGTGGTACCCTCGGAATTATCGCGAAATATCAACAGCTTCAGCGGCGGTTCATAGCCCCCTACCCTGGTTTTGGCAAACCTCGGCCCAGGGTGATTTTGGGCTGCGTTTCGAGTGCTTTACCGGCCCTTGTCCATCTGTAACAATTGGACCCAACGACATGGTTCGAGCCGCCATCGCATGACCAATCTCTACCGTTTGGCCGACCAACGGGCCCGGCGTCGGATTGTCTCATTCGATCGTCGGGAATTGTCCCGCCTGCTCGGCCTCTACAGCATGCGGGTGGCATCGGGAGAGTGGCGGGACTATGCCATCGACTTCCGGCCCGGCATGGCGATCTTCTCGATCTTCCGCCACACCTCGGAGCAGCCGCTGTTCGCCATCGCCAAGGTCCCGAACGGGGCCCAGGGCGGCTATGTGGTTTACAACGGGCCGCGCAAGCTCGCGCATGGCGAATCGCTCGAGGACGTGCTCGCCGTCTTCGACCGCAAACTTCGGCTTCTGCTGGGATAACGCCGGGATGTCAGGGGGTCGTCAGGCACGCTGCCCGACGACCACCGCGGCGCGTTCTAGTGGCTGCTGCCCTTTTCCGGCGCCGTCGCCGCGCCAATGCCGGCACCCAGCGCCGCGCCCACGAGGGCCGGGCCGAGCAGAGGCCAGCCGGCAATCGCGCCGACCGCAAGGCCGGCACCGGCGCCGATGCCGCCACCGGTAACCGCACGCTCGCCCCAGGTGTCGCCACAGGCGGACACGGACAGAGCCAGGGGAATCAGGAGGATGGACGCGAACTTGGTGGACATGGTGCGAACCTCTGAGGGGAAATTGGCCGCTCGAATATTCTTGGTCGCCCAAGGGAGGGCGTTTGGCGGCATTTTCGCCGAATTACCAATCAACGTCAACAAAATCATATAAGTATATCATATTTATCAATAAAATTATGACATAAGTTGGGAAATTAAGCCAAAACACGGGCGTAGACCTCGGGCTTGAAGCCCACCAGCAGCCGGCCGCCGACGTCCAGCACCGGCCGCTTGATCATCGCGGGCTGGGCCAGCATCAGGGCAATGGCCTTGGCTTCGGTGAGGCCGTTCTTGTCGGCTTCGGGCAGCTTGAGAAAGGTCGTGCCGGCGCGGTTGAGCAACGTCTCCCAGCCAATTTCCTTCATCCACATCAGGAGGAGATCGCGCTCGACGCCGGCAATCTTGTAATCGTGAAAGGCATAGGCGACGTCGCGCGCGTCGAGCCAGGCACGCGCCTTCTTCATCGTGTCGCAATTCTTGATGCCGTAGATGGTCACTGGGGGCGTCACGGATTTCGTCATATCGGCGTCGCCGGCTCGTTGTCACGCAAGGCCTGGTCCTCGATCTGGATGGTGGTGTGGGTGAGCCCGAACTCGGACCTCATCGCCTCACCGGCGCTGGCGAGCGTCGCCCCGGCCCGGGCCATGTCGTCCACCACGAGATGGCAGCTCATGGCATCGAGGCCGGAGGTGATGGTCCAGACGTGGAGATCGTGGACCGCGGTCACGCCTTCGATCTCGAGCAGCTTCTTCTCGAGCAGCCCGAGATCGACCTCGGGCGGCGTACCCTCCATCAGGATGTGGACCACCTGCTTCAGGAGCATCCATGTCCGGGGTACGATGAAGAGCCCGATGCCGGCGCCGACCACCGGATCGGCCAGCGTCCAGCCGGTGAACATCACGATCAGCGCAGCGGCGATGACGCCCAGCGACCCCAGCATGTCGCCCAGCGCCTCGAAATAGGCGCCCTTAACGTTCAGGCTCTCCGACGCGCCCGCCATCAGGAGCTTCATGCTGATGAGATTGACGACGAGGCCGGCTACCGCCAGCATCGGCCCGCTCAGGATCTCGGGCGGGTTCCGGAACCGCTGCCAGGCCTCGTAAAGAATGTAGACGGTGAGCAGCAGCAGGACCGTCGCGTTGGCCAGCGCCGACAACACCTCCATGCGCACGTAGCCGTAGGTCTTCTGCGGCGTCGCCGGACGTTCGGCGAAGTGTATGGCCAGCAGTGCCAGCGCGAGGCCGCCGACGTCGGTCAGCATGTGGGCCGCGTCCGCCAGCAGCGCCAGGCTGCCCGTCAGCAGGCCGCCCGCAACCTCGACACCGACGAACGATGCCGTGAGCGCCAGCGCCCACCGGAGGCTCGATCTATGCCGCCCGCCGGCGGTCGTTCCCGGCGGTGGCCCGTGTGAACGTCCCGCGCCCATCACCCGACCTTAGCGGGCGGCAGGAAGGATGAATACCTGGTCGAAGAGGCGACGCTCAGGCGGCCATTGCACGGACGGCGTTTCTTCGCCGCGGCCTAATCCAGCGAGATGCCCGTCTGAACCGCCACGGCCTTCCACAGAATGCCAAGCCCGGACGGATTTCCGCCAACAGAAGCCTCGCGATCTATTGCGATGCCTTGTTGTTCTTTCGGCGCAGATCACCTTTGCAGCGTTCCGAACAGGTTTTGACATCGTCCCAATCGCGCGCCCATTTCCTGCGCCAGGCAAACGGCCTGCCGCAGGCCGCACAGATTTTCTGGGGCAAGTTGGCTTTCGTATATTTCTTGGCGATCACAGGCTCGCCAGAAAGGTGGCGGCGCTCTCGGCGATCCGTTGTTGCTCGTCGACCGGAAAATTCTCGTAGGTGCGGACCATCTGGGCCATCCGGGGATTGCGGCTGATCTTGCCGCGATGCCGGGCGATGAAATCCCAATATAGCGCGTTGAAAGGACAGGCTTCCACGCCTGTCCTCCGCTTCACATCGTGGCGGCACGTTCCACAGTAGTTCGACATGCGATTGATATAGGCGCCGCTGGCCGCATAGGGTTTCGAAGCGAGCAGGCCGCCATCGGCGAACTGGCTCATGCCGACCGTGTTCGGCAATTCCACCCATTCATAGGCGTCGGCATAGACGCTCAGATACCATTCATGCAGCGCGTGCGGATCGATCCCGGCCAGCATCGCGAAATTGCCAGTGACCATCAGCCGCTGGATATGATGGGCGTAAGCCTGCTCCTTGGTCTGCGTCACCGCCGCCTTCACACAGGCCATGCTGGTTTCGCCCGTCCAGTAGAAATCCGGAAGCGGGCGCGTGTGACCAAAGAAATTATTGCGATCGTAGCCGGGCATTTTCAGCCAGTAGATGCCGCGTACATACTCGCGCCAGCCGATGATCTGGCGGATGAAGCCTTCCGCCGCGTTCAGCGGCACTGTGCCCGCTCGCCAGGCGGCCTCGACCTGCCTGCAGACGCGCAGAGGATCGAGCAGGCCGCAGTTCAGATATTGCGCGATGACGGCATGATAGAGGAAGGGTTCGCCCGCCAGCATCGCGTCCTGGTAGTCGCCGAAGTTCGGCAGCGCGCTCTTCACGAAGGCCGCAAACGCCGCTTCGGCATCGACACGGGTGACGGCGAACCAGAACGGCGCAAGATCTCCGAAGTGGCTGCCGTAGCGGGCCTCGACCAGCGCCAGCACCTCCCGGGTGACGGCATCGGGCGCGTACCCGCCGGGGCGCGGCATGAACAGATCGGTTTCAACCGCCTTTCTGTTCTCCGCGTCGAAGTTCCATTTGCCGCCCACCGGCTGATCGCCGTCCATCAGCAGCCCCGTCCTGCGCCGCATGTCGCGGTAGAAATACTCCATGCGAAGCTGCTTGCGGCCCGCGGCCCATTTCTCGAACGCCGCGGGCGAACACAGGAAGCGGTCATCCGGCAGGATGTCGACCGGAACCGAAAAGCGCGCCTGCCAGCTCTCCTGCATCTGCGTGACGCGCCATTCTCCGGCCTCGGTGACGACAACGCGTTCCGGCCGGTGGCGGACGATGGCCTGACCCAGTTGTTCTGTGAAGCTGCCCCGATTGTCGGGCGCATCCAGCGTCACATAGTCGACCGTCCAGCCGAGGGCCCGCAGTTCCTGGACGAAATGGCGCATGGCGGAAAAGACGAAGGCAATCTTCTTCTTGTGATGGCGCACATAGGTCGCCTCGTCATGAAGCTCAGCCATGAGAATGCGATCGCGCGCGGGGTCGCCGGCGGCAAGGCTGGTGAGCGTGTGTGTCAGTTGATCGCCCAGGACCAGGATGAGATGGCGAACGCTGGTCATCAGAAGTCCACGCGCGACGAGCGCCGGCGCCCCTTCACTCCCCCTCGATCGTGCCGGGCGGATGGCGAGACCAGCTTCATGAGCCCTTCTACGACCCCGGATGCAGCCCCGGCGCTTCTTGGCCGGTGCGGGCGACATATTCCGTGTAGCCGCCGCCGTACTGGTGAACGCCGTCGGGGGTCAGTTCGAGGACCCGGTTCGACAGCGCGGCGAGGAAATGGCGGTCGTGGGAGACGAACAGCATGGTGCCCTCGAAATCCTGGAGCGCCGCGACCAGCATCTCCTTGGTGGCCATGTCGAGATGGTTGGTCGGCTCGTCGAGCACCAAAAAGTTCGGCGGGTCGAACAGCATCTTGGCCATGACCAGACGCGCCTTCTCACCTCCAGATAAAACGCGGCAGGGCTTCTCGACATCGTCGCCGGAGAAGCCGAAGCAACCGGCCAGCGATTTCAGCGCGCCGGTGCCCGCCTGCGGAAACGACTCGTCGAGCGACTCGAAGACCGTGTCGTCGCCGTCCAATAGATCCATGGAGTGCTGCGCGAAGTAACCCATCCGCACGCTGGCACCCAGCGCCACGGTGCCCTCGTCCGGCTCGGTCTCGCCCGCCACCAGTTTCAGCAGCGTGGATTTGCCCGCGCCGTTGGCGCCCAGCACGCACCAGCGTTCCTGGCGGCGCAGGCGGAGATCGAGACCGGCATAGATCGGCTGCGTGCCGTAGCCCTTGTGGACGCCCCTGAAACTCACGACGTCGTCGCCCGAGCGCGGCGGACTGCGGAACTCGAACTGCACGGACTGGCGGCGCCGCGGCGGCTCCACCTTCTCGATCTTGTCGAGCTTCTTCACCCGGCTCTGGACCTGGGCGGCATGGGACGCCCGCGCCTTGAAGCGCTCGATGAACTTCATCTCCTTGGCCAGCATCGCCTGCTGGCGCTCGAACTGCGCCTGGCGCTGCTTCTCGCCCACGGCGCGCTGAACCTCGTAGAAATCGAAGTTGCCCGAATAGGTGATGAGCGTGCCGCCGTCGATCTCGATGATCTTGCCGACGATGCGGTTCATGAACTCGCGGTCGTGCGAGGTCATCAGCAACGCGCCCTCGTAGTTCTTGAGGAAATCCTCCAGCCAGATCAGGCTTTCGAGATCGAGATGGTTGCTGGGCTCGTCGAGCAGCATGGCGTCTGGCCGCATCAAGAGGATACGCGCGAGCGCCACGCGCATCTTCCAGCCGCCGCTGAGAAGCCCGACGTCGCCGTCCATGCGTTCCTGGCTGAAGCTCAGCCCCGCCAGCACCTCCCGCGCGCGCGCCTCCAGCGCATAGCCGTCGAGCTCGCCGAAGCGCGCCTGCACCTCGCCATAGCGCTCCACCAGGGCGTCCATCCTGTCGCCCTGGTCGGGATCGGCCATCGCGGCCTCGAGCCCGGCCATCTCGGTGGCGAGCGCGCTCACCGGCCCGACACCGTCCATCACCGCCGCGACCGCGCTCTGGCCCGACATCTCGCCGACGTCCTGGCTGAAATAGCCGATCGTCATGCCGGGATCGATCGTCACCTGGCCGTCGTCGGGCTGCTCCTGGCCGGCGATCATCCGGAAAAGCGTCGTCTTGCCGGCGCCATTGGGCCCGACAAGCCCCACCTTCTCGCCCTTCAGGAGGCCCATCGACGCGTCGATGAACAGGATCTGATGGCCGTTCTGCTTGCTGATGTTATCGAGACGAATCATGGGGGCTGTGGTGACGGGGAAGAGGCGGCAAGGCAAGCCGCAGCCGGATCACGGTCTTGCGGCTGATTGTCCTCCTCTACGCCGACGCGGCGTGGGCGACGCGGGCCAACTCCCTGCCCGCGTCCCACACGTTTGTGACCAGCCCTTTTACAGATGGGCAGGGCTGGTCGATGCCGTGTTTTCACGGCCTTCTCGGATTATTTGAGGACGCCTGGATGTAACGCGTTCTGTCCAGAAACCTGTCCAGAGTCTCGTCGCAATCCGGTTGCCTGAGCCGACGTTCGGGCTCGCAATGGATGGAAGTCAGCGCTCACTCGCGTCCTTTCTTGTTCTGACTTGGCAAGTCGCTTATCCTTGGTGGTCCGGGAGTTTGCATGAATGCACGACTCTGCTTGATCGCGCTGTTTCTGGTCGCGTTTCCTGTGGCTGCACAAAACCCGCAACCCGGATGGATCGCAGACGCCAAGACCGGATGTCGTGTCTGGAGCCTCAACCCCAACCCAGCGAGAACCGTCACCTGGTCGGGCGGTTGTCAGAACGGGCTCGCACAAGGGCGCGGGGTAGTGCAGGCGTTCCAGGCCGGCCAGCCATTCGCGCGGTATGAGGGCGAGCTGCGCGACGGCAAGGCAAACGGCCGGGGCCTGTACACGTATGCGAGCGGCAACCGTTACGAGGGTGAGTGGCGCGACGACCAGAGGAACGGCCGGGGCGTGTTTACGTGGACAGACGGCAGTCGCTACGAGGGTGAGTGGCGCGACAACCGCGAGAACGGTCGGGGTGTGCACACTTGGCCGAGCGGCAACCGCTTCGAGGGTGAGTGGCGCGATGGCAAGCCGAACGGGTCCGGCACGCTTTATCGACGGACCGACGGCGAAACCTTCACCGGAACATGGACGAATGGCTGCTTCCGGCAAGGAAATCGCAGGGCAGCGGCCGCCGTTACGAACAAGGAATGCGGGATCGAGTGACCCCGTGGCGGGGTACACAGAAGTGAGCCCGTAGAGAGAACCGCCTGGAAATCCCTCGCTGCGCTCGGGATGACAGAAAGGCGCCACTGGAGTGGCGCGCTCCCAGCAAAGAGTCCCCCTCCCTGCCCTCCCCCGTCAGGGGAGGGAAAGAAAGGGAAGAGAGTCCGGTTACACCGCCCGCGCTTCGGTAGTGAGGAGCTGGTCGACGGTGCGGATCGGGATGCCGAGGAATTCGCGATCAAATCTCTGGCCAGGTCTTGCCGACCAAGTACGCCTCATGCGCCTCGCTCGCTCGATGCAGTCGACCCATCAAGTCGTCCAGCTTGTCCTGCATATGTGCCAGCGTTTCGTCGCCTCCGATGAAATTGAAGAAGTCGGCCACAGCATCCAGCGAAAGTGTTCCCAGCGCGAACAGCGGTTGCGGGCGCGGCCTTCCCCATTCGAGTTTGGGGGTGAACGCGTCCTCCCCGGCTTCCTTTAAGTGGTACTGCTGTAGGTCGAACCAGGCGCCGTGCACGTTGTGAGACATGCCGCCAAACGCCGCGAGGTAATGCAGCCCATCAAGGCCGACGGCCTCTGCCTTCTGGCGCAGATCTTTCCCGCCCCAGGGCCCCTTCGCCTTCAGATCGATGGATTCGATCTCGAAGCCGGAGAACCGAGCTGCCCGATCAATCGACTTCATCATGCGATCCTCAATGGGCAGCACCACCCCAGCCCGTGCCTTGATATTGGCTTGGATCACGTCCCACAGCCGCCGCTCGTGCCTCAGAGAGTACCTACGATAATCGGCGGCCAGCTCCGGGCCAAAGTTGGCGATTAGGTACCGAACATTGACGATTGTCTCGAATGTCAACCGGCTGAGGATCGTGCTCGTCTCAGGTCGTCTTTGCTGTGTCTGGTCAAGAAAAGCAGAGAGCAGCTTGGACAATCGCACCATGTTGCCGCCTACGGCAGCCTGATCTCGAGTCCATGCCGGCTTTGGGCCAAGGGTGCCGGCTGCCAAGCCCGTGTAGGAAGTCACCTCTCGGAGCAGGTTGAACGCCAGCTCCATGAAATCTTCTTCGTTCGTGAACGCTGCGATCTGCGTCGGGTCGACGACGACGCGCTCAATCGATGGGAAGGCACTCCTGGGTGTAGTCATGCTCACTGGTTGTGCGGCACGCCGAAATGGAGGTTTCTAGATGCCAAGCGCGAAGCGATGCTAGTTCACTCCCACTCAATCGTGCCCGGCGGCTTGCTCGTGATGTCGTAGGTCACGCGGTTGATGCCGGGGCATTCATTGATGATGCGGGCAGCGACGCGGCCGAGGAACGCGTGCTCGAACGGGTAGTAGTCGGCGGTCATGCCGTCGGTCGAGGTGACGGCGCGGAGCGCGCAGGCCTGGTCGTAGGTGCGGCCGTCGCCCATCACGCCCACGGTGCGCACCGGCAGCAGCACCGCGAAGGCCTGCCAGATCTCGTCGTAGAGGCCGGATTTGCGGATCTCGTCGAGATAGACGGCGTCGACCTCGCGCAGGAGGTCGAGCTTCTCCTTGGTGATGTCGCCCGGGATGCGGATGGCGAGGCCGGGGCCGGGGAACGGATGGCGGTTGACGAGGTCGGCCGGCAGGCCGAGCTCGCGGCCGAGCGCCCTCACCTCGTCCTTGAATAGCTCGCGCAAGGGCTCGACCAGCTTCATCTTCATGCGCGCCGGAAGCCCGCCGACATTGTGATGGCTCTTGATGGTGACCGAGGGGCCGCCGGTGAAGGAGACCGATTCGATCACGTCGGGATAGAGCGTGCCCTGGGCGAGGAAATCGGCGCCGCCGATCTTCTTCGCCTCGGCGTCGAACACGTCGATGAACAGCGCGCCGATGGTCTTGCGCTTCTGCTCCGGGTCGGTGACGCCGGCCAGCGCCTTGAGGAAAATCTCCGAGGCGTCGGCGTGGATCAGCGGGATGTTGTAGCTGTCGCGGAACAGGCGCACGACCTCGGCGCCCTCGTCCTTGCGCAGCAGGCCGTGGTCGACGAACACGCACTGGAGCTGGTCGCCGATCGCCTCGTGCAACAGCACGGCCACGACCGAGGAATCGACGCCGCCGGAGAGGCCGCAGATCACCTTGCCTTTGCCGACCTGGGCGCGGATCTGGGCGATGGCGCGCTCGCGGAAGGCGGCCATGGTCCAGTCGCCGGTGGCGCCCGCGATTTTCAGCGCGAAGTTGCGCAGCAGCTTGGCGCCGTCGGGCGTGTGCATCACCTCGGGGTGGAATTGTACGCCGTAATAGCCGCGCTTTTCGTCGGAGATGGCGGCGAAGGGGGCGTTGTCGCTGGCGGCGATGACGCTGAAGCCGGGCGGCAGCTTGGTCACCCGGTCGCCGTGGCTCATCCAGACCTGGCGGCGGTCGCCGGGGGCCCAGACGCCGTCGAACAGGGCCGACTGGCCCTTGACCTCGACCTCGGCGCGGCCGAACTCGCGGTGGTGGCCGCTCTCGACCGTGCCGCCCAGCTCCTTGGCCATGGTCTGCTCGCCGTAGCAGATGCCCAGAACGGGCACCTTGGCGGCGAAGATGGCGGGATGGGCCGAGGGCGCCTGGCCCTCGATCACCGAGGCCGGGCCGCCGGAGAGGATGATGCCCTTGGGATCGAATTTTTCGATCCGGTCCTTGTCGACGGTCTGGAAGGGGTGAATCTCG
>CAMARK010000107.1 GCA_945860205.1 Reyranella massiliensis 521 | reverse complement strand
GAGGGAAATGGTCATCAACGGCGAGCCGGTCCCCAAAGCCCGGCCACTCGACCAGCTGTCACACGAAAGCCGGGAGCGCCAGGTTCATCGCCTCCTGCTCCTCATCGGCTAGGCAGCGGGAGTTAAAGAAAAGAAAATGGCGAGGCCATTCCTCTACTTTTGCCCGATCACGGGCACGAATGTTCAAGGCCTGACCTCCGAAGACACGACGTCAGAGGACGGCAAGAGTCGCGTTGAAATGGTCCAGTGCCTTGCCTGTGGCGGATTTCACTATGTCGACCCCTCCAAAGGCCCCCTGCCCCCGGCCGACGACAAATAATCGGTGCTCAGAGCAGCCGCATCTGCCGCGCGTCGCGCTTGGCGTCGACCAGGGCCGTGCGGGCGGATTCCGGGACATGGAAGGCGGAGGTGTCGAGCCTGACGCCGAGGCGGTTGAGGCCGAGGCGTTTTACGGCGGCGGCGAAGCGCTGGCTCAGCAGGATCGCGAGCGGGCCCTCGCCGCGCATGCGGCTGCCGAACTCGGCATCGTAGAGCTTGCCGCCGCGCATCTGGCGGATCAGCGACAGCACGCGCTCGGCGCGGTCGGGCCGGTGCGTCTTCAGCCACTCCTCGAACAGCTCCTTGATCTCGAGCGGCAAACGCAGAGGCACGTAGCCGGCGCGGGTCGCACCGGCATCGACGGCGGCATCGAGGATCGCTTCCATCTCGTGGTCGTTCAGGCCCGGGATCATCGGCGCCGTCATGACGCCGGCCGGTATGCCGGCGGTTGCCAGCGCCCGGATCGCATCGAGGCGGCGGGGCGGGGCGGACGCCCGCGGCTCCATCGCGCGGGCGAGATCCTTGTCGAGCGTCGTCACCGACAGGAACACCTCGGCGAGATTGCGCCGGGCCATGTCGGCCAGGATGTCGATGTCGCGCGTCACGAGATGGTTTTTGGTGACGATGCCGACGGGATGGTTGAAGTCGCTCAGCACGCGGAGGATCTGGCGCGTCACCTTGAGATCGCGCTCGACCGGCTGATAGGGATCGGTGTTGGTGCCCATCGCCATCACCGCGCACTTGTACTTGGGCGCCGCGAGTTCGGCCGTGAGCAGCTTGGCGGCCTCGGGCTTGAAGAGAATCTTGGTCTCGAAATCGAGGCCGGGCGAGAGGCCGAGATAGGCATGGGTCGGCCGGGCGAAGCAGTAGATGCAGCCGTGCTCGCAGCCGCGATAGGGATTGATCGAGCGGTCGAAGCCGATGTCGGGCGAATTGTTGCGCGCGATGATGGTGCGCGTGGCGTCACGCGTCAGGATCGTGCGCAGCGGCGGCAGCTCGTCGTCCTCCGCCGCGGCGGCGACCTCGGCCTCCCAGCCGTCGGTGGTGCGGACGCGCTTCTCGGTGTCGTAGCGGCTGGTCTCGTTCGACAGCGCGCCGCGGCCCTTGTGCACGGGCTCGGCGATCGGATCGTCGGGATAGTCCGGGGGAGCGGTCGGCCTCATGGGACCGACTCTTAGAACAAACAGGGAACGAGTCAAGCATAGTCGTGCCACACAAGGCCGCTATAGCTCAATGATCATGCAGTCATTGTCAGCAATCACCATCCGGCAGGCCCTGCCCTCCGACGCCACCTTCGTATCGGGTCTCTCGCCGCGCCTGTCCGGCGTGCCCGGTCCCTCGTGGCACGACCTCGCCGCCATGGAGGGCTTCCAGGACCGCTACATGGCGGCGACCTTCTCGCCCGCCGAACTCGAAGGCGCCTCGACCTTGATCGCGGAGACCGCAGACGGGCGACGGCTCGGCTATATCCATGTGAGGCCGGGCAAGGACGGCGTATCGGACGAGCCCTGCGGTTACGTCTCGCTGCTGGCGCTGGACAAGGGCGCCGAGGGAACGGGCGTTGCGCGTCGCCTCATGGAAGCGGCCGAGGATTGGGCGCGCGCGCGTGGCTATCGATTGCTCAGTCTCGACGTGTTCGCTGACAACCGCCGGGCCATCGACTTCTATCGACGCGGCGGCTTCGAGCGCGAGACGATCCGCATGGTGAAGCCACTCTAGCCACTCGGCGCGAAGGGTGCTTCACCCGCTCCGCGGCATCTTGCCTTCGTTGAGGCGCGGCATCAGCTCGGCGAAGTTGCAGGGCCGGAAGCGGATGTCGAGCTGCTGGCGCAGGATGTCGTCCCAACCGTCCTTGCAGGCGCCGGTCGAGCCGGGTAGCGCGAAGATATAGGTGGCGTTGGCCAAGCCCGCGGTGGCGCGGCTCTGCATGGTCGAGGTGCCGATCTTCTGGAAGGAGATCCAGCGGAAGGTCTCGCCGAAGCCTTCGATCTTCTTCTCGAACAGCGCCTCCAGTGCCTCGGGCGTGACGTCGCGGCCAGTGACGCCGGTGCCGCCGGTGGTGATCACGACCTCGACCCTGGGATCGTCGATCCATTTCTTCACCTGGGCGCGGATGATCGCCACGTCGTCGGTGACGATGGCGCGGTCGGCCAGCACATGGCCGTCGCGCGCGATGCGCTCGACCAGCGTGTCGCCCGACTTGTCGGTTTCGAGCGTGCGGGTGTCGGAAACCGTCAGCACGGCGATGTTCACCGGCTTGAACGGCTTGCTCTCATCGATACGGTTCATGGCCTCATTCTACAGCCGGCACCTTGCCGAGGCGAGGTCGGCGGCCTAAATCGGAGGCATGACCGATTGGAAACATGATGGCGTCCGCGTCATCCCCGCTGGCTCGCTCGACACCAACACCGCCCAGACGCCGGGCATGAACCGCGCTGCGGCCATCAATTTCGCCCGCGTCGGCGCCCAGAAGCTGTGGGCCGGCACGGTCACCATCCACGCCCATGCCAAGACCGGCGCCCATCATCACGGCCATCTCGAGAGCGTGATCTATGTCGTGAAGGGCAAGGCGCGCATGCGCTGGGGCGACCAGCTCCAGTTCATCGCCGAGGCGGGGCCCGGCGACTTCATCTATGTGCCGCCCTACGTGCCGCACCAGGAGATCAATGCCTCGGAGACCGAACCGCTGGAATGCGTGCTGGTCCGCTCGGACAACGAGGCGGTGGCGATCAACATCGACATTACGCCGGCCGAGAAAGTCGAAGAGGTTTACTGGGTGGATCCCACTCACCCTCATCCGCACAAGCATTAGCTTGTGAGGGTCCTCACCTCCGCCGACCGATCCCACAGGTTCGGCAGCTCCCGGTTGGTGTAGCCCGACACGAATAGCCTGGCCTCGCCGCTCGTGACATCGAACGTGTGCCGGCGCACCGCGCCGATGTTGCCGCCATAGACGTGGATGCTGATCGAGCCGCAGTCGGCCAAGGCATTCGTCACCTGGTGGATGTCGCCGAGCGCCGGCAGCAGCGCCTCGACATCACCCGGCGCCAGCGTCGAACACTCTCCCATCGCCAGCGCGCCCGTTGCCGGATCGCGCGTAAAGCGCTGCGATGTCTCCGAGCCGCGCAGCATGCCGACCAGCCCCCACATCTGATGATCGTGGACCGGCGTGCAGGCCGACGGCGCCCAGACGAAGCTCACCAGCGAGAAGCGCTCGAACGGATCGCACCACAGCAGGTTCTGCGCATAGCCGTGCGGCGGGCACCTGGCCATCGACTCGGGCAGCCAGTCGTCGTGCCGCACGAGTTCGGCCAGCAGCTTGGCGCCGACCTCGATGGTCGCCGCCTCGTCCTTGTCCTGCCATGCGCCGCCGACCAGGGAGGTCATGTCCCCGATGAAGCGGCGCAGGCGGTCCACGCTCATTCGGCCGCCTTGTTCAGCGCGACGCCCAGCACAGAATCGGTGGCGGCACCGAGCGCCGGCGGTTCACGCCGCTTGCTGAGGTCGGTGCCGGAAATTTTCACGGGCATGCCGAACGTCTTCGTCTTCACACCCGACGGCAGCTCCATCTCCTCGACCCAGCCCATGTGCTGGACCTGCGGGTCGGCCAGGATCTGGCTATAAGTATTGATGCGGCCCTGCGGGACGCCGGCCTTCTCGAAGGCCGTGAGCCAATGGTCGACGCCCTGCCTGGCAAACTCGACTTCGAGCAGATCTTTTAGCGCCACCTGATGCTCGGCCCGCAAGACGGTCGTCTTGAAGCGCGAGTCTTCGAGTAGATCAGGCCGGCCCACGACCTGGGTCACTGATTCCCAAAGCTTGTTGTTGCCGGCGGCGATCACGAAATGGCCATCACTTGCCCTAAAAGCCTGGTAGGGCGCGTTGCGCGGATGCGCGGAGCCGAGCTTCTTCGGGTCGCGGCCGGTGCCAAAATACTCGCTGGTCTGCAGCGCCGCCATGCCGAGGCTGCAGCCCAGCATCGAGGCATCGATATGCGCGCCCGCCCCGCCGCCCGCCACGCGACGCAGCACCGAGACGATGGAGAAGGCGGCATAGAGCCCGGTGCCGGTATCGGAGACCGGCACGCCGCACTTCACCGGCGCGCCGTCGGGCTCGCCGGTCACGCTCATGATGCCGCTCATCGCCTGCACCGTGACGTCGAAGCCGCCCTCGGCTGAGCGCGGCCCGCTCTGTCCGAAAGCCGAGATCGAGCAATAGACGAGACCGGGCTTCTCCTTGGCGAACGATTCGTAGCCCAGGCCAAGGCGATCCATCACGCCCGGCCGGTTGTTCTCCAGCACGACATCGGCCGAGAGCACCAGCCGGCGCGCCGCCGCCTTGTGCGCGGGATTCTTGAGATCGAGCACGACTGAGCGCTTGTTGCGATTGATCGAGGCGAAATTCTCGCTGTAGCCGTCGTTGATGGGCGGCCACTGGCGCATCATGTCGCCCTCGGGCGGCTCGACCTTGATCACCTCGGCGCCCATGTCGGCCAGCAGCATGCCGCAATAAGGCCCCGCCAGGACCTGGCAGAACTCGACGACCTTTATTCCCGCCAGCGGCAGCATTGTTTTTCCATCCCCTCAGCGACGCGCATCCTGGCGCTTCAATTTGCCAGGCCACGCGAGTATTGGGCGGTCGGCTGTCAACAATACTGCGTCCTCTACGAGGGCAGTGGCGATGATGATGCGGTCAACCGGATCTCCGTGCAGATCGTCTAACTCGGAAGCACGCATAGCGATCTCTGCCGACACCGGAACCTCGCGAACACCCAGCCTCAGGAGGCGAGCCCGCCAGTCACGAACAGAGGATGGCCCAGAGACCCGACCGCGCTTCAACAGGCGTCCTGCCTCGTAAAAGATGATGCTCGGAACGACGAGGTCACTGCTTTCTAGCGCGGCGTCGCAATCCCTTCTTGCCGCCTTTCCGAGGCGGGGAACCTGTTCGGTCAACCACAGGATCGTGTGCGTATCGAGCAGGAGGGTCATCGAACTGTCCAGTGTAGTTTCGCCATTCGCGATCCTCGTCGTAGCCTTCGTCGAGCGGGCCGACGATGTCCCCAAGAATCTTGAATGTGCCCTTGGTTGCCCCCCAAAGGCTCTTCGGCTTCTCGCGCACGGCAACGATCTGCACCTTCGCCTTGCCGCGCTTGGTGACGGTGATGGATTGCCCGCTCTCGGCGACCTCGTCGATCAGGGCGAGGCACTGGGCCTTGAAGGTCGAGGCGTTGATCTTCCTGTCCATTGGTCGGACCCGGTTGACAATATGACCATATGATATGGTCACATTGTCGGCACCGTCAACGCCGCGTGTCCTGGGCAGCGTAGCGCGGCCATTCGTGGGCCGCGATCTGGTCGAGCGACGGCGTCGGCTGGCCGAGGCGGACCTGGTAGAGCCAGTAGTTCGCCAGCACGCGCTGCACGAAGTCGCGCGTCTCGTGGAGCGGGATCGAGGCGATGTAGAGCAGCGGATCCTGGCCGGCGTTCAGCGAGCCGTCCCACTTCATTACGTTGCCCGGCCCGCCGTTGTAGCCGGCCGTGGTCCGCACCAGGTTGTTGTCGGTGTCGCTGAGAAGCTGCGCGATGTAGGCCTGTCCAAGTGCCACGTTGGTCGCGGGCTCGTAGGGATTGCCGGCGCCGTGGTCGGGGATGTAGCGGGTCGCCACCAGCCGCGCGGTGCTGGGCATCAGCTGCATCAGCCCCATGGCGCCGACATAGGAGCGCGCCTTGGGATTGAACGCCGATTCCTGGCGCATGAAGCCGTAGACCAGCGCGCGGTCGACGGTGAAGCCGCCCGCGGGCTGCCACGGCGGGATCGGATACATCGCGCCGTCGTAGCCCGCGATCCTATGGCGCTGATCCCAGTTGGCGTTGCCGACGCGCACCGAGAGGCCGGGCAGCGCCGCCTTCTCCGCGAGGCCCAGCACGGCCTCGACATATTGCGGGTCGGCATCGATCGAGCCGGCGTAGAGCTCGCGCTCGGCGGCCGTCGTGGCGCCGAGCTGCAACAGGGCGAGCGCGCGCTTGCCGGTGCGGTCGCCGCGCAGCAGGTCGGCCTTGCGGCGATCGAGTTCGGGCACCTTCCAGTCCGGCGCGATCTGCATGCCGAGCGCCTTCTGCGCCACCAGGCCATAGAAGGTCCGGCCATGCAGCGCGGCGCGCTTGAGATAGGGCGCGAACTTCTGCGGATTGCCCGCCAGCAGGTTGGCCCGCGCGGCCCAGAACGAACCGGCGGAGAGTGTCCAGGACGAAGCACGGTCGGGCGGCGCGTCGGCCACCAGCTCGAAGCGGCGCGCCGCCTCGGCCATGTTGCCGCGGGTGAAAGCCGACATGGCGGCGTTCCAGTTGGCATCGGGCGGCAGGCCGATCTCGACCGGAACCTGCAACGTGCGCTGCGAATCGGCCTCGAGCGCGCGGGTGCGGATACGACCGCGCC
Source organism: Reyranella massiliensis 521 (assembly GCA_945860205.1). Lineage (GTDB taxonomy): Bacteria > Pseudomonadota > Alphaproteobacteria > Reyranellales > Reyranellaceae > Reyranella > Reyranella massiliensis_B. The sequence continues at coordinate 7,959 of CAMARK010000107.1, read as the reverse complement.
ACAGCTCGGTTTCCTGCGGCCCCAGCGTGTCGGCGGTCGACTTGCGGTCGAGCAGGACAAAGGCAGCGTTGAAGCCGCCGTCGTCGATCATGTGCTGCAAACGCGAGCGGAGTTCGGCGGCCTGCGAGGCGTCGCCGCCGGTCACGGTGCGGGCCGCGGCAAAGCTCGGCGAGCCCGGCGTGAAGCCCACGAAACTCGCCGGCGTCAGCGCAGCGCCGCCCGGCGTGCGACGGGCGAGCGCCAGCTTGTAGATCGTCGGCGCGTCCGGGTGGTCGTTGTACTCCTGAAGCCAGGTGGCGAGTTCGTCGTAGCGCGCCGGATAGCCCTGGCTCAGCAGGCGCTGGGCGCCGACATAGCCCATCAGTGTCTTGTCGGTCTGCTTGGCGATCTCGGCGTCGGCCTGGCCCCACTGGCCGGCGGCCTGGGCCTGGAAGATGCGCCGGTAACGGTCACGGCTTTCGGTGTCGAGCACGGTCGGCAGGCCGGCCACGACGGACGCCTCGTCGAGCTCGATGACCGGCGCTGCGGGCACGAAGACCGGTCGGCGGGGCTGGGTCGTGGGCTGCGCGCCGGGCCGGACGGCGGGTTTAGCCGTGGCCGCCGCGGGCTTGGCTGCCGCGGGTTGGGCCGCCGTCGCCGGCTTCGCGGGCGGTTTGGTCGTCGTCTGAGCCAGGACAGATGTCGCCATCAGGGTCGCCGCGCCCAGCAGAACGCCGGCAAGGATCTTTTTCATGGCCCTACCGTAGTTGGACTTGCCGTGCGGCGACAAGCGCCCGATGGCTATACTGGGGCCAACGGAGGACCGAATGAACCTGCATCAAGAGCGTGCCGCCGCCGTGCGGCGCCTGGTCGACGAAGCCCGCCTGATCGAAAAGGCCGGCGTCACCACCGCCACCCTCGGCAAAATCGGCGGCCTGCTGTCGTCGCTGGCCGGCCGTGCCGACCTCTTCCCCCAGGATGAATTCCCGCTCGGACCCGACGGCGGCATCTATCGCCTGAGCGAGGACCCCGACCATCGTTTCGCGCTCTATGCCTCGGCGGGCGGGCCCGGCAAGAAAGTGCCGCCGCATAATCACACGACCTGGGCGATCATCGCCGGCGTCCATGGCGCCGAGCGCAACGTGGTCTACGAGCGCCTCGACAACGGCGCGCGCGAGGGCGTCGTGCAGTTGCGCGAGGCGCCGGCGAAGGAAAAGACCCTGAAGCGCGGCGACGTCATCGCCTATCTGCCCGATGACTTCCACCACATCGAGACGCCGGTGGGATCGGGCAACGCGCTCCACCTGCACTTCTATGGCCTCAGCCTCGAACACCTGCCGGATCGCGTCAGCGTCGACATGGCCACCGGCACCGCCAAGCGCTTCATGGCAAAGGCCAAGATCCTGACACCGTTGCTCACGGTGCAGCAGGTGAAGACGATGCTGAAGTCGGGAGAGATCTTCGCGTTCTTCGACGTGCGCGAGGAAGGCGAGTTCTCGACCCAGGGCCATCCGCTGTTCGCGACGCCCCTTCCCCTCTCCCGTCTGGAGCCGCGCGCGCTCGCCCTCCTGCCCGATCCGCATACGCGCATCGTGCTGATGGACAGCGGCGAGGAAGGCCAGCTGGGCCGTGCCGGGCGCGCTGCCGCAAAGCTCTCGACCCTGGGCTACACCAATGTCGCCGTCGTGAAGGACGGGTTGAAGGCGTGGCGCGATGCAGGCTACGAAGTCTTCACCGGCGTCAACGTCCCCAGCAAGGCCTTCGGCGAAGTGGTCGAGCATGGCAACGACACGCCCAGGATCGACGCCGCCAACGTGCAGAAGCTGCTGGATTCAAAGGCCGACATGGTGATCCTCGATTCCCGGCCGCTGCCGGAATTCACCAACATGTCGATCCCCGGTGGCATCGATTGCCCCGGAGCAGAACTCGTCTATCGCGTAAAAGATTTCGTGCCGAGCCCCGACACGCTGGTCGTCGTCAATTGTGCAGGCCGCACGCGCTCGATCATCGGCGCCCAGTCGCTGATCAATGCCGGCCTCCCCAACAAGGTGATGGCGCTCAAGAACGGCACCATGGGCTGGCACCTCGCCGGCCTGAAAGTGGCGCGCGGCGAGACCAAGAGTTTCGGACCGCAGGGCCCTGAGGCGGCCAAGTTCGCGCAGGCCGCCGCGGCGAACATCGCCCAGAAGATGAACATCAAGACGATCGACAAGGCCGGCCTCGCCAAGCTCGAGGCGAAAGACGGTCCTCTCCATCGTCTCGACGTGCGCGATCCCGCCGAATACGCTCAGGGCCACCTGAAAGGTTTCAGGCATGCTGCCGGCGGCCAGCTCGTGCAGGCGACCGATCAATATGTCGGGGCACGCAACGCCACGATCGTGCTGCACGACAACGACGGCGTGCGCGCCACGATGACGGCGCACTGGCTGGTGCAGATGGGCTGGAACGAGGTCTACGTGCTCAGCCACAAGCCGGTCTCGACCGAACTCACCACCGAGGCCGAGCCCCGCTATCCCAAGGGCTTCACGATGCCGACGCCCAAGTCGCTGACGGCAGCCGAGCTGCACACCTCGCTCGCGGCGAGCCTGGTAATCGATCTCGACACCAGCCTCCGCTATCGCGACGGCCATGTGCCGGGGGCGTGGTTCGCCGTGCGTGCCAACCTGGCCAAGACCATTCCGGAGATGCTGGCGCAACAGAAGGGCGTCACCCGCATCGTGCTGGCCTCGCCCGATGGCGAGATCGCGGCCCTGGCGGCGTCGGAGGCCGAGGTGGCGGCGGGCGGACTGCCGGTGGCGATCCTGGCCGGCGGCCTGCAGGCCTGGCGGGACGCCAAGCTCGCGCTCGAGACCGGCCATGTCCGGATGGCCGATCCGCCGACCGACGTCTGGTACCGGCCCTACGACTTCAAGCAGGACGTCGAGGCGGCGATGCGTCAGTACCTCGACTGGGAGGTCGATCTGGTGCCGCAGGTGGAGCGCGATGGCGATGCGACCTTCGCGGTTTTGAAGGCTGCCGGAGGCTCCGGCGGAGGCCACTAACCGCTTGGCAAACAACGGGAATCGGTTCCTTGACAGGGCCCGACCCACCCCCTAGACATCCGCCCGCAAGCGGATGGCGGGGATAGTCGCTATCGACGTCGTCCGAGGGCAGAAGCGATGGAAACACCCGATCCCGTAGGCGACCGCCGGCGTGTCGACGATCTGGATGCCCGCCTGAAAACGGCGCGTGGAAAGGTCGAAAAACCGCCGCAGACCAGCGACAAGAGCGGAATGTCGCAGCGGCAAACGGGCGTTGCCTATCGTATCTTGGCGGATATGATCGCGGGCCTTTTGGTCGGGGGGTTCCTCGGCTACTGGCTCGACCGCTGGCAGGACTGGACGCCGTTCGGTTTGGTGACCGGTCTCGTGGTGGGGTTCGTTGCAGGCGCCTACAATGCTTGGCGCGCCATCCGGGTCTATTCGGATGCGGCGGCGAAGGGCGACGACGAAAGTCGGCGCTTGCCCTGAAGGCGGTTTTTGAGCGTCGCCATCTGTTGGCGTTGATTGAGTGTGGGGAAGGCCTAAATGCATAGCCCGATGGAGCAGTTCGAGATCAAGCGACTGCTCGATTTCAAGATCGGCGGCCTCGACGCCTCATTCACGAATTCCTCCCTCTGGATGATCATCGCCGTCATTCTGGCAACGGGCGTGTTCGTGGTCGGCATGCGCCAGCGGGCGCTGGTGCCGGGCCGCCTGCAGTCGGTCGCCGAGCTGGGCTACGAATTCATCGCCAACATGGTTCGCGACAATGTCGGCGACCAGGGCAAGAAGTACTTCCCGTTCATCCTGACGCTCTTCATCTTCATCCTGTTCGCCAACGTGCTGGGCATGGTGCCTTACTCGTTCACGCCGACCAGCCATATCGTCGTCACCTTCGCGATGGCGCTGTTCGTGTTCGTGGGCGTCACCATCATCGGCCTCGTCCGCCACGGGACGCACTTCTTCTCGCTCTTCGTGCCCAAGGGTGTTCCCTGGGCGCTCTTGATCCTGCTGGTGCCGATCGAGATCATCTCCTACTTCATCCGCCCCTTCAGCCTGTCGATCCGCCTGTTCGCCAACATGCTGGCCGGCCACACCATGCTGAAGGTGTTCGGCGGCTTCGTGGTCATGCTGGGCATCGTCGGCGGCTGGGCACCGCTCGCCTTCATCGTGGTGTTCACCGGCCTGGAACTGCTGATCGCCTTCCTGCAGGCCTACGTGTTCGCCATCCTGACCTGCCTTTATCTGAACGACGCCATCCACCTCCATCACTAACGAACAAAAGGAACATCCCATGGACGCCTCTGCAGCCAAGCTCATCGGTGCCGGCCTCGCCACCATCGCTCTCGCCGGCGTCGGCATCGGCATCGGCAACATCTTCGGCAGCTTCGTCGCCGGCGCGCTGCGCAACCCGGAAGCCGCTCCCCGCGTGTTCGGCAACGTGCTCCTGGGCTTCGCGCTCACCGAGGCCGTGGCGCTGTTCGCGCTGGTCATCGCCTTCATGATCCTGTTCGTGTTCTAAGCCAGCCGGCTTGGAACTGAAGATCATGCGTACACCGGTCTACAGCGCACTAGCGGCGGGGCTTGCCTCGCTCGCGATGAGCGGCGCGGCGGCGGCAAAACCCGCCGGCATGCCGCAGCTCGACTTCCACAGCTTCGCGCCACAGCTCGTCTGGCTCGTGATCGCGTTCGTGGCGCTGTACCTGGTGATGTCGCAGCTCGCGGTGCCCGCGATCTCCGACACGCTGGCCAAGCGGCAGGCCAAGATCCAGGGCGACCTTGACGCGGCCGAGAAGGCCAACGAGGACACGCGGGCGCTGGTCGCCGCCTACGAGAAGCGTCTGGCCGACTCGCGCGAGGAATCGCGCCGTCTGCAGCGCGAGCAGGCGGAAACCGACAGTGGCGTGGCCGCGGCGCGCTTCAGCGAACTCGGCGAACGGCTGAACGGCCGCATCGCCGAGGCCGAGAAGCGCATCGCCGGACAGCGCGACCTCGTCATGGCCGGCCTTGAACAGATGGCGGGCGAGATCGCCCAGAGCGCCTATGCCAAGCTGGCCGGTCAGCCGGCAGATGGCGCGGCACTGGGAGCGAAGGTCGCCGCCGCCACGAAGGAGACCGGCCGATGATCGGCACTGCCTGGGCCGCCGGCGCCGACGCCGGCAAGGGTGGTCTGTTCTCCGATCCAGGCTTCTGGGTCGCCGTCGCCTTCTTCCTGTTCTTTGCCCTCGCCGGCAAGGTGTTGTGGAAGAAGATCACGGAGATGCTCGACAAGCGTACCTCGGCCATCGCCAAGGCACTCGCCGACGCCCAGCAGCTGCGCGCCGATGCGCTAAAGGCCAAGACCGAAGCCGATCGCACGCTCGCCCAGGCGGCGGCCGAAAGCGGTGCCATCATCCAGCAGGCCCGCGAAGAAGCGGCGCGCATGCAAACGCGGGCCGCCGCGAGCCTGGAAACGTCGGTCGCGCTGCGCGAGCAGCAGGCCCTCGATCGTATCGCCCAGTCCGAGGCCCAGGCGACCAAGCAGGTGCGCGACACCGCCGTCGATGTGGCGCTCTCGGCCACGCGCGCGCTGCTCCGCGAGCAGGTCGGCTCGGGCCGCACGCAAGCGCTGGTCGACGAGGCGATCGCCGAGCTGCCGAAACGGCTGCACTAAACCTTTTCGAAATTCGCATCGCCCGCACAAAATCAATCGCGGGCTACCTGGTGCCCCCGCCGCAAGGCGGGGGCTTTTTCTTATGGTCTGTAGAGCGTCGGGATCCTGGCCATATCCTGCAGCAGGTCGGGCGGCAGGTCAGCCGGCTTGGACGAATTGGCGCTGGCGCTGATAGAATCGACCAGGCCGCCGAAGCGGCCCTCGATCGCCTTGGCGATCTGGTCGTGGCGGCCGACCGCGGCGAACAGGTGCACCACGTCATCCGAAACTTCCGCCGCGATCTCGCTCCACTGGCCGGCCTTGGTCATGGCGTTGAGCTTGCGGCCGAGATCGCCCAGCCCGTGCTCCTCGAACACCGGCCAATAGGCCGGCGTCGAGCCGTAGAAGGCCACGCGATAGCGCACCCAGTCGAACAGCGTCTGGACCGCCTCGTCGTCCTTGCCGGTGACCACGAAGCCGCCGCCCGAGATTTCGAAATCTTTCCGCGCGCGTCCTGTCTTGGAAAACCCCTCCGAGAGGATCGGCATAACCTTGTTCTCGAGATACTTGCGCGTGCAGAAGACGTGGAGCTTGGCGCCATCGCTTTCTTCAGCCGCCACCTTCAGCATGAAGGGGCCGACCGCGGCGAGACCAATGCGCGGCACCGGACCGTCATAGGCCTCGGGCGCGAAGTTGGGTGTCATCAGGGTGAAGCGATAGTGCTTGCCCTCATAGGCGAGCTTGCCGTCGCCCTTCCACGCCGCCCAGATCGCGCGCACCGACTGGATGTACTCGCGCATGCGCGGCGCCGGCGCGGTCCACGGCACCGAGAAGCGCTTCTCGTTGTGCGCCCGGATCTGCGAGCCGAGGCCCAGCGTGAAGCGCCCGCCGGTGCTGGCCGCGAGATCCCAGCCGATATTGGCCGCGACCATCGGCGAGCGCGGAAACGAGATGGCGACGCCGGTGTGCAGCTCGATCTTGCCGGTCGCGACGCCCGCCACCGCCAGCGCCAGGAACGGGTCGTGGCGGTTCTCCTGCGTGCTAACACCGGTATAGCCCGCCGCCTCGATTGCCTGGGCAGCGGGACCAACTTTCCGCAGGTCCTCCTGCGGCAGCGTCGTGAAGACGCGCATCTACTCGGCCGCCTGCTTCAGTGGATCGGTCTCCGGCGGGTTGTTCGACGGCTTCCAGCGCAGGATCGGCTTGCGGGCGGCCAGGGTCTCGTCGAGGCGGCGGCGCGGCGCGTAAAGCGGCGCCGCCTTGAAGGCCTCGGCTGCCGTGCCGGTCTTGGCCCTGGCGGTGAGCGAGCGCAGGGCGCCGATGAACTGGTCCAGGTCTTCCTTGGCCACGCTCTCGGTCGGCTCGATCAGCATCGCGCCATGCACCACCAGCGGGAAGTACATGGTCATCGGGTGATAGCCCTCGTCGATCATCGCCTTGGCGAAGTCGAGCGTGCTGACGCCGGTGTCTTTCAGGAAGCTGTCGTCGAACAGCGCCTCGTGCATGCACGGCCCCTCGAAGGCCGGGCTCATGACGTCCTTCAACGCCGCCATCACATAGTTGGCATTGAGCACGGCATCTTCGGCGACCTGCTTCAGCCCGTCGGCGCCATGGCTCATGATGTAGGCCAGCGCGCGGGTGAACATGCCCATCTGACCATGGAACGCTTTCAGGCGCCCGAGCGGCGTACCCTCGACCTTGGCGCCGTCTTCAGCCACGCGCCACTTCTCGCCGTCCTTCACGATCCAGGGATAGGGCGCATAAGGCGCCAGCGCCGCCGACAGCACCACCGGCCCCGCGCCCGGCCCGCCGCCGCCGTGCGGCGTCGATAAGGTCTTGTGCAGGTTGATGTGCATGCAGTCGATGCCGAGGTCGCCCGGCCGCACGCGGCCGACGATGGCGTTGAAGTTGGCACCGTCGCAATAGAAGTAGGCGCCCGCCGCGTGCACCGCCTTGGAGATCTCGACGATCTCGCCCTCGAAGAGCCCACAGGTGTTGGGATTGGTCAGCATGATCGCCGCCACATCGGGACCGAGCGCCGCTTTCAGCGCCGCAAGATCGACGCGGCCGCGCTCGTTGGCCGGGATCGGCTTCACCGTGAAACCAAGCGCCGCCGCCGTCGCGGGGTTGGTACCGTGCGCGGACTCCGGCGCCAGCACGGTCTTGCGCTGCGCCCGCTCGCCCTTGGCCTCGAGCGCCGCGGCGATCGCCATCATGCCGCACATCTCGCCATGCGCGCCGGCGGCCGGTGACATCGCCACGGCCGGCATGCCGGTGAGCGTCTTCAGCCACGCGCCACTTCTCGCCGTCCTTCACGATCCAGGGATA
>CAMARK010000106.1 GCA_945860205.1 Reyranella massiliensis 521 | reverse complement strand
CCCGCTCGCTCATGAGGCGAGCGGGACGCTCGCGGTCCGGATGAGGACCAAGTCTTCTTCTACGTTACCGGCTTGGTGACCTTGTCGGTGCGCAACTGCGTGAGTTCTTCGGCCTTGAGGCCCAGCAACTCACCGAGCACGGCGTCGGTATGCTGGCCGAGTGTCGGCGCCGGGCTGCGGATTTCCGACTTGCCGCCGGCGTGGAGGCGGATCGCCGAGATCGGCACGCGGGTCTTGCCGCGGCGCGGGTGCTCGACATCGACCCAGAAGCCGCGCGCTTCGAGATGCGGATCGTACGCGACCTCCCGCGCCGTCTTCACCGGGGCGCAGGGAATGTGCGCGTCGTTCAGCGCGTTCAGGATTTCCTCCTTGGTGCGGCCGGCCGTCCAGGCGCCCACCATGTCGTCGATTTCCGCCATGTGCCTGGCACGGCCGGGTATCGTCGCGTATTCCGGGTCCGCCAGCAGGTCTTTGCGGTTCATCATCCCGCACAAGGAGACCCAGTGCCGTTCGGCCGACGTAAAGATCGCGACATAGCCGTCGCGGCAGCGATAGGTGTTGTAGGGCGCGATCGCCAGCGCCGGATGACGGTTACCGGTGCGATCGGGCACCTTGTCGCCGTCCATCACCGCGCCCAGCGCCGAGGCGATCGAGACGGCGCCGGCCTCGTGCATGGCGACCTCGACGCGCTGGCCCTGGCCGGTGCGCTCGCGCTGGACCAGCGCGCCCAGGATGCCGGCGCAGAGATGGATGCCGGCCAGAAAATCGCAGACCGCGGCGCCCGCCTTGGTCGGCGGCCCGTCGGCGTCGCCAGTCGCGTTGGTGATGCCGCTCATCGCCTGGACCGTGACGTCCATGGCAGGCAGGTCGCGATAGGGGCCGTCGAGCCCGAAGCCCGAGCTGCCGCCGTAGACCAGGCGAGGGTTGAGCTTGCTCAGCACCTCGTAGCCGATGCCCAGGCGATCCATGACGCCCGCCGCGAAATTCTCGATCAGCACGTCGGCCTTGGCGACAAGCTCGAGGAAGATCTCCTTGCCGCGTGGCTGCTTGAGGTCGAGCACCACCGACTCCTTGTTGGAGTTCAGCATGACCAGCGGATAGGGCTCGACCTCGCGCTTGCGGCGACGGACCACGTCGCCCTCCGGTGGCTCGATCTTGAGCACCCGCGCGCCCATGAAGGCGAGCTGCAGGCCGCAATAGGGGCCGTTGTAGATCTGCCCGAGATCGAGAACGAGCATCCCGTCTAGTGGGCGGCGAATGGTCATGGCATTTCCTCCGGTCGGCGACCTTATCGCGAAGAGGGGCCCCGTGGCCGCAGGAACCTGCCCCCAGAGCCGTCCTGCGAAGCGGCGCCAGAGTGTTCCAGCTGGTCGGAATGTGCTCTAGGGTCGCGCCCGTGGCCGATGAAACCGTCCGACCGTCCGTAGACGGTTCGCCAGGCTGGCGCGAGCGCCTCCACCAGGAGGAGATGAGCGGCTTCGCCTTCGCCTTCAAGGCGCGCGGCATCGCCTTGGGCGTGGTCGTGATCTGGTTGGTGCTGTCCTCGTCGCTCGGCCGCCTGCCGTTCCTGCTGGGCGCCGCGGCACTCTTCTTCGTCATCGGCTGGATCGCCTTTCGCAGCCGCAACAGCCCGCACATGCTGGTGATCCAGGCGCTCTGCGCCCTGGCCGACGTCGCCATCATCGTGCTCGCCAGCCACCTGCCCGAGAACGACTGGTATACTTGGGCGCTGCAGACCTGGATGCGGCGCTCGGCCTTCCTCTATCTCGTGGCCTATGTCGCCAGCAGCGCGCTGACCTTCTCGGTCAAGGTCGTGCTGATCTCGGGCCTGGCCGCCATCGTGGGCCAGCTCGCGTCCTTTGCCTTCGTCCTCTACTCGGCCGAACATGTCGACTCGTTCAAGGGCTTCATCGCCAACGATGCCTACGACCTGCTGCGCCAGCTCATTGCGATGCAGAACGTCGATCCCGGCATCTTCATGGTCAACCAGATCGTGCTGCTCGCTATCACGACGGGCCTGATCGCCGGCGCGATCTGGCGGGCCCGCCGCCACGTCGAGCGCGCCGTGCAGGCCGAGACCCAGCGCGGCAATCTCGGCCGCTATTTCTCGCCCAATGTCGTGGCGCGGCTGGCCGACGACGTCCGGGCGCTCGATGCCGGCCGTTCGCAGAACGCCGCCGTGCTGTTCATCGATGTCGTGGGCTCGACACGGCGCATGGAGGAATATCCGCCCGAACAGGTGATCGCCGCCGTCCGCGCCTTCCACCAGCGCGTCGTGCCGGTCGTCTTCCGCCACGGCGGCTCGATCGACAAGTTCCTGGGCGACGGGCTGATGGCGGTGTTTGGCGCGCCGGAGTCACGGCCCGAGGATGCGCGCAACGCCGTCCTCTGCGCCGTCGATGTCCTCGACACGGTCGACCGCTGGAGCGCGCGCCGCGTCGCACGCGGCCAGGTGCCGGTGTCGGTCGGCATCGGCCTGCACTTCGGCGCGGTGATCCAGGGCAATGTCGGCATCGCCGACCGGCTCGAGTTCACGACCATCGGCGACACCGTCAATGTCGCGAGCCGCCTCGAAGCCATGACCCGCCAGCACGGCGTGGGAATCCTGATGAGCCGCAGCGTGATCGACGCGGCCGAGCGCCAGGGCGGCCTGACGCCGGAGATCAAGACGCGCCTCCGCGATCTCGGGCCTGTTGCCATCGTCGGCCACGACGCGCCCGTCCAGCTCATCGCCATCGCCAGGGAGTAGAAGACATGAGCATCACCCGTATCGACCCGGGCCCGCGGCTGTGCGAGGCCAGCGTCTTTGGCGGCCGCATGTATCTCTCGGGCATGATCCCGGAGGACACGTCGCTCGACATCATCGGCCAGGTGAAGCAGGCGCTGGCCGAGATCGACTCGCTGCTGGCCAAGGGCGGCAGCGACAAGACGAAGATCCTGAGTGCGGTGATCTGGCTGAGCGATATCGCAGATTTTGCTGCCATGAATAAAGTTTGGGACGCCTGGGCCATGCCGGGCCAAGCACCAGCCCGCGCCACGGTGCAGGCCCGCTTGGCCGACCCGAACATGAAGGTCGAAATCATGGTCGTCGCGGCGATCTAGGCTCTGCTAAGGTCCCGCCCGCTTCGGATTTTCAAGGAGGAGAGAGAGCATGAGTGTCACACGTATCAATGCCGGTGCCCGCATGTCGAGCGCTGTGGTTCATGGCAACACGGTCTATCTTGCCGGCCTCACCGCCGACGATCCCAAGGCCGATGTGAAGGGCCAGACTGCGCAGATTCTGGCCAAGATCGACAAGTTCCTGAAGGAAGCCGGCACCGACAAGTCGAAGATCCTGTCGGCCAACATCTGGCTGACCGACATCAAGACCTGGAGCCAGATGAACGAAGTCTGGGATGCCTGGGTGTCGCCCGGCAACGCGCCGGCCCGTGCCACCGTCGAGGCCAAGCTCGCGGCCCCCGGCCTCAGCGTCGAGATCATGGTGCAGGCGGCCAAGTAAGCTTCTTCCATCGTCACGAAAAAGGGCCGGCATTCGCCGGCCCTTTGCTTTTAGTCGCCTGCGAGGAACGCCAGGACCGTGGCGATGTAGCTGTCGAAATGCGGCCCCTGCGGCAGCACGACATGATTGGCACCGGCGATCTCGTGAAAGCGGGCGCCGGGAATGCCGCGGGCGATCTCCCGGCTTCGCTCGGCCGGTATCCAGGCGTCGTCGCGGCTGTGCAACACCAGCGTCGGCGCGCGCACCTGCGCGAGTTCGGCCGAGACGTCGACACGGGCGAGCATCTTCAGAACCCGCGCCGCCGTTTCGCCGGCGGCGGACACACGTTGCAGCTCGTTGATCTCATGGATCTGGGCCGTGGTGGCATCTGGAAAGCCAAGCGAGGTGAAGAGCTGACGAAAGGCAGGATTGTCGCTGCCCCATCTCTCTGAAACGAGGGTCGCCATGGCGTCCACGGCGGCGGCGCGTTCCGGTGTCACCACCAGCGCGCCCCGGGCGTAACCACCGGCCAGCACCAGCCGACTGACCCGGTCGGGATGACGGGCGGCATAGGCGATGGAGACCGCCACGCCCTGTGACATGCCGAGCAGTGCGAAGCGTTCCAGTTCCAGCCTATCGACGACCGTTTCCAGGTCGCTGACCGCCGCCTCGAAGGAAATCTCGACATCCCGGTCGGAAAGGCCCGTGCCCCGCGCATCGTAACGGACCAGCCGGTGGGCGCCGACAAGGGCGGTCAGGACCTCGCGCCAGATCGTGGTGCGCCAGTCGTGCTCGACATGGCTCATCCAGACCGGTGCGCGGACCACGGGCGATCCCTCGCCCAAAGTGGCGATCGCCAGATGGGTGCCGTCCGCCATTCGGCAGTACCGGATCTCCTGGGCCGGAAGCGCCGCCTTCAGGTGATCGCTGGCGGCAGGCGCATCGCCGACAAACCGATAGCCGCGCCCCGAGACCGTGCGGACATAGCCGCGGCTGTCGCCATCCTCGCCGAGCGCGCGGCGAACGGCATAGATCTGCACTTGCAGGTTATTCTCTTCGACCGTGAGACCCGGCCAGACCTGCGCGATCAGATCGGATTTCGTCACCAGCGCGCCATCTGCCGCGACAAGCGCGCAGAGCACATCCAGCGCGCGTTCGCCCAAGCCAACGGCGGTTCCATTCCTGGACAGGCGCCGGCTGCGCACGTCCAGCCGGAAAGGGCCGAAGGCGACCTCGGGGAGGGATTGGCCGTTCATATGCCTTTCAGGACTTTTCAGATCGTCCAAGAACCTTAAACCCGATCACCGGCCTAAGGTCCATGCCACCACCTAGAGCAACGAGGAGCTTCCATGATCGTTTTCAGTGTCTTCTATCCCGCCACCTCAGGCGCCCGTTTCGACGCCGCCTACTACAACGCCAGCCACATTCCGCTGGTGGAGCAGGCCTTCAAGTCGACGGGTCTTTCCGGCGTGCAGGTTTTCCACGGACTCTCCGCTGGCGACGGCGGCGCGGCGCCCTACCTGGCCATGTCCCATCTCAGCTTCGAAAGCGCCGCCGCTTTGCAGGCCAGCCTCACCGGACCGCGTGCGGCCGAGGTGTTCGGCGACATCGCCAAGTTCACCACGATTCAGCCCGTGACTCAGATCAGCGCCCCGCTTTAGGACGGGGCCTGCTTTAGGACGCGGCTGGGGGTTAGTTGATCGGCCCGATGATCTTGCCCGGATTCATGATGTTGTCCGGGTCGAGCGCCTTCTTGATCGAGCGCATCAGCGACATCGCCTCGCCGTGCTCCTTGTAGAGGTACTTGATCTTGCCGATGCCGACGCCGTGCTCGCCGGTGCAGGTGCCGCCGAGGTGCTGCGCGCGGGCGATCATGCGGTCGTTGAGCCCCTCGGCCCGCTTCAGGTAGGTCGGGTCGTCGGGGTTCACCATCATGGTGAGATGGAAGTTACCGTCGCCGACGTGGCCCACGATGGGGGCGTAGAGCTTGTTCGCCACGATGTCCTTCTGCGTCTCCAGGATGCATTCGGCGAGATTGGAGATCGGCACGCAGACGTCGGTCGCCCACATGCCCCAGCCGGGCTTGGCGGCCTTGGCGGCCCAGGCGGCGTCGTGACGGCCCTGCCACATCTTGCTGCGTTCCTCGGCCTGGCTGGTCCAGGCGAAGTCGCCGCCGCCGTGATCGGCTGCGATCGCCTGCACCATCTCGGCTTGCTCCTTGGTGCCTGCCTCGGTGCCGTGGAACTCCAATAGCAGGAGGTTCTTCGCGGGCAGCGTGAGCTTGGAATACCTGTTCACCGTGTCGACCGTCTCGGTGTCCATCAGCTCGATGCGCGCCACCGGAATGCCGGACTGGATCGTCTGGATCACGGTGTTGACCGCGCCTTCCAGGCTGTCGAAAGCGCAGGTCGCGGCGACCATCGACTCGGGAATGCCGTAAAGGCGGAGTGTCACTTCGGTGATGACGCCCAGCGTGCCTTCCGAACCCACGAACAGCTTCACCAGGTCGTAGCCTGCGCTCGACTTGCGCGCGCGGCCGCCCAGCCGCATCAGGCGGCCATCGGCGGTCACGACCTGCAGCGACAGCACGTTCTCGCGCATGGTGCCGTAGCGCACCGCGTTGGTGCCCGAGGCGCGGGTGCTGGCCATGCCGCCGATCGAGGCGTCGGCGCCGGGATCGATCGGGAAGAAGAGACCGGTCGCGCGGATATATTCGTTGAGCTGCTTGCGGGTGACGCCAGGCTGGACCACCACGTCGAGGTCGGCCTCGTTCACCTGCACGACCTTGTTCATGCGGCTCACATCCAGCGAGATGCCGCCGTTGGGCGCGCTGATGTGGCCTTCCAGCGAGGTACCCGTGCCGAAGGGAATGATCGGCGTCTTCAGGCGTGCGCAGAGCTTTACGATCTCCTGCACCTCCTCGGCCGATTCGGCGAAGACCACGGCGTCGGGCAGGTGGGCCTCGTGGTACGAAATGTCCTTGCCATGCTGCTCGCGCACGGCGTGCGCGGTGCTGAGGCGGTCGCCGTAGAGCTTCTTCAGCTCGGCGATGGTGCTGTCGACATTGGGGGCTCTTGCAGGGGCCATTTGTGTCGTCTGAGGGGCGGCCATGTTCGTTCTCCTAGCGCAGGGCGATTGGATACGCTCAAATGGCTAGAAAGCCAACCTGAGGAAACGCTGCCATGCGCGACGTCTATGTGATCGGCGCCTACACCACGGTCTTCAAGAAACACCCGGGGCTCAGCTTTGGCGACCTCGCGCGCGAGGCCTATCTCGGCGCGCTTTCGGATGCCGGCCTGAAGACCGGCGCCGACATCGAGGCGGGCTGGCTGGGCAATTGTGGCATGGGCTTCTGGGGCCAGAACTCGATCCGCGCCCAGGCGCTGTTCCAGCCGCTGGTCGAGGAGGGGCTGTTTCCCGAGCGCGTGCCGATGTTCAACGTCGAGAACGCCTGTGCGACGGCCTCCACCGCCTTCATGGGCGCCTGGAAGGACGTGCTGGCCGGCACCCACGAGCTGTCGTTCTGCATCGGAATCGAAAAACTCTTCAGCCCCGATGCGCCGGAGCGCACCGCCGGTCTTTTCAACCAGGGCTATATCACCAGCCAGCACGAGCGGCTCTTGGAGGAGATGAACAAGGTCGGCGCCATGATCGGCTCCAAGTTCGAGACCGGCCCCGACCGCACCATCTTCATGGATACCTACGCCATGCAGGCCAAGTGGCACATGTGGAAGTACGGCACGACGCAGGAGCAGATCGCCACCGGTGCCGCAAAGAACCACAATTACGGCGCGCTGAACGAGAAGGCGCAGTACCGCTTCCAGATGACGCCGCAGTCTGTGATGGAGGATCGGCCGGTATCGTATCCGCTGACCCGCGCCATGTGCGCGCCGATCGGCGATGGCGCTGCGGCGGCGCTGCTGTGCTCGAAGGACTATCTCGAGAAGCTGCCGAGGGACGTGCAGGCGCGCGCCATAAAAATCGCCGGTGTCGGCTTCTCCGGCGGCATGTACCGCCAGCTCGACCAGCCCGGCCTCACGCGCGCCGCCGCCGACAAGGCTTATAAAATGGCGGGGCTGGGGCCGGAGGATATCGACGTGGCCGAGGTCCATGACGCCACCAGCTTCTGCGAGATCTACCAGTGCGAGATGCTCCGCTTCTGCCCCGAGGGCGAGGGCGGCAAGTTCGTCGGCTCCGGCGCGACGGGGCCCGGCGGCAAGCTGCCAGTGAATACGTCGGGCGGCCTCGTGTCGAAGGGCCATCCTGTCGGCGCCACGGGCCTCTCGATGCTGGCCGAACTCGCGACGCAGCTGCGCGGCGAGGCCGGCCCGCGCCAGGTCAAGGGCGCGGAAGTGGCGCTGGCCGAAAACGGCGGCGGCGTCATCGGCATGGAGGAAGCCGTGGCATCGGTGGTGATCCTGCAGCGGGCGTAAGCCGTTCTCCGTTGTTCACAATATGAGAACATGCTAGCATGCTTTTGTGCAGGTCATTGCCAAGCGCACTTTGCGTGAGTTCTGGTTGCGCCATCCTGCGGCAGAGGTGCCGCTCAAGCTGTGGTATGCGCGTGCCGTTAGGGCACGTTGGAAGCGGCCAAGCGATCTGCGCGCCCAGTTCGGCGCCACTGTGGATTTCGTCGCGGGCAACCGGGCAATTTTTGACATCGGCGGCAACAAGTACCGCTTGGTGGTGAAGATAGATTACCAGGTTGGATTGGTCCTCGTCCGCTTCGTTGGGTCGCATGCTGCCTATGATCGCATTGATGCAAAGACTGTTTGAGGAAGCCTCATGTCCGTAAAGCCCATTCGTACGAGAGCCGACCACCAGCGGGCGCTGACTGAGATCGAACGCCTCATGGGCGCTCGACGCGGCTCGCTGCAAGCTGATCGTCTCGACGTGCTGGTTGCCCTGGTAGCGATGTACGAGGCGACTCACGACGCCATCGATCTGCCCGATCCAATCGAGGCCATCGAGACGCATATGAGGGAGCGCGATCTCGGCCAAGCCGATTTCGCAAGGCTGGTGGGTTCCCGTTCGCTCGCCTCGGCGATTCTCAACCGTAAGCGGGCGATGTCACTGGCCGTGATCCGCAAGCTGGCGACCGAATGGAACATTCCCACGGACGTTCTCGTCCAGCCTTACCGACTTGATGGTGAACGCGGGCGGCGTGCTGCCGCTTAGCTTCGGTTGTGCACGCAGGCAGGGTTGAAACGGTGAGGGTCTGAACAAATATGAGTTCTCCGTGGGGCGGTCGACGATGGCCCTATAAGCACTCCGGCATAAGCAAGACCCTAGGGAGACACGGGAATGACCATCCGCTTCGACAATCGCGTTGCCATCGTCACGGGCGCCGGCAACGGGCTCGGCCGCGCGCATGCGCTGCTGCTGGCCAGCCGCGGCGCCAGGGTGGTGGTGAACGATCCGGGCGGTGCGGTGGATGGCAAAGGCGGCAATCATGCCGCGGCCGACAAGGTGGTCGACGAGATCAAGGCGGCGGGCGGCGTTGCGGTGCCCAACTTCGATTCGGTGGCCGATCCGAAGAGTGCCGCCAACATCGTCAAGACCGCGGTCGATTCCTTCGGCACGGTCGACATTGTTGTCAACAATGCGGGCGTCCTGCGTGACAAGACCTTCCACAATATGACGACCGAGGATTTCGACTTCGTCGTCAAAGTGCATTTCCAGGGCACCGCCTATGTGACCCACGCGGCCTGGCCGATCCTGCGCGCCAAGGCCTATGGCCGCGTCGTCGTCACCTCGTCGAATTCCGGCATCTACGGCACTTTTGGCCAGGCCAACTATGGCGGCGCCAAGCTCGCGGTCGTGGGCTTCATGAATGCGCTTCGGCTCGAGGGCCAGAAGTACAACATCATGATCAATGCGCTGGCGCCGGTCGCCGCCACGCGCATGACCGAGAGCCTGATGACGCCGGAGGTACTCGACAAGCTCCGGCCCGAGTTCGTTTCGCCGATGGTGGCCTATCTCTGCAGCGAGCAATGCCAGCGCACCGGCGACATCTGGAGTGCCGGCGCCGGCACCTTTGCGCGCATCGAGTATCGCGAGGCCGAAGGCGTACGCATCGCCGGCCGCGCCCCCACGATCGAGGACGTGCTGGAGAATATCGACAGGATCGCCGATGTTTCGGCCAGCCGCGTGTTCCGCACCTCCGGCGAGGAAGTCGCGGCCGTGGTGGGCGCCTGAACGCGTTGGTCCCCGACCGCCTGGCACCGCTCGCCGACTGGCTCGCCAGGGAAGGTCGGCTCATAGCGACGCCGACCGCCTTCGTCGAGCAGGTGATGATGCGGACGCTGGCGGCCGGGATCCCGGTGTGGCGTATGTACATCGGCCTGCAGCTCATCCATCCGCAGCTCCAGGCCATGGGCTATCTGTGGCGGCGCGGCGAGCCGGTCCAGGCGATCGCCCGTGCCTACGGCATCCAGTTCACGCCGGCCTATATCGGCAGCCCGCTGCAGGAAGTACGGGAGACGGGCAAGCCGGTCCGCTACAGGCTCGACGCGCTCACCGACAAGCATCATGCGGTGTTGCACGAAGTCAGGGCCGACGGGGGCACCGACTACTTCTCGCTGGCGATGCAAATCCGCCGCGATGGGCCGTTGCCGGTCGTGGCCTTCGCCACCGATGCCAATGAAGGATTCAGCGACGCCGACATCGCCGACCTCACCCGTCTGGTCGACCTGATCGGCGCGGTGACGGAGATGCACATCGAACACAGCGTCGCCGACACGGTGGCCAACACCTATCTCGGCCGCCAGGTCGGCCAGCGCATTCTCAATGGTGCGATCCGCCGCGGCGACGGCGAAGAGATCCGCGCCGTGCTGTGGTTCTCCGACCTGCGCGACTTCACCGGGTTGAACGAGCGGCTGCAGCCGAGCGAAGTACTGGAACTGCTGAACAACTACTTCCAGCTCGTCGGCAATGCACTGGCAGCTCACGGCGGCGAGATCCTGAAATTCATCGGCGACGGCGTGATGGCCTATTTCCCGGCCGAGGATGCGCTGTTCATGCCCATGGTCACCACCAACGCGCTCAACGCCGCGCGGCAGGTGATCGACGACATCGCGGCGGCCAACGAGGCGCGCGCGGCCGCCGGTGGCGCCGATCCGCTGCGCTTCGGCATCGGCCTGCACGTGGGCACGGTGACGTTCGGCAATGTCGGCACCGAGGACCGGCTCGACTTCACGGTCATCGGCTCGGCCGTCAACCGCACGTCGCGGCTGGAAGGCCTCACCAAGGCGCTGGGCGTGCAGGTCTGCGCCTCGGCCGACTTCAACGAGAACTGTCCGCGGCCGATGAAATCGCTGGGCCCCCACCGCCTGCGCGGCGTGCCCAAGCCGATGGAGATTTTTACGCTTCCCGACTAAGGCCGGCTAGACCAGCGCCTTCCAGCCCTCGAGCCAGGTAAGCGCCTCCTCGTCGGGCAGCGGCTGCTCAGAGGCATCGACCTCCAGCCGCTCGCCGATGCGCACCGCGCCGCAGGCCGCGAAGATATCGTCGAGCTTCTTGCCGGCACCGCAGAACGTGTCCTGGTAGGTCATGTCACCCAGCGCGATGATGCCGTAGCGGTGGCCGGAGAGATCGGGCTTGTCGCGCTCCAGCGTCTCGGCGAGCGGCAGGATGTTGGTCGGGATGTCGCCCGAGCCGTGCGTCGCGCAGACAACCAGCAGCACGTCGTTGCCGAGGAAGTCGGCGGCGCCGGCTGCCTTGTCGCTGACGGCAACGCTGTGGCCGGCGGTCTTCAGCACGGGCTGCAACGCGTCGGCCACCATCTGGGCGTTGCCCGACTCGGTGCCGACCAGGATCAGGATGCTGGCCATCGCCCTCGGACATACGGGACGGCGTGCCGCCCTGCGACGCGACCGGTTGGCGCGGGGCCAGTTGGCGTGGGGTTGTACGCATGCCAGTCTGGGCTTCATGGAAGAAACGCCCGTATTGGCCGCCCTCGAAGGCGGCGTCCTCACCCTGACGCTCAACCGCCCGCAGCGGCTGAACGCCATGAGCCATCCGCTGATCGAGGCGATGATCGCCCAGTTCGCGCGTGCCCGCGACGACGAGGCGGTGCGGGCCGTGCTGCTGACCGGCACCGGCCGCGGCTTCTGCGCCGGCGCCGACCTCGCGGGGTCCGGCCCCGGTGTCGTGGGCCCCGACGGCAAGCCCGACCTCGGCGTCGCCATGGACCGGATGTTCAACCCTATGATCCGCGCCATCCGCGCGCTGCCCAAGCCGGTGGTGGCCGCCGTGAACGGCGTCGCGGCCGGCGGCGGCGCCAACCTGGCGCTCGCCTGCGACATCGTCCTGGCGGCACGCTCTGCCCGCTTCGACCAGGCGTTCGTGCGTATCTCATTGATCCCTGATCTCGGCGGCACGTGGTTCCTGCCCCATACCGTGGGCGATGCCCGCGCCCGGGCGCTCGCCATGCTGGGCACCTCGGTGCCGGCCGAGGAGGCCGAGCGCATGGGCATGGTCTGGCAGGTGATCGACGATACGGCGCTGATGGACGAGGCGAGCAAGATCGCCGCCAGGCTCGCCGCGGGCCCGACGCGCTCCTACGCCGCCATCAAGGACGCCATGAATCGCGCCGGCACCAACACACTCGACCAGCAGCTCGACCTCGAGCGCGACGCCCAGCGGGAGCTCGGCCGCAGCGCCGATTTCAAGGAAGGCGTCGCGGCGTTCCTCGCCAAGCGGCCGGCCAACTTCAAGGGACGCTGAATGACCTACAACACCATCTTGCTCGCCAGGGACAATGGCCTCGCCACCCTGACGCTGAACGCGCCGGACAAGCTCAACGCCGTCTCGCGCAAGATGATCGCCGAGATAAAAACCTGCTGGGAGGAGCTGGCCGCCGACACCTCGGTGCGGGCGGTGCTGCTGACCGGTGCGGGCCGCGGCTTCTGCGCCGGCGCCGACCTCGCCGATCCCGACCGCGAGGCCAGCGCCACCGCCGACTCGGGCGCGGCCCTCGACAAATACTTTAATCCCGTGATCCGCCTGATGCGCTCCATCCCCAAGCCGATCGTCTCGGCGGTGAACGGCGTGGCGGCGGGCGTCGGCATGAGCTTCGCGCTCGCCTCCGACATCGCCATCGCGGGAAAATCCGCCTCGTTCCTGCAAGCCTTCGCCCGCATCGGTCTGCTGCCCGACGGCGGCAGCACCTGGTTCCTGCCGCGCCTGGTGGGCGACCAGCGCGCCCGCGCACTCGCCATGCTGGCGCCGCAGATCCCGGCCGAGAAGGCCAGGGAATGGGGCCTGATCTGGGACGTCGTCGACGATGCCGTCCTGATGGCCACGGCCACCGAGATCGCGCGCAAGCTCGCCGACGGGCCGACGATGGCTCTGGCTCGTATAAAGGGTGCGCTCGCCCAATCCAGCGCCAACGATCTGTCGGCGCAGCTCGACGTCGAGCGCGATTACCAGCGTGAGCTCGGCCGCAGCGACGACTTCAGGGAGGGCGTCACGGCCTTCCTCGGCAAGCGCAAGCCCGCGTTCAAGGGAAAATAGGGAAACGACCATGACCACGCCGCACAAGGAAATCACCTCGGGCCTGCAGTTCCCCGAGGGCCCCATCGCCATGCCCGACGGCTCGGTGATCCTGGTCGAGATCGCGCGCGAGACGCTGACTCGTGTCATGCCCGACGGCAAGCAGCACATCGTGGCCAAGATGCCGGGCGGCCCCAACGGCGCCGCGGTCGGCCCCGGCGGGAAGATCTATGTCGCCAACAACGGTGGCTTCAACTGGATCAAGCGGCCCGACGGGCGGCTGTTCCCCGGCACCCAGCCGGCCTCGTACAAGGGCGGCTCGATCCAGACCGTCGATCCCGAGAGCGGCAAGGTTGAGACGCTTTACGACTCGTGCGACGGCCGCAAGCTGAACGGCCCCAACGACCTGGTGTTCGACAATGCCGGCGGTTTCTGGTTCACCGACCTCGGCAAGACGCGCGAGTACGACAACGACCGCGGCGCCGTCTACTACGCAAAAGCCGACGGCTCTAGGATCGAGCAGAAGGTGTTTCCGCTCGAACGTCCGAACGGCTGTGGCCTCTCGCCGGACGAGAAGACGCTCTATGTCGTGGAGACGCCGACGGCGCGCTGCTGGGCCTTCGATCTCTCGGCGCCCGGCACCATCAAGGACGCCAACGGCCCCTATCGCGGCGAGAAAGGCCGCGTGATCGCGGGCCTCGGCGGCTACCAGATGTTCGATTCGCTGGCTGTCGATTCGGCCGGCCACATCTGCGTCGCCACCCTGATCGCTGGCGCCGTCTCAGACATTTCGCCCGACGGGCAATCCGTGACCCAGTACAAGCTACCCGACCCGATGGTCACCAACGTCTGCTTCGGCGGCAAAGACTTGCGTACCGCTTTCGCCACGCTCTCCATGACCGGCAAGCTGGTGAGCTTCGAATGGCCGCGCCCGGGCCTGAAACTCAACCATTTGAATAAATAGAAAACCTCATCCTGAGGAGCGGCCGCAGGCCGCGTCTCGAAGGATGGGCAACCAACGTGCTCGTGCCCACTCTTCGAGACGCATCGCCGCGCGATGCTCCTCAGCGACTGTGTTGGTGGTGAGGCCTTTCACCCCTTCGCCGCGCGGACCTCGCGGCTGGCCACGATCCGGCCGTTCGAATAGGCCTCGTGGTTGGCGTCGACGTCGCCCAGCTTGTAGCGGTAGTTCACCATCATGGCGTAGGACTGCTTGAAACCGTTGGCGCTGACGTCGGCCAGCCAGTTGATGCGCTCGACGATGGCGCCGTTGCCGAGATGGAAATGCGCCACGCGGTCGAGTGCCCGGCCTTTGTCGTCGGCCGTCATCAGGAAATGCGCGGCCAGCCGCGACAGGATGGGCCGGAGCGCCTTGTTGATCGCCGGTACTTCCCACCAGCTCGGCTGGTCGAGCAGTTTGCGCACCGCTGCCGCGCCGCGAGCCTCGCCGATCACCGGCAGCAGCGAGGCGATCTCGCCCTGGGTCAGCGCGTCGTCACCCTCGTTCTTGAGGCGGCCGTCGATGTGCTGGCGCAGGCCCGGGATGGGCGACAGGGTGGCGAACTCCTTGACCCTCGGCATCTCCTGCGTGAGCTGGTTGGCCACGCGCTTGATCAGGAAGTTGCCGAAGCTGATGCCGGCCAGGCCCTGCTGGCAGTTGGAGATGGAATAGAAGATCGCGGTGTTGGCCTCGTCCGCGTCGTGCTCCGCACGCGCATCGAGCAGGCGCTGCACGTTGCCGGCGAGGCCCGCCACCAGGGCGACCTCGACGAAGATCAGCGGTTCCTCGGGCATGCGCGGATGGAAGAAGGCAAAGCAGCGCCGGTCCGAATCGAGCCGGTTCTTGAGGTCGCGCCACGACCGGATGGCGTGTACGGCCTCGTAGGCCACCAGCTTTTCCAGGAGCGAGGCGGGTGCCCGCCAGTCGATGCGCACCAGGTCGAGGAAGCCGACGTCGAACCAGGCGCCGAGCAGGGGGATCAAGTCCTCGCTGAGCGCCTTGGCCGCGGCGTCGCTGCGGCCGAGCGCCAGCAGCTCGGCGCGGAGATCGACCACGAACTTCACGCCCTGCGGCACGCCCACGAATTCGCGCAGCAGCCGCACCGCCGGCGGCTCCAGCGCCCGGCGCAAGGCCCGCGCCGGCTCCTTGGCGGCGCGCCAGCGCTCGACGGCGGCCATCGCCGCCTCGCGCGGCAGACCGTAATCGTTCGCCAGCGTCAGCAGAAATTTCTTCCGGCCGGCGGGCGACAGCGAGAGATAGGCTTGGCCGAGCTC
>CAMARK010000105.1 GCA_945860205.1 Reyranella massiliensis 521 | reverse complement strand
AAACCAAGCTCCTCGACTTCGCGGCAGCGGCGCAGAAGCTCAGACCACGGCACGTTCGGCAGCACGAGCACGGAAAACCGGAGTTGACTGGGCACCGTTTCATTCTCCTTCTAGCCGCTGTTGTCATCCCGGCCTCGGCTCGGGATGATACCGTATTCTGTTCGGGAGACATCCATGGCAAGCAAGATCTACGTCGGCATCGGTGGCTGGACGTTCGAGCCGTGGCGCGGGACGTTCTATCCCGACGATCTCACCCAGAAGCGCGAGCTGGAGTACGCCAGCCGCAAGCTCACCTCGATCGAGATCAACGGCACCTACTATTCCAGCTTCAAGCCGGCGAGCTGGGCCAAGTGGCGCGACGACACGCCCGAGGGCTTCGTCTTCGCGGTCAAGGCCTCGCGCTTCTGCACCAACCGCCGCGTTCTGGCCGACGCCGGCGAATCGGTGCAGCGCTTCGTCACGCAAGGCCTGGTCGAGCTGGGTGAACGGCTGGGGCCGATCAACTGGCAGTTCATGGGCACCAAGAAGTTCGATCCCGAGGATTTCGAGGCGTTCCTGAAACTGCTGCCGCGCGAAGTCGGCAAGCTGCCGCTCCGCCACGCGCTGGAAGTGCGCCACGACAGCTTCAAGGACAAGCGCTTCTACGATCTCGCGCGCAAATACAACGCCGCCATCGTCTATGCCCACGACAAGGACTTCCCCGAGATCGACGAGCCGACCGCCGACTTCACCTACGCCCGGCTGATGCAGGCCGAGGAGAATGTGAAGACGGGGTACAAACCCGCCGAACTCGACAAATGGGCCAAGCGCACCAAGGCCTGGGCGAAGAAGGGCGACGCCTTCGTCTATTTCATCTCCGGCGCCAAGGTGCGCAATCCGGCGGCGGCGCAGGCCTTGATCGAGCGACTTTAGGTCCTTGGCCCGTTGCCAGGGACAATTGACAAGAGAGAGTCATCGGCTTAACAGTTAACTCTATGGTTAACTTTCAAAGCCCCGTCCTCGACCGCACTTTCGCCGCCTTGGCCGATCCGACCCGGCGCGCGCTCCTCGCCCGGCTCGACGAGCAGGGCGGCGTCTCGGTCAGCGATCTCGCCCGGCCCTTCCCGGTGTCGTTGCCGGCCATCATGAAGCACCTCGACGTGCTCTCCGATGCCGGGCTGGTCACCCGCAAGAAAGTCGGCCGCACCGTCACCTGTCAGCTCAAGGCCGAACCCATGGAGCAGGCGATGAACTGGCTGGCCAAATACGAGCGCTACTGGACGGAGCAGCTCGACCGCCTCGCCGCCTTCGTGGAGGACGACTCGTCATGGCAAGCAAGCCCAGCCTCGCCCTCAAGCGCCGGCTCAAAGCGCCGCCCGAAAAA
This sequence comes from Reyranella massiliensis 521, assembly GCA_945860205.1. Taxonomy (GTDB): domain Bacteria; phylum Pseudomonadota; class Alphaproteobacteria; order Reyranellales; family Reyranellaceae; genus Reyranella; species Reyranella massiliensis_B. The sequence goes on along the minus strand of CAMARK010000105.1, from coordinate 13,920 downwards.
GTCTACGAAGCCTGGACCGTCCCGGAAAAAATGATCGGCTGGTGGGGCGCGGCCGATGCCGCATCCCGCACCGCCAAGGCCGATGTCCGGGTGGGCGGCCACTTCCATGTCGGCTTTCGTGGCAATGACGGCGGCCAGCACGACGTGAGCGGCATCTACAAGGAAGTCGTGCCGGGCCGGAAGCTGGTGTTCAGCTGGGCCTGGCGGACGACGCCGGAGCGCGAATCCCAGGTCACGATCGACCTCAAGCCGGACGGCGACGGCACCATCCTGACGCTGACGCACGAGCAGTTCTTCGACGAGGAAGCGCGCGACAACCATGGCATCGGCTGGGGCTACGCCCTCGACAATCTGGAGAAGGTCTTCGCGTGAATCATAGCGCCTTTCGCACGCCCACCGGCATGAGCGACGCCGGCATCTGGGCGCTGCAGTTCGATGCCCTGCCGGGCGATGCCGGTGGGCTGGCCAAGGTCCTGCAGGGCCTGTTCATCCACGAGCATATGCCGGATTTCTACGGCGTCACGCTGTCGGATCGCCAGCGCGGCGAGCCGCATGTGCGCGGCGCGGAGCAGATGCTGGAACGGATCGCCGTCCACGATCCACGGCCGTTGTCGGACGCCCGTCCGCCCGCCGAACGATACGCGTGCTGCTGCCGCCACTACACGCTGATGCATGTCTCCATGCTCCGGAACAAAGGCATTGCCGCGCGGGCGCGCTGCGGCTTCGGCGCCTATTTCGTCAAGGACATGTTCATCGACCACTGGGTGACGGAATACTTCGACCAGGCGCAGCAACGCTGGGTGCTGGTCGATTCCCAGATCGACGTACAGCAGCGCGCGAAGTTCGGCATCGACTTCAATACACTGGATGTACCGCGTGAAAAATTCCTGGTGGCGGGCGATGCCTGGAAACTCTGCCGCGACGGCAAGGCCAATCCCCAAGCCTTCGGAGTCCTGGACATGTTCGGCCTCTGGTTCATCGCCAGCAACGTCATCCGCGACGTGGCCGCCCTCAACAACCGCGAGATGCTGCCGTGGGATGTGTGGGGCGGCATGACCCTGGTCGATGCCGAGATCGACCTCACGTTCATCGACCGGCTGGCCGGCCTGACGCACGACCCCGACCGGCATTTCGACGAGCTGCGCGCCGCCTACGACGACCCGCGCATCGCCGTGCCGCCGACCGTCTTCAACGCCGTTCTCAACCGCCCGGAAGCGGTTTCCCCCGGCCCCGATTCGCCCTAAACTCATCCTTTCAGTATGGCGTTTTCGGAACGGTAGGAGGCACACATGCCCGCACTCTCGCTGGACCACTGGAACATCTACAGCAAGGACCTCACGGCCACGGTGCGCTTCTACGAGCGCTACGTGGGCCTGCACGACGGCGAACGGCCGCCCTTCCCGTTTCCCGGCGCCTGGCTCTATGCCGGCGACAAGGCGATCCTGCACATCGTGTCGGAGACCGGCCGCAAGGACCATGGCAGCGGCGCCATCGACCATGTCGCCATCAACTGCGCCGACATCCGCGGCACCCTGGACCAGATCAAGAAGGACAAGGTGAAGTTCGAGGTTCGGAAGGTGCCGGCCCGTCCGCTGCAGCAGGTCTTCATCCACGATCCCGACGGCGTGATGATCGAGCTCAACTTCTGGCACGAGGAAGACGTCGCCGAGCTGGAAGGCTTCGATCCGATGACCAACAAGGCCGGCGCCCGCAAAGAGAAGGCCATCCCGGCCGAATGAGGCCGGCGGCCCTCGCCGCAGCATGCGCCTTGTTGGCCTGCGTTTCGGCAGAGGCGCAGCAGCGCGAGACGATTTCGTTCGAGAGCCGCCAGAAAGGCCAGCCCGTCCAGGTGACGGCCGAGATTTACTGGCCGCCAAAGCCGGGGCCCGTGCCGGCGATGGTGATCCATCACGGCAGCGGCGGCGTGGGCGAGCGCGAGAGCCGCTTTGCCCGCGAGATGGTGGCCATGGGCGTGGCGGCGGTCGTCATCGACTCGTTCAAGCCGCGTGGCGTCACCTCGACGGTACAGGATCAATCTGCCGTCACCGGCCAGGATTTCAACCTCGATGCACTTATGGCGCTCAAGGCACTGGGCGCCAACGGCCGCATTGACCGCAACAAGATCGGCATCATGGGCTTTTCCAAGGGCGGCACCTCGGCCCTGATGGCCGCGCATGAGCAGTTCATCGGGGCGGCAGGCGTTCCTTCAGGCCTGCGCTATGCGCTGCACGTGCCGTTCTATCCGTCGTGCAGTGCGCAATACTACCGCCCGCAGATCACGCGCGCGCCGATCTACATGCTGCTGGGCGCGGCCGACACCTATGTCGGCTACGAGCCCTGCCAGACCTACGGCCAGGCGCTGCAGGCGGGCGGCGCGTCGGTGCAGGTCACGGTGTTCCCCAACGCCATGCACGGCTTCGACGGCGGCGCGCCCTATGCCGTTTCCCGAGGCGAGAACTACTCGAAGTGCGTCTTCCAGCAGCAGGCCGACCGCTCCTGGGTCGAGCGCAGCAGCGGCGTCATGACCATCGGCGCCGACGGCAAGCCGATTTCCGGCGCGCTGGCCAAAGCGCTGGCGGCGTGCCGCACCCTGGGTGTCAGCGGTGGCGCCAACGACGCCGCGGCCAGGCAGTCGATGGACGATCTCAAGGCCTATGTCCGCCGCCACCTGCTGGGCGGCTAGACCCGATCAATCGACCGTCGGCGTGGCGCTCAGCCTTTCCCAGTAATCTGCCGGCAAGAGGTCCCGGCCCGCCAGCAGATAGGCGAGGTAAGCGCGCGTGGGCCTGAGATTTGCACCGACCTTCAACGCCACATAGGTGATCGCCTCGACCGTCTCGCCGTTGTCGGCACGCACCACCGGCACCGTGCGCCGCTCGTAGTGGCTGCCCGCGACGCCCTCATGCACATCGAGAACGTCGAAGCCTTTTGGTGGTAGGGCGTTTAGCGTGCCGTGCGCGGCCTCGCCCACGGCCGGGACGATGTTGCCGGCGCCCGCGCCCGGCGGCGTCCGCGCCTGCTTGTCGAAGGTGAGACGCCAGCCGTCGAGCCGGCCACCGATGCGCTCGCCCCAGGCAACCCCTTCAGGCTTCAGCCGCCCCTCGAACAGGCGCTTGGCGTCCATGTTCGAGCCGTAGGCGAAGTACCATTTCAGGCCAGCCGCCACACCCGCACTCCTTCGTCGTAGCCGCGGATCGCCATCGGTCCCAGATCGGTGGCGCCCTCGATTTGAGCGGCGTCGCGGACGGCATCGGAAACTAGCAGCTGCGAGCATGTTTCCTTGGTGAGCTGCTCCAGACGGGCCGCGAGGTTCACCGTGTCGCCGATCACCGTGTATTCCTTGCGCAGCGAGGAGCCGACGGTGCCGGTCACCGCCTCGCCAATATGGATGCCGATTCCGATGCGCATCGCCTGGCGGGGTCGCGCGCGATTCCACGCCTCGACGACCTCGAGCATGCCGCGAGCCGAGGCAAGTGCATTGGACGCCGCCGCCGGATCGGCCAGCGGCGCCCCGAACAGGGCGAGAAAGCCGTCTCCCAGGAACTTGTTGACGATTCCGTTGTGCCGGTCGACGACCGCCACCAGTTCGCCGAAGAAATCGTTGAGCAGCGCCACCGTCTCCGCCGCCGGCCGCAGCCGCGACTGGGCGGTGAAGCCGCGGATGTCGAGAAACATCACGCAGACCGGCCGGGTCTCGCTCGGCGGATCGGTGTTGGCCGCCAGCAGCCGGTCGACCACCGCAGGCGAAACGTGCTGGCCGAACAGGTTGGTGACGCGGTCGCGGGCTACGCCGGTGGCGAAGGATTTCTCGAACTGCCGGCGCAGGCTGAGCGCCACGACGCCCGCCGCCACCCCGCAAACGAACAGCACGATGCTGCGGCTGAAATGGAACATCAGCGTCTCGTCCGGCAGCTCACCCCAAGGAATCAGCGGCACCAGCCAGACCACCAGCACCATGTGCTGTGCCGCCGCCACGAAGCCGGTCCAGATCGACAGCCAGAAATCGAGCCGCAGGGTCGAGAGCAGGATGAAGAGGAAGTAAAGCAGCGGTGGCCAGAAGCTGAAGACCAGGTGTGCGTCCATGTAGCGGCTGAGGCCGAGGATGATGACGCCCGGCAGGCTGGTCTCGATCAGGGCATTGGCAAAGCGGCCATAGCGCGGGAAGTCCTTGTCCTGCCTAGCCCGCCAGCGCAGCAGGCAGAGCGCGGCCAGCTCGTAGAGCAGGAAGGGTCCGGTGCCGACCAGCGGCAGCCAGCCCGGCAGGCCGCCTTCGAACAGGCGGCGATTGAAGTCGGGGAAGAGATTGGCCGCCGACAGGGTTGTCACCAGCAGAATGGCCAGAAGCACCGCCAGCGAGGCCATGCGCACCTGTTCGATGCGCATGATCTCGCGCCGGAGCGCATCGTTGAACGGGGCGGATGCCGCGACATCTGTCATGGCAGCCACGCTAACCAGCGCCCGCAGGCTCCACAACGGGCAACGGGGGTGCTAGGAACGGGACCATGCCGATGAAGGAGATTGTCCGCGAGCTGCAAGGCAAGGCTGCCAACCTGGCGCTGCGCATGCCGATTTCCTGGATCAACATCCTGGCTGGACCGCCGGTCGTGGTCGACGGCCGGACCCTCGACGGCCGCACCCAGTGGCTCCTGCAGTTGCTCGCCCGCAGCGGCCAAGTGCCGGCACACCGCATGAGCGTGGCTGAGGGCCGCGCCGACTACGACGCCTTCCTGCCGATGCTGAGCGGTCGCCCGGCTCCGATTGGCGAGATTGTGGATCGCACCATAGACGCCCCCGCCGCCGCAGGAGAGGCGCGCCGAATGCGCATCAGGATCTACCGCCCTGCCGGCGCGGTGGCGCGGCTGCTGCCGACCATCCTCTATTTCCATGGCGGCGGCTGGGTGGTGGGCAGCCTCGAAGGCTACGATCTCGTCTGCCGCTACATCTGTGCCCGTACCGGCTGTGCCGTCGCAGCCATCGACTACCGCCTGGCGCCTGAACACAAGTTCCCGGCGGCCATCGATGACGCCGTCGCGGCCTTTCGCTGGCTGTCGGGCGAGGCGACGGCGCTCGGCCTCGATCCGGCCCGCATCGTGGTGGCGGGAGACTCGGCGGGCGGCACCATCGCCACCGTGTTGGCCCGCCTGGTCCGCGACGACCCTCACCCGCCCTGCCTGCAATGGCTGTTCTATCCCGTCACCGACCTCGCGATGAACGCGCCCTCCTACACGTCCTGCGGCAAGGGCTTCCTGTTGAGCAAGGCCGACATGGAATGGGCGCGCGGCCACTACCTCAACGGCCCCGACGAGATCGCCGATCCGCGCGCCTCGCCACTCCACGCCGATGATCTCGCCGGCATGGCCCCGGCGCTGATCTACACCGCGGGCTTCGACCCGTTGCGTGACGAGGGCAAGGCCTATGCCGACAGGTTGACCGCAGCCGGCGTGAAGACCATCCACCGCGAGTTCGAGTCGTTGATCCACGGCTTCATCGGCATGCGCGGCGCCATCCAGGCGGCAGCCCGGGCAATGGACGACATGGTGGCCGGCCTGCGCCACGAGCTGGCCCAGCTCGGACGATGAGGGGTCGGACGATGATGCAGGGACGCCCCACATGACCGACGACGACGCCCCTGACATCGCCTCCACCGACCTGCGTGGCGAGCGCTCGGGTCGACGCGAGCAGAACAAGGCGGAGAACCGCACCGCGCTCCTGAAGGCCGCACGCGCGGTGTTCGCCGAGATGGGCTCGGGTGCCGCCAGCGTGCGCGACATCGTGCGCCGCACCGACCTCGCCTCGGGCACCTTCTACAACTACTTCAAGGACAAGGACGAGATCTTCGAGGCGGTAGTCGGCGAGCTCACCAGCGAACTGCTGAAGCGCCACCGCCAGGGCCGCGGCCAGGCACGCACCGCCGAGGAGTTCTTCCGCCGGCACTACGCCGTCTATTTCGACTTCATCGTCGAGGACCCCGAACTGCTGGCGCTGGCGCGCAAGAACTTCACCGCCATCCGCACGCTGCTCGACAAACCCGACGTGCGGGCGCTCGCGCTGGCGCTGAACGAGGACATCCGCGCCGCCATCGCTCAGGGCGTGCTGCCCAACGTCGACGTCTCCTACCTCGCGGCCTCGCTGGCCGGCGTCGCCTTCGAAATCTCGATGGTCATGGTGGCGCGCGACCCCGTCGACCCCGCCGGCGCGACGGAGTTCGCGACGCGGCTGATGCTGGGTGGGCTGGACGGGGTGCCGCGGCGTTAGCTTTCCTCCCCTGAGCGGACTCGGCGCAGGGGAGGAAGAAGAAAGAGCTTTAGCCGCCCTGCGCGATCGGGTTGCGCAGCACGCCGATCTTCTCGATCTCGACCTCGCAGACATCGCCGGGCTTCAGCCAATTCTGCGGCTTGCGCGCCATGGCCACGCCTGACGGCGTGCCGGTGATGATGATGTCGCCGGGATCGAGCGTCATGACCTTGGTCAGCTCGTGCACCAGGGTCGGCACGTCGAAGATCAGGTCGTCGGTGCTGCTGTCCTGCATGACCTCGCCGTTGACGCGGGTCATGATCCGCAGAGGCGCACCGCCCTTGGGCAGCTCGTCGGAGGTCACGATGTCGGGGCCGAAGCCGCCGGTGCCGTCGAAGCCCTTGCCGAGCGTGAACTGGCCGCCCGACTTGCGCTGCCAGTCGCGGATCGAGCCGTCGTTGAAGCAGGCGTAGCCCGCGATCACCGTGAGGGCCTTCTCCTTGGGCACGTTGCGGCACTTCTTGCCGATGACGACAGCGAGCTCGGCTTCCCAGTCGAACTGCTCGGAATGGGTGGTCGCCAGCATCTTGCCGTTGTGCGGCACCAGCGTGTTGTTGAAGCGCGTGAACACGACCGGATACTGCGGGATCGGGCTGCCCGTCTCCTCGGCGTGCTTGCGGTAGTTGAGCCCGATGCACAGGATCTTGCCGGGGTTGGGGATCGGCGGCAGGTACTTGGCCGACTTCTCCGACACCGTGGCGCCGGCCTTGGGCTTGGCGCAGGCCTTGGCGACCGCGGCCTGGACCGCCTTGCCGCCAGCCAGGATCTCGACCACCGACTTCGGGCCGCGCGGCATCTGCTTGCTGAGGTCGACGATCTTGCCGTCGCCCATTTTGACGCCGACGGCGGCCTTGCCACCGCTCATGATTGTGCACAGACGCATGTGTTTCCCCCTTCGAAGTCCGCCCGATTTGTGGCTGCGGCGTAAACTCCTCCCTCCAGCACGAGCGGTCAAGCTTTGCTAGAATGCGGCATGCGTTCCTTCTTCCTCGGCCCGTTTCTCCTGGCCCCGCTCCTCTTCGCGGCCCCCGCGTCGGCCCAGCTCCTGGTGCCGTTCGCGACACCGGACGGCCGCATCGCCTGCACCCAGGGCATGACCGGCATCGGCCGCCCGCCCGCCTGGAAGATCGAGGCCGATCCCGATGGTCCCGGCGGCTGGGTACTGGCCGAGACCGCGGCCGATCCGGCCGACCTCAGGCTTCCGTTCTGCATCAACGAGCAGGCCGTCCTGCGCGACCTCGACGCCACACTGCGCTTCAAGCCGGTGTCGGGCGTCCGCGCGCGCGTCGGCGGCTTCATCTTCCGGGCGCAGAGCGCCAACGACTACTACGTCGTGCGTGCCGACGCGCTCGACAATTCGGTGCGCCTCTACCGCATGGAAAAGGGCAAGCGGCGGCAGGTCGGCAGCAAGGAGGTGCCGGTCGAGAGCGGCGTCTGGCATTCGCTGCGCGTGATCGCCATCAACGACCGCTTCGAGGTGATGCTGGACGGCACCTCGCTGTTCAGCGCGACCGACCGGACGCTGATCCAGGCCGGCCCCATGGGCGCCTGGAGCCAGGCCGACAGTTTCACCCTCTACGGATCGCTGCTGGTCAATCCGCCGGCACGTTAACGCCGCGCCTCGATCAGCACGCGCGACAATTCTACGAAGCCGGCGCCGGAGCGTGCCGCGGTCACCCAGCGCGGCTGGTGTTCGAGGCGGCCTGTGAAGTCGCCCACGTTGGCCATGCCGACGGCGTTGGGAAAGTAGCCGAACATCGGCGAATCGTTGGGCGAGTCGCCCGCGAACACATAGTGCTGCCGGTGGGTGTCGAGATCGACGCCGAACAGCTCGCGCATCATCAGCTTGCTGGTGGTGAGCTTGTCGTAGTCGCCGAACCAGCCGTTGACGTGGATCGAGCTCACCTTGGCATGTGCCCCATGCGCCTCGAAGATCGCCACGATGCGAGTGATCTCGGCCTCGCCGAGCGGCGCCACGTCCTCGCGGAAATCGACGGCGAGGTCGGCGGCGCGATAGGGCTGGTCCGACGCGATTCCCGCGCTCGGCACCTCGCGCAGCACCTGGGCACGGATCGCTTCCAGCCGGCGGCGGCCGTCGGCGCGCTCGGCGTCGGTCTGCACATAGCGGCTGCGCAATTTCCCGCCCGTTTTGGCGTCGTGCCACATCCAGAAAGCGCCGTTCTCGCCCACCACCGCATCGACCGGCCAGAAGCGGGCGATGTGGTCGCACCAGCCGGCCGGCCGGCCGGTGACCGGGATGACCAGGAATCCCGCCTTTTTCAGCGCCTCCAGCGCGCCATAGGCATCGGCGGTGAGACGGCCCTCGGTCGAAACGGTTTCATCGATGTCGGTCAGCACGCCTTCGACGGCGGCCAGGGTGGCACGGGGGCAGTTCGCGAGCGGGGTCATCATGGTGGGACACTTCTTAACATGGCGTCGAGGGCACTTCGGGGCTAAAAACCCACACATGATCCTTTGTTACTTGCCGCCACAATGCATCTCGAATCGCTCACCGCAATAAGTCCCGTCGATGGCCGCTATCGGGCGACCACCGAAGCACTTGCGGACTATTTCAGCGAGTACGCGCTCATAAAAATGCGCCTTGCCGTCGAGTGCGCCTATCTCGCGGCCCTTTCCCGGACAACGGGTGTCGGGATGCGCCCGCTTTCAGCCGACGAAACAACGATGCTTCGGGCACTGCCGAATATCTCGGTCGAAGAGGCACGCCTCGTCAGAAAGATCGAGCGCGAAGGCTACGGCGATATTCCGGCGACTAACCACGATGTGAAGGCTGTCGAATATTTCATCAAGCTCAAACTCAAGGACACGAGCCTTGCCGACGTGCTTGAGTGGGTGCACTTCGCCCTCACCTCGGAGGACGTGAACAGCACTGCTCACGCGCTTGCCCTGCGCGGCGTACTCGAAGGAGTCATGCTGCCCGCACTCCACAAGGTGCAGAGCGCGATCGCCGATCTCGCCTCCGTGCATGCCGACACCGCCATGCTCGCACGAACCCACGGCCAGAGCGCCACTCCCACGACTTTCGGCAAGGAGATGAACGTCTTTGCGACGCGCCTCGAAAGGCAAATCGCGCCCCTCAGGAGCCGCCCCGTCCTCATGAAATGGGGCGGGCCGTCCGGCAACTACAACGCCCAGATGGTCGCTCTTCCGCAAATCGATTGGCTTGCCTTCGCGCACACCTTCGCGGAGGGCCTGAACGCGGATGACGCGAACAAGGGACGTCTCGTCCGCCTCGCGTTGAACGAGGTGACGACCCAGATAGAGCCGCATGACACCTACGCCGAGATGTTCGACAATCTCCGTCGCATCAATACCATCCTCCTCGATCTGTCGCAGGATATGTGGCGGTATATCTCGGACGGGTGGGTCACGCAGAAGCCGAAAGAAGGCGAGATCGGCTCTTCGGCCATGCCACACAAGGTCAATCCGATAGATTTCGAAAATGCCGAAGGAAATTTCGGCGTCGCCAATGCGCTTTTCGAACATCTCTCGAGAAAGATGCCGGTTTCACGCTTGCAGCGTGATCTCTCGGACTCCACCGTGGCGCGCACTTTTGGCATCGCATTCGGGCATTCTCTGATCGCCTATCACGCGCTCATGCGCGGCTTCGGTAAGATAAGCGTGAACGAACCGGCACTTCGTGACGCGCTCAAGGCACATCCGGAGGTCCTCGCCGAAGCGATACAAACGGCCCTCCGCGTCGCCAATGTCGAGATGCCGTATGAGAAACTGAAAGCCCTCACGCGCGGCAAGCAGGTCACGCTCGAGGATCTCGCCACCTTCATCGATGGCCTCGATATCGGCCCGGAGATGAAGGCACGGCTCAAGAAGCTCCGTCCCGAAACCTACACAGGCCTTGCCGGCACACTCGCCAAGAAATAGCGGGCCAAGAAATAGAGGGCGGTGAAATACCTGCGCTGTTCGGCATGGCCGACGCCGCCGGCAGGACGCTACGGCGTCTCCGTCATGAGCTGCTTCTTGGCGTCGTCGATCAGCCGCTCGGACTGCTTTCGGATGGTGTGTTCCTCGGTGGGATGCCCCGCCGCGGCGAGGTCCTTGACCAGCTTGGCCATGACGTCGGAATCACCCGGCTTGTCGAAATCGGCCAGGACCACTTCTTTGGCATAGGCGTCGGCGTCCGCGCCGCTCTTGCCCATCAGGCCGGCCGCCCACAGGCCCAAAAGCTTGTTTCGGCGGGCGTTGACCTTGAACTGGAGTTCCTGGTCCTTTTCGAACTTCTTCTCGAAGGATTTCTCGCGATCGTTGAACGTGGTCATGGCCGCTCCGGGTTGGGCTCGTTGCGCCGGTATATAGCGATGGCGACCCGGTCTTTCCACCCCGTGTTGGCGGTGGCAAAGTCCCGCGCCGACGGAGGAAACCGAGAGATGTCACTGGAAAAGCTGAAGGACTGGGTGGGCCGCACCCAGGCCACGGAGGATCTCGCGGCGCCCTTCCCCGTGCGGGCACTGGCCGCCACCTTCGACGCCGACGATCCCGAGCCGAAAAACGGCGACCCGCTACCGCCGCTCTGGCACTGGCTCTATTTCCTCGACGCCGCGCCGCAATCCAAGATCGGCGCGGACGGTCACGCAGAGCGTGGCGATTTCCTGCCGCCGGTGCCGCTGCCGCGGCGCATGTGGGCGGGCAGCCGTTTTTCCTTCGACGGCGAGCCGGTGCGCGTCGGCGACCCGATCGGCCGCAAATCCGAGATAAGGTCGGTCGAGCCCAAGAGCGGATCGACCGGGTCGATGGTCTTCGTCACGGTGAAACACACGATCTCTGGACCCCGGGGCGTGTCGTTCGTCGAGGAGCACGACATCGTCTATCGCGAGGCCGCCGGGCCCGGCGAGCAGCCGAAGGCGCCCAAGCCGGCGCCGGCCGACGCCACGTGGACGAAGACGATCATGGCCGACCCGGTGCTGCTCTTCCGCTTCTCCGCGCTTACCTTCAACGGGCATCGCATCCACTACGACCAACCCTATGTTACCGGCACCGAGGGCTATCCCGGCCTGATCGTGCACGGGCCCCTGCTCGGTTTGCTTCAAATCGAACTGGCGCGGCGCGCCAATGCCGATAAGATTCCCAGGAGCTTCGAGTTCCGCGCCCTGTCCCCGGTCTTCGCCGGGGCAGCCTTCCACATCCACGGCCGGCGCGAATCCGACGGGGCGATCACCACCTGGGCCGCCAATGCAACCGGCGGCCTCGCGCAACAAGGCAAGGTAGTCTTCCGATGAGCAAGCATTTCCACCACTCATCCTGTTCCTGCCTGGCGGGTCTCTCCCGGCGCGGTGTCCTGGGCGGCGTCCTGGGCCTCGGCCTGGGCGCCGCCGTCGCAACGACTGCCCTGCCGGCGCTGGCCGTCGACGACGGCTACGAGGCCATGCTGATGAAATGCATCGACCCGCGCTTCACCACGGACTCCTGGAAGTACATGACCAGCCGCGGCTGGCAGAACAAGTACAGCCAGTTCAACATCGCCGGCGGCCCGATCGCGGCGGTGGCACCGGTCTTTCAGGAATGGCGCGCAACCTGGGAAGCCAACCTCGACATTTCCGTGCAGCTTCACAACGTGAAGCGCCTGGTCGGCATGGCGCATCGCGATTGCGGCGCCGCCGCCGTCGCCTACGGCGACCGCATCAAGACCGACAAGGCCTACGAGACCGAGATGCTCAGCCAGGCGTTGCGCGCCTTCCGCGACCAGGCGAAGAAGCGCCAACCCCAGCTCATCGTCGAGCTCGGCATCATGGACCTGAACGGTACCCTCGAGACCGTGACCTGACGCAGAGTTGACGGAAGCATCGTTCGTGCCCGACTCGTCCCTCCCCGCCCCCCGGCTTGCCGGCGCCGCACTGGCGCACCAGCTCGCCCTGCAGCGGTCGAGGCGGCCGGCCGATCCCCTGCTGTCGCTGGTCGTGCCGGTCTTCGACGAGGACGAATCGATCGACCTTTTCATCGACACCGTCGTGCCGATCCTGGACCGCGACCGCATGCGCTTCGAGATCGTGTTCGTGAACGACGGCTCGCGCGACAACACGCTGGCCCGCCTGCTCGACCGGAGCGCCGGCGACCGGCGCATCCGGGTCGTCAACCTGTCGCGCAATTTCGGCAAGGAAGCCGCCCTCACCGCCGGCCTCGACCATGCGCGCGGCGACGTGCTCATCCCGATCGACATCGACCTGCAGGACCCACCTGACCTGATCGGGGCGTTCATGGCGCGCTGGCGCGAGGGTTATGACATCGTCTACGGCGTGCGCAGCACCCGCCGCGCCGACACCGCGGCCAAGCGCATGTCGGCGAGCTGGTTCTACTGGGTGTTCAACTCGATGTCGCCGGTGCGCATTCCGGCCAACGTCGGCGATTTCCGGCTGGTCGACCGGCGCGCCGTCGAGGTGCTGCGCCAGCTTCCCGAGCGCAACCGCTTCATGAAGGGGCTGTTCGCCTGGGTCGGCTTCAACTCGATCGGCGTGCCCTACGAACGGCCGCAACGGGCCGCCGGCTCGACCAAGTTCAATTTCTGGCGGCTGTGGAACTTCGCGCTCGACGGCGTGGTGAGCTTCTCGACCGCACCGCTGCGCGCCTGGTTCTATGTCGGCGTGGTGATCGCGTCCGTGTCGGTGCTCTATGCCTTCTTCATCATCACACGCGTGCTGATCCTCGGCATCGACACGCCGGGTTACGCCTCGCTGCTGATCGCGGTGTTGCTGATGGGGGCCATCCAGCTGCTGTCGCTCGGCATCATCGGCGAGTACCTCGGCCGGCTCTTCCTCGAAGTCAAGGGACGGCCGATCTACGTCGTCGAGGGCGTCTACGAGGACGGGGCTGACGCACCGCCAAAGGACTGACGACGGCCGATGGATCTCAAGGAAGAGGACATCCTCGGTGCCGACATCGGCCGGCATTGGTATTACCGCGCCAAAGCGGCGGCACTGCGCCGAGCCGTCGCTGCCCTGAGCCCGCGACGCCTGCTCGACGTCGGCGCAGGATCGGGCTTCTTCTCCCGCCACCTGCTGGCCGAGACGCCGGCTGAAAGGGCGCTCTGCGTCGACATTGGCTATGCGAGCGACCGCGACGACAGCGTCGCCGGCAAGCCGGTGCGCTATCGCCGCGACACCGGCCCGACCGACTGCGACCTCGTGCTGATGATGGACGTGCTGGAGCATGTCGACGACGATCGCGGCCTGGTCCGCCACTACGCGGACAAGGTGCCGTCGGGTGCGCATTTCCTGGTGACGGTGCCGGCCTTCGCCTTCCTGTGGAGCGGCCACGACGTCTTCCTCGAGCACAAGCGACGCTACCGCCTGGCCGAGATCGAAGCGACGCTCAGCGACGCCGGCCTGGAGATCGTGCGCGGCGCCTACTATTTCGGACTGATCTTTCCGCTGGCGGCGGCGGTACGGCTCACCGGCCGCAACACGACCGAACCGCGCAGCAGCATGAAGAGCCACGGCGCCGTCACCAACGCCCTCCTGGGCGCGCTCTGCACCGCTGAACTGCCGCTGTTTCCCTACAACCGCCTGGCCGGCCTGTCGGCCTTCGTGCTGGCGAAGAAGCCTTGATCACGCGGACCGCGAGCTTCCAGCTCGCCTCATGATCATGAGCGAGCTG
>CAMARK010000104.1 GCA_945860205.1 Reyranella massiliensis 521 | reverse complement strand
TGTGCAGCCAACCGCCCTTGAAGGTCTCGGCCGTTTGCTCCGGCCGCTTCCAGTACTGTTCCATCGCGTGCGGCGCCCGCACGCAGATCTCGCCCGCCTCGCCCGGTTCGACCTCGTTGTTGTCCTCGTCGCGCAGGGTCACGCTGCAGGACGCGATCGGGAAGCCGCAGGAGGCGAACAGCTCGGGCCGCTTGGCGTCATGGTCGGCCTTCCTGAGCACGCTCACCGGATAGCACTCGGTCTGGCCATAGAGCTGGCTGAACACCGGGCCGATGCGCTCCAGCCCCTCGACCAGCCGCGTCGGTGACATCGGCGAGGCGCCGTAGAGGATCAGCTCCAGCGAGGAGAGATCGGTCTTGTCGAGCTTGGGATGATCGAGCAGCACATAGACCATCGTGGGCACGAGGAGGGTGAAGTTGATCTTCTCGCGCTCCAGCGTGTCCAGGAATCTCTCGGGATCGAAGCCCTTCATCAGATGAACCGTGCCGCCCTTCAGCAGCGCCGGCACGACCTTGGTGCCCGCCACATGGGTGATGGGCGCGGCGGCGAGGTAGCGCGGTGTCTCGGGAAACTCGAAGTCGGCGGCGACCGCTGTCGTCATGGCGGCCGTCGAGCGGTGACGCCTGATCGCGCCCTTGGACTTGCCCGTGGTGCCGCCGGTGTAGTTGATGACGGAATAATCGTCAGGCGTCGCGAGATTGACCGCGCTCGCCTCGCCGATCCGCTCGGCCGCAGCCACAAGGTCGCGGCCGAAGTCCGCCTTGCCCATGGTCAACACGACTTTCAGCCGGTCGGCAGCCTTGGCGGCGATTTCGCCGCCGCGCTGGGCGTGTGTCCGGGCATCGACGATCAACGCGCTCACCTCGCCATCTTCAATGACATCGAGATGATCGCTCAGAGCGCCCAGCGGATGCAGCCAAGTCGTGACCAGGCCCAGTCCGCTCGCCGCCACGCCCGCACACCAGGTCTCGGCATTGTTGGCGCTGAGGAACGCCACCGTCTGGCCCTTCTTCAAACCTGAAGCCGCCATCGCCGCCTGCAAGCGGCCGATCAGCGCCAGGGCGCCGAGGTAGGTGAGGCTGCCACCATCCCACACGAAGGCCCGGCGCTCGGGAAAGCGCGACAGGGCGCGCAGGATCATGTCCGTGCCGGTCGGAGCCTCGGCGATGGCATCATGCATCGGATCAACCTTTCGCCGGGTGAACCTTCATCCAGTGGCGTGCGATCTCCTCGCGTGTGGCCACCCAGACCTTGGGCTTGGACACGACATAGTCGAGGAAACGCACCAGCGAGGCGGCGCGGCTGGGCCGGCCGGCAAGCCGGCAATGCAGCCCGATCGACATCATCTTCGGGCTGCGCGACCCCTCGGCGTAGAGCACATCGAAACTGTCCTTCATCGCCTGCAGCCAGCCATCGCCCGCGGTGTAGCCGGGCGCCACGGCGAACTTCATGTCGTTCACTTCCAGCGTGTAGGGAATGATGAGGTGCGGCGTGCGGCCGACCTTCACCCAGTAGGGCAGGTCGTCGCTGTAAGAGTCGCTCGAATAGAGGAAGCCGCCGTGCTTGATGACGGCTTCCAGCGTATGCATGCCGAAGCGGCCGGTGTACCAGCCGACCGGCGGCTTGCCGGCGGTGGCCTTGATGGCCTTGACCGCCCGCTTCATGTGGTCGAGCTCCTGCTCGAGCGTGAAATCCTTGTAGTTGATCCAGCGCCAGCCGTGGCTCGCCACCTCGTGGCCACCCTCGGCCATCGCCTTGCCGGCGGCGGGATTGAGCTCCAACGCCTTGCCGACCGCCCACGAGGTGAAGCGCATGTCGCGCTCCTTGAAGAGCCGCAGGATGCGCCAGAAGCCCGCACGGCTGCCGTACTCGTACATCGACTCGATGCTGAGATCGCGCCCGCCCTGGATCGGGATGCCACCCGGCGTCTCCGACAGGAAGGTCTCGGAAGCGGGGTCGCCGTTCAGGATGGTGTTCTCGCCGCCCTCCTCGTAGTTCAGCACGAAGCTGACCGCGATCCGCGCCTCGCCGGGCCACTGGGGATCGGGCGTGTCGGGGCCATAGCCGATCAGGTTGCGGTCGAGATGATTGTGCATGGTGCGCGGTCCCCGGAACGCAGGTGATTGAAGAGCAACTATGCGGCGGCTATAGCTCCCGCGACAAGCTTCGAGGAGAGGTCATGGCGGAAGGCAACGTCGCCGGGGCGGTGCGCGAGGATCGGTTGTGGCAGCGGCATGCCGACATGGCGAAGCTCGGCGGCACCCCCAAGGGCGGCGTCAACCGCCAGGCGCTGTCGGCCGAGGACGCCGCGGCACGAAACCTGCTGGGCGCCTGGGCCAAGGCCCGCGGGTTTGCCACCTTCACCGATGCCATCGGTAATCTCTTCGTGCGCCGGGAAGGCACCGACGCCAAGGCGCGGCCGGTGTTGAGCGGCTCGCACATGGACAGCCAGCCGACGGGCGGCCGGTTCGACGGCATGTATGGCGTGCTGGCGGCCTTCGAGGCGCTGGAGGCGCTGGAGGATGCCGGCGTGAAAACCCGGCGGCCGGTCATGGCGGTGGCCTGGACCAACGAGGAAGGCTCGCGCTTCCAGCCCGGCGCCATGGGCTCGGCGGTGTTCGCCGGCCACAACAAGCTCGACGAGATGCTGCAGGTGAAGGACTGGAAGGGCGTGGTGCTGAAGGACGCGCTGGCCGAGACCTTGAAGGCCGCTCCCGCGCCGCTGCGCGACGGCCCGCCCGGCTTCCCGCTCGACTTCTACGTCGAGGCTCATATCGAGCAAGGGCCGCGACTGGAGAACGAGAAAAAGACGATCGGCGTCGTCACCGCCATCCAGGGCAGCCGCCGCTACATCGTCGAGACGACGGGCGAGGAGGCGCATGCCGGCACGACGCCGCGCGCCGCCCGCAAGGATGCGTTTGCCGCAGCGCTCCGAATCGCCCAGGCGATGTACGAGGCCACCAATGACAAGGATGATACGCTGCGCTTCACCATCGGCCGCGTCGATGTCTCGCCAGGCTCGCCCAACACCGTGCCGGGCAAGGCGACGTTCACCATCGACATGCGCCACCCGTCCGACGCCGTGCTGGAAGCGCACGAGAAGAAGCTGAAGGAAATCGTGGCGACGAAGGCCGCGCCGTGCTCAGGCACGATCGAGCGCGTGACGGCGGTGCCGCCGACCAACTTCGATCCCATGGTGATCGACCTGGTACGCGCCAAGACCAACGCACTAAAACTTTCCAACATGGACATGCCGTCCGGCGCCGGCCACGACGCGATGCACATCGCCCACCTCTGCCCCGCCGGCATGATCTTCGTGCCCTGCGAGCGTGGCATCAGCCACAACGAGATCGAGAATGCCACGCCCCAGGACCTCGCCGCCGGCGCTCGCGTGCTGGCCGAGGTGATGGCCGAACTGGCGAACCGTTGACCTTTGTCATCCCGAGCGAAGCGAGGGATCTTTGCTGATCGGCAAAGGTCCCTCGCTTCGCTCGGGATGACAGCATTGTTTTGAATAAGGATTTCGAGTCCATGTCGAAAAAGATGCAGTCCGAGCTCGTCGCGATCCTCACCGACCTGATCGCGCTCCCGAGCCCCTACCCGCCCGGCACCTCGGTGGAAATCTGCGCTTATGCCGCCAAGCGCCTGAAGAAGGCGGGCTACAAGGTCGAGACCGCGACCAAGACCAAGGGGGTCGACAATGTCGTGGCGCGGATGAAGGGCAAGGCGAAGGGCCCCGTCATCGCCTTCAACGCCCATGTCGATACGGTGGGTGTGGGCGAGCGCGCCAACTGGAAGAGCGATCCGTTCAAGGCTCTGGTCAAGGGCGGGCTCATCCATGGGCTGGGCGCCGGCAACTGCAAGGGCAGCATGGCGGTGCAGATCTGGCTGGCCGAGGAGATTGCCCGCTGCGGCGGCCCGGCCAAGGGCGAATTGATCTTCACCTTCGTGGCCGACGAGGAAAACCTCGGACCTGACGGCATGGAGTTCCTGCGCAAGAGCGGCAAGGTGCGGCCCGATGCGCTGATCCTGGGCGCGCAGACCGAGAACAACCTGATCGTGGCCGAGCGCGGCGTGATGTGGGCGCGGATCACCACCAAGGGCCGCGCCGCGCACGCCGGCAATCCCTCGGCCGGCGACAACGCCATCCTGCGCATGATGCGGCTGGTGGGAGCACTCAACTCCTACTACGACAAGGCGCTGGCGCGGCGCGTGTCGGGCGCGATGAAGTCGACCGTGAACATCGGCATGTTCCATGGCGGCCACAACACCAACGTCGTGCCCTCGGCCTGCACCGTCGAGATCGACCGCCGCCTGCTGCCGAACGAAAAGGTGAAGGACGCCTTCAAGGAGCTGAAGAGCGTGATCGACGGCGTGCGCGAGCCCAAGGGCACTTATGCCGTGGAATTCCTGACCGGCACCAACGGCTTCTTCGCGCCGGAGAACGGCGCGGCGGTTGGTGCCTTCGAGGCGGCGGTCAAGGCAAAGACGGGTCGCAAGGTGAAGTTCCTCAACGCCACCGGTGTGAGCGATGGCCGCTACTACGCCAACGACGGCATCGAGATCATCAACTTCGGCCCGGGCTCGGGCGCGCAGGGCCACGCCGCCAACGAGAGCGTGCCGATTGCCTCGATGGTGGAGTCGGCGGAAATCCAGATGGACGTGGTGAAGCAGCTGCTGGGCTGAACCGTCAGCGCCCCAGGGACTGCACCCATTGTCCAAAACGATTAGCTGCGGTGCGCAGGGGTTCGAACGGATCGGATGACTGCGCCGCGGATGGGCTGGCTGCCTGGGAGGGGGCGGTCCGTGCCGGCCGCTGAGCCACTCGCGGCACAGCGACCTGAGGGGCGGGATCCTGCCGAAGCTGCTCCAGTAAGCCCCGGTCGACCGCGGCAGTCTGCAGCTGGTCGCGGTTCTGCCGGTAGCGTGCGATTGCGGCTCGGGTCATGGGACCCGCGGCACCGTCGAGCGGCCCCGGATTGAAGCCAAAAGAATACAGTCTCGTTTGCACTTCCTTCACTTCGTCGCGCCGTAGCGGGTCCGGCTCGCTTGCCGTCGCAGGAACGACTTCTGCGACCACAGGCACGATCACAAGAGGAGCGGGAGGAGAAGGCGTATTTGCATCCGACGGGGTCGGGATCGGTGCCGGCGCGACAGCGGCCACCTCGATGGGCGCCGCAAGCTCCCCGCTCGCCACCGGGCGCGACGGCGGCTGATCGGGCGGCATGGCGATGAACACGGTCAACGAGGCGACGCCAACGGTGGCAATTGCCACTCCAGCGGCCCTCAGAACCGTCTTCAATTGTTGGCCACGCGCGAGGTCGTATGCCTGCAGCGCAGCGCGGCGCGCCTCGGCGGCGGCCTGCGGATCGTTCGTCGACTGCCGTGCCGCCCGCTCGCCCAGCTGGCTCGACAGGCCGACGAGAGACTGCTTGAAATACTCGTCCACGGGCCCGTCGAGTTCCTTGAGGAGCTTCCGTGCGTCGCGACGCGCGTCGCCCGTCGGCGGTTCGCCTGCCTCAGGATCTGTTTTCGGAGTTGGATCGGTCGTCATTGTCCCACCCGTTTCGATGGGAATTTTGGACCGAATTGCGTCACAACAAGCGCGCCGCCGTGACCAATCTGGGGCCAATGCTCGGGAGGCTGGTCTGACGGCCTGGAGGCCCGTGACTAGGCGGTCTTCTGTGCCTTCAGCCCAAGCTTGCTGATGGTCTGCTCGCGCATCACGAATTTCTGGATCTTGCCGGTGATGGTCATCGGGAATTCGGCCACGAACTCGATGTAGCGCGGGATCTTGTAATGGGCGATCTGGCCCTTGCAGAACTCGCGGATCTCCTCGGCCGTCGCCTCCTGTCCATTGTGCAGCTTGATCCAGGCGCAGATCTCCTCGCCGTACTTGGGATCGGGCACGCCGATCACCTGCACGTCCTGGATCTTCGGATGGCGGTAGAGGAACTCCTCGATCTCGCGCGGATAGACGTTCTCGCCACCGCGGATCACCATGTCCTTAAGGCGGCCCACGATATTGACGTAACCCTCGCCGTCCATGGTCGCGAGATCGCCGGTCCGCATCCAGCCCGCCTCGTCGATCGCCTCGGCGGTCTTCTCCGCGTCGTTCCAGTAGCCCTTCATCACCGAATAGCCGCGGGTGCAGAACTCGCCGGTCTCGCCGCGCGGCACCGCCTTGCCCTCGGGATCGACGATCTTGATTTCAATGTGCGGCAGGACCTGGCCGACAGTGGAGACGCGCTTCTCCAGCGGATCGTCGGTGGCGCATTGCGTCGAGACGGGTGAGGTCTCGGTCATGCCGTAGGCGATCGTGACCTGGTGCATGTGCATGTGGCTTTGCACCTTCTTCATCACCTCGATCGGGCAGGGCGAGCCCGCCATGATGCCGGTGCGCAGGCTCTTGAGATCGAACTTGGCGAACTCGGGATGGTCGAGCTGCGCGATGAACATGGTCGGCACGCCGAACAGCGCCGTGCAGCGCTCCTCGGCGACGGTCTGCAGGGTCGCCAGCGGATCGAACGCCTCGGCCGGATAGACCATGGTGGCGCCATGGGTCAGGCAGCCCAGGTTGCCCATCACCATCCCGAAGCAGTGATAGAGCGGCACCGGGATGCAGAGCCGGTCCTCGGGCGTGAGTTTTAGCCCCAGCCCGACGAAGTAGCCGTTGTTCAGGATGTTGTGGTGGCTGAGCGTGGCGCCCTTGGGAAAGCCCGTCGTGCCCGAGGTGAACTGGATGTTGATGGCATCGTCGAACTGCAGCTTCGGGCCGAGATCGGCGAGCTTCGCCTTCTCGGCATTGCCGCCCGATGTGGCGACATCGTCGAAGTTCAGCATGCCCGGCGTCTTGTCCTTGCCGAGCCGGATCACATGCTTGAGATGTGGCAGCTTCGCAGCCTTCACGAGATCCTCGACGATCTCGAGATAGTTCGATGTCTTCAGCGCCGGCGCCAGGATCAGCGCCTTGCACTCGACCTTGTTCATTGCATAGTCGAGCTCAGCCCGCCGGTAGGCCGGGTTGACGTTGACCAGGACGAGGCCCGCCTTGGCCGTGGCGAACTGGGCCAAGGTCCATTCCGAGGTGTTGGGCGACCAGATGCCGACGCGGTCGCCTCGCTCCAGGCCCAGTGCCAAAAGGCCGGCCGCCAGTTCGTCGACCCGCCGGGCCAGCTCGCCCCAGCTCCAGCGCACGTTCTGATGACGGACCACCAGCGCTTCGCGGTCGCGGAAGGTCTCGACCTGGCGATCGAAGAAGGCGCCGATGGTCTCGCCGATCAGCTTCCGGTCCGAAACGCCGTGCTCGTAAGAGATTTTGGGGGTGCCGTTAGCATTGGTCATGCGGGAAGTTTAACGTGGCGTGGCAGATTTGAAATCATGAAACTCCAGTTCACCACCGTCGATGTCTTCACCGACCGCCAGTTCGGCGGCAATCCGCTGGCCGTCGTGACCAACGCTCAGGGGCTTTCGACCGAGCGCATGCAGGCCATCGCGGCCGAATTCAACCTGGCCGAGACGACGTTCGTGCTGCCGCCGAAGGACCCCGCCCATACCGCCGAGGTCCGCATCTTCACGCCCAAGGCCGAAATGCCGTTCGCTGGTCATCCCAACGTCGGCACCGCCTTCGTGCTGGCCCGCGCCGGCGAGAGCTACGGCCGGGCGGTTTCCGGCGATAGGCTGGTGTTCGAGGAAAAAGCCGGCCTCGTGAACATGGAACTGATGCGCGAAGGCGGTAACGTCGTGGCGACCCGCCTTGCCGCGCCGCAGCCGCTGAAGGTCGGCGAGCAGGTGTCGTCCGAGATCGTGGCCGCCGCCTGCGGCCTTGCAGTCGACCAGATCGAGATCGGCACCCATCGTCCGGTCATCGCATCCTGCGGCGTGGGCTTCGTGTTCGCCGAAGTGAAGTCGCGCGCCGTGCTCGCGGCCGCGACACATCACGGCGAGGTCTTCGCCAAGCACCTTCCCATGGAACGCGCCGTCGGCGTTCATCTCTACGTCCCGGTCCACGAGAACGGCATCGACGTTCAGACGCGCATGTTCGCGCCGCTGTTCGGTGTGCCCGAGGATCCCGCCACCGGCGGTGCCAACGTGGCGCTGATCGGCCTGCTGGCGCATTTGAGGTCCGAGCCGGACGGCACACTCGACAAGACCATTGGCCAGGGCTTCGATATGGGCCGTCCAAGTATCCTGCAGGCCGCGGCCGAGAAGCAGGGCGGCAAGGTCGTCGCCACCTACATCGGCGGACGCTGCATGCCGATGATGAGCGGCGTCATCGATCTCGGCTGACGGCCAGCGGCAAGGCGGTGCCCTGCTTGACCGGGCGCAGCGCGAAGGAACTCCTGATCTGGGCGATGCCGGCGATCTTGGTGAAGTCCATGACGAAGCGCTCGTAGGCTTCGAGGTCGGGCACGACGATGCGCAGCAAGTAGTCGCTGTCGCCCGTCATCAGGTAGCACTCCATCACTTCGGGCCGTTCCGCCGCCGCACGCTCGAAATCCTTCAGTGCCTTCTCGACCTGGGTCGAGAGCGACACGCTCATGAAGACATTGACCGAGAGGCCGATCGACTTGGCATCGAGTTGGGCGGCATAGCCCTTGATGACACCCGCCTCTTCCAGCGCTTTGACCCGCCGCCAGCACGGCGACGAGGAGAGGCCGACCTGTTCGGCGAGGTCGGCATTGCTCAGCCGGCCGTCATGCTGCAGCCGTTCAAGAATGCGCCGGTCGATGGCATCGAGGGAGATCATTGCTGTAGATTCCTAATATGAGGAAGAACCTACCCTATACAGCCGATTATGAGCCCCAAACGCAAGGACCTTCCAGATTTCAGAGCGTATGCCGATGGTCATGACCACCATCGCCCCCGTCCAGCGCCTGAAGCTGCTCCGTGAGCTGGAGCGCAAGGTCCTGTGGCTCAGCGCCTGGACCATCCATCACGCCAACCATCTCCGGCCCAACCGCGACGGGCTGAAGGTCGGCGGGCATCAGGCCTCGTGCGCGTCGCTGGCGACGGTGATGACGGCGCTCTATTTCTCGGTGCTGCGGCCGGAGGATCGTATCGCGGTCAAGCCGCACGCCTCGCCGGTGTTCCACGCCATCCAGTATCTCTTCGGCCACCAGACGCAGGACAAGCTGGAACGCTTCCGCGCCCTGGGCGGCGCGCAGTCCTATCCCTCGCGCACCAAGGATGTCGACGACGTCGATTTCTCGACCGGCTCGGTCGGCCTCGGTGTCGCCATGACGCTCTTCTCCTCGCTGGTGCAGGACTATGTGCGCTTGAAAAACCTCGGCGACGGCACACGCCCGACTGGCCGCATGGTGGCGCTGGTGGGCGATGCCGAACTCGACGAAGGCAACATCTTCGAGGCGCTGCTCGAAGGTTGGAAGCACGACGTCCGGAATCTCTGGTGGGTGATCGATTACAACCGCCAGAGCCTCGACGGTGTCGTGAACGACCGCCTGTTCGGCCGCGTCGCCGAGATGTTCGAACTGGTCGGCTGGCGCGTGATCACGCTGAAGTATGGTCGCCTGCTGGAGACGGCTTTCGCCCAGCCCGATGGCGAGCAGCTCAGGCAATGGATCGACGCCTGCCCCAACTCGCTCTACTCGGCACTGGTGTTCAAGGGTGGCGCCGGCTGGCGCGAGGCACTGACGCGCGACCTCAATCAGTATCCTGGCATCAGGCAGATCCTCGAGCGGCACGACGATGCCGCGCTTCATCGCCTGATGACCAACCTCGCCGGCAACGACATGCAGGCCGTGCTCGACGCCTTCGAGGGCGTCAACGACGACACGCCGACCTGTTTCATCGCCTACACCATCAAGGGCCAGGGCCTGCCCTTCGCCGGCCACAAGGACAATCATTCCGGCCTGATGACGCTAGACCAGATGGCGGGCTTCAAGAAGGGCATGGGCATCGAAGACGGCGCCGAATGGGACAAGTTCGCGGGCCTCACCGCTGCACCGGCCGAGCTGCAGGGCTTTCTCGATGCCGCACCGTTCAACGCCGAGGGTCGCCGCCGTACCGAGGCGCCGATCGTTGCCATTCCGGCGGCACTACCCAAGCCCAATGACAAGAAGTCGAGCACGCAGGAAGGGTTCGGCAAGATCCTGAATGGCATCGCGGCTGAGGACAGCGAGCTGTCGCGCCGCATCGTCACCACCTCGCCCGACGTCACGGTCTCGACCAACCTCGGCGCCTGGGTCAATCGCCGTGGTCTGTTCGGTCACACCGAGGCCGAGGACGTGTTCCGCGAGCTGAAGGTCGTGTCGGCGCAGCTGTGGCGCCAGACGCCCAAGGGCCAGCATATCGAGCTGGGCATCGCCGAGAACAACCTGTTCATCCAGCTCGCGGCACTCGGTCTCAGCCACGAGATTTTCGGCGCCCGCCTGCTGCCGATCGGCACGCTCTACGATCCCTTCATCGCCCGCGGCCTCGATGCGCTGAACTACGCCTGCTACCAGGATGCGCGATTCATGGTCGTGGCGACGCCGTCGGGCGTGACCTTGGCGCCGGAGGGCGGCGCGCACCAGAGCATCCACACACCGCTAATCGGCATGGGACAGCCGGGTCTCGCGTCCTATGAGCCGGCCTATGTCGACGAGTTGGCAGTGCTGATGCGGCACGGGCTCGACTACATGCAGCAGCCGAAAGGCGGCTCTGTTTATCTGCGCCTCAGCACGCGGAGCCTGCCGCAGCCGGAACGGGTCCTGACGTCTGAACAGCAAGCCGACATCGTGTCCGGCGGCTACTGGTACGTCCCGCCGGAGCAAGGTGCCGACGTGGCCATCGTCGCCATGGGCGCTGTGACGCCGGAAGCGATCGAAGCGCATGCGAGCGTGGTGCGGGATTTTGCCGGCGCGGGGCTGCTGGTGCTGACCTCGCCCGACCGGCTGCATACCGACTGGCTGGCGCAGCAGCGCAACCGCGGCCGCACCGTCGGCCGGGTCGACAGGAGCCCGAGCCCGGTCGAAACCCTGCTGGCGCCGCTGTCGCGCGATGCGCGGCTGGTGACGGTGATGGACGGCCATCCGCTGGCGCTGTCGTGGCTCGGGTCGGTGCGCGGCCAGCGGGTCGTGCCGCTCGGCATAGAAAATTTCGGCCAGTCGGGCGACATTCCGGACCTCTACCGGACGTATAGGCTCGATGCGGCGGCGATCATCGACGCGGTGGCGCGCGCCCTCTAAAGTGGCGGCGTGAAAGTCGACGGCAAACCCTATCGCACCATCTGGCTCGCCCCGGACGGCAGGACCGTCCAGGTGATCGACCAGACCCTGCTGCCCCACCAATTCGTGGTGCGCGATCTCAGGAACGTGGCGAACGCCACGAACGCCATCAAGACGATGGTCGTTCGCGGCGCCCCGCTGATCGGCGCGGCGGCGGCTTACGGCATGGCGCTGGCCATGGACGAGGACACGTCCGACGCCATGCTGGCCCGCGCCTACACGGAGCTGCTGGAGTCGCGGCCGACCGCCGTCAATTTGCGCTGGGCGCTCGACGATTTGCGCGCGCTTCTCAGCCCCCTGCCGCCGGCGAGGCGCCGCGAGGCGGCTTATAAGCGCGCGGCGGAGATTTGCGACGAGGATGTCGAAATCTGCCGCCGCATCGGCGCGAATGGCCTGGCGCTGATCCGCAAGCTCAAGCCCAGAGGCGACCGGATCAATGCTCTGACCCATTGCAACGCCGGCTGGCTCGCCACCGTCGACTGGGGCACGGCGCTCTCGCCGATCTACCAGGCCCACAATGCCGGTATTCCCATCCATGTCTGGGTCGATGAAACGCGGCCGCGCAATCAAGGCGCCAGCCTGACCGCCTGGGAACTGGGCAAGCACGGCGTCCCGCACACCGTCATTGCCGACAATGCCGGCGGCCACCTGATGCAGCACGGGCATGTCGATTTCTGCATCGTCGGCTCCGACCGCACCACCCGGCGCGGTGACGTCTGCAACAAGATCGGCACCTACCTGAAGGCGCTTGCCGCCCACGACAACGGCGTGCCCTTCTATGTCGGCCTGCCCTATCCCACCATCGACTGGACGATCAGTGACGGCGTGGCCGAAATCCCGATCGAGGAGCGCAGCGCGCGCGAAGTCTCGCATATGACCGGCCGCACCGGCACGGGCGAGATTTCTACGGTGCAGATCCTTCCCGACGGCAGCGCGGCCGCCAACCCCGGCTTTGACGTCACCCCGGCCCGCCTCGTCACCGGCCTGATCACCGAGCGCGGCGTCGCGGCTGCCAGCGAAGCGGGCCTTCTGTCGCTCTACCCCGAACAATCAAGAGCGGCGTGATCCTGACGCCGGCTGCCTCATCGCCGGCAGTGAGGGCCACCGCAGGCCTCGGCATCACGCAGATCATCGGCTGGGGCACCACCTTCCTCATGCCGTCGGTCCTCGGCCGCCATATCGAGCGCGACCTCTCGCTGCCGAGCGAGGTCGTCTATGGCGGCATCACCGTGATGTTTGGCGTCGGCGCGCTGTTCTCGCCCTGGGTCGGCAAGTCGATGGACAGGACCGGCGCGCGCAGCCTGATGGCGGCGGGCTCGCTGCTCTATGCCCTCTCGCTCGCCGCGCTGTCGGCAAGCCAGGGCCTTATAAGCTACCTGCTGTGCTGGGCCGCCATGGGCGTGGCCACCACGCTGGCCCTCAACACGCCGGCCAGCATTGCGCTGGCCCAGGTTGCCGGCGCCCGCGCCCGCCAGGCCATCGCCGTGCTGGCCATCGTCGGCGGCTTCGCCTCCACCGTCTTCTGGCCGCTGTCCGGGGTGCTCGAACCCTGGGTCGGATGGCGGGGTACGCTGCTCATTTTTGCCGCCCTCCACCTCCTCGTCTGCCTGCCGGTCCACCTGCTGATGCTGCCGGGCCGCCCGCCCGCGGTCCCGGTCACCACCGCCCCGCCGCCGGTCGCCGGCATGTCGGCGGCGGAAAGCACCCGCACCTTCGGGCTGCTGGCGCTCGCCTTCTCCTGCGGCGCCTTCATCTTCACCGGCTTCATCGTCCACGCCATCGACGTGCTGCGCGGCCTCGGTCACGACCCCGCGACCGCGCTGCTGCTGGCCTCGCTGATCGGCCCCGCCCAGGTGGCGGTGCGCCTGGTCGAGCTCACCTTCGGCCACCGCTACTCGATCATGAGCTCGGCGCTGTTCGCGGCCGCCGTCCTGCCGCTCGGCCTCGGACTCGCCTGGCTGGCCGGCGGTAACCTCGTCATCGCACTCCTCTGCCTGATGGCCTACGGCGTCGCCAACGGGCTGAAGGCGGTGCTGCGCGCCACCCTGCCGCTCGCCCTGTTCGGACGCGCCCAGTTCGGCGCTGTGATGGGCGGCCTGGCGCTGCCGCAGGGCATCGTCTCGGCCGCCGCGCCGCCCGTGCTGGCCGCCGTCATGGCCAACTTCGGCGCCGAAGGCATGCTCGCGCTCTGCTTCGTCATTGCCAGCATCGCCTTTGCCGCCACGATCGCGCTCGTCCGCGCGAGCCCTCAAGTCCGATGAGGATCCGGAAGGGTTGAAGCGGGCAGCGGCACACGAAGTGTCCCGCAAAAACCCGCCAGCTGTCCCGTTGCGTGTGCCGCGACAGCCGAATCATCCAGCAGGTTCAACGGTTTGATCGCTCGCGGCGGCACAGCGCCGACGTGTTGTCGGCACCGGTCCGAATCTCGGAGCTGTCAGGCAGTCCCTTCTCAAGTGGGATCGGTCTGGTGCCGGCTCTCGTAAGCGGAGTCCGCGGACGTGCCCGTCATGGGCGACCGGCCGCGGCCGTCCGTGTTGTCCACGGGGGCGACGGATCGCACAGAAATCTCCAGCGTGTGAGCGCCGATCAATGCCTCCATCGCCTTGTCGCGCGCCTCGTCGGTGGGGACGGTCCCGCTCACGGTCACGGCGCCCGCCACGACCTCGACAGCGAGGTTCCGCGCATCGACCCCCACTGCCGTCAGCCGGTCGAGGAGCTTGCCCCGGATCAACTCGTCACGGTCGTTCATACTGGCCTCCACTGTGGTTATTTTCGCCAACGCCCGCGTCGAGTCCGGGTTCCGCCGTCAAATAGCCGGCAACGAAACACCCGGGCCGCGCCTTATATCTCCTCACACCGCCCGAGGAGATCCTCCATGACTCAAGTCCCGATCCGGCCCTCCGTGCCGACGCTGGTCGCGCTTCTCCTGCTCGCAGGCTGCGCCAGCGTGCCGCTCGACTCGGCGCAGGAGGACGCCAGGGGCAAGCAATTCGCGCCGCCGCCGCCCGACCGGGGATCGCTCTATGTCTATCGCCAGGGCCCGATGGGCGCGCCCGTGTCGTTGGGCGTCACCCTCGCCGGCCGCCCCGAGACCAGGCTCGCCCAGGATACCTTCGTGTGGCTCGAGCCCGCGCCCGGCGCGCTCGACATCAGGTGCGCGGGCACCGACGGCGGCGCCGATACGAGCGTGAATGTCGGACCGGGCGAAACACGTTTCGTCGAGGTGGCGTACCGCCCCGGCCTGATGGGCAGCCGCTGCGCGGTGAGGGAAGTGCCGGAGGCCGAGGGCCGCGCGGCGGTGCTTCAGGGCAAACGGGCGATGGGACCGTAGCGCCGGCACACCAAGGTCAGCGTGACAGGAAAATTACTCCAAACTTGCTGAACTTGCAAGTCTGTGTTCGGATTATTCGAAAGCCCGACCTGTCGGGAAGCCCGACCCGCGGGCTGCAACTGCAAAAAGGCCCCGCCGCCCCCCAGCCGGCGGGGTTTTCGTTGAGGCGCCTGGACGATAGCAGGACGCGCATTGGCGTTCGGGGATTGCCAGCACTGCTGTCACTGCCGCTCGCCGAACAGTTTCAGCCGGTAGTCCACGAGACGTGTCACAGTTCTCTTGACTCGCGGAAACGTTGGCTGTTCAAATTTGGATCGAGGAGAATTGCGCCATGGACCGGGGACTAAAGGCCGCTCTCAGCCCCAACGAAGAGACGACTCTTCGACGTATCGGCCATGGAACCGCTAAGCCGAGCGAACTTATCTCGCGAGACATCGAGCATTTGTCTCGGCTGGCATTGATCGATCGGCACGGCGAGCAACTCATCTTGACCGACCTTGGCCGGCAACGGCTGGCCATATCAAGCACCGGCGTCGAAAGACGAGCGAATCAGCGAACTCTTCGATCTCCTGAAGGAACCACCGAGGATGCAAAGAAGCCCGCCCCTGAGTGAGGGGGGGGCTTTTGCGGACAACCAGAGGGTTCACGGCAGGAGAGCTTGAACCGGGAGTCCGACTTCCTGAGAACGGAGGCGACAGTCCCGGGTTATCCTCAGGCCAACGCCGTCATGCCGCGCAGAAACGCGCCACGCGACGGGCGAGCCAGTCGATCGGCAGGATCTCCGGATGGCCCTGGTTGACGGCCGCCGCCGGCATGTCGGGGGCTGCGGCTTCCGCCGGGTCTTGCGTCAGCGCCAGGCCGCCACATGCCCCGATGGTGCGCAACCCTGCGGCACCATCCCGGCCGAGCCCACTTAAACCGACGCCGATAACCCGCGGTCCGAACGCCATGGCGGCCGAAACGAACAGAGGATCGATGGCGGGTCGTGTGCCATGGACCCTGGTCCCACTGTCGAGGTGAATGCCAACACGGGACAGAAGCATGTGACGATCGGGTGGGGCGACATAGAGACGACCCGTTTCAAGCGGCGTCCCTTGCTCGCCAAACACGACCGGCAACTTGCCGTGCCAACTCAAGATTTCGGGAAGTGCGCTGGGTTGGGCACCGCTGTGAAACACCACGAGGACAGCAGCGCCGCAATGGTGCGGAAGCGCTTCCGTGATGCGCCGGACCGGGTCCAGCCCGCCGGCGGCAGCACCAATGGCGACGATGGGAAATTCCGACATGTCGTGAAATCCTGATGACAGACCGCAGGCGCCCTGGGCTTGAGGCCCTTGGGCTTGAGGCCCTTGGGCTTGCGCGATTCAACGCCGATGACGGCTACCGGCTCCCTCATATTTCAAGCGCCGCGCATCCTCCGAGAGGACCTTGGCGTTGTCGGGCGGCAGAAATCGCGCGGAGGCTTTCCGAAAAACATTCCCGAGACGAAGGAACGGTCAGCGAACGCTGTCGGGCCGACAGGAGATACGCCCGAAGGACATGGCCGAGAGAATTTCTCGTCCTGATGCCACGAGAGTTAGTCCCTCCGAAAGATCCGACAGGCCTTCGGCCGCAGTCTCTCGACCTCGCGGCGCCTCGAATGCGCTTTGCTTGTGGCGTGAAATCCTGGGGAACTTCGCACTTATCGGACAGTTAATCCCGCGGGCGTTTCAACCGAGGCGCTCGCCGCGAACCCAGAGGTAGGACACATGA
>CAMARK010000103.1 GCA_945860205.1 Reyranella massiliensis 521 | reverse complement strand
GCTCCCAGTCGAGTAAGGCGTGATGGTGACCTAGCGGTGCGCAAGCAGCGTGCTGGCGCAATGCCACTGATAGTCGTGTTCGGTTTCTCGAATCACTGTGCGGTGGCGGGCATTGCTGGGCGCAATTACTGCTACCTATATGCTACCTATGCGCAAATATGCGCTCGGCGAAAATCGTCTAAGTCATTGAAAAACTTGGCGGACCCGGCGAGATTCGAACTCACGACCTCTGCCTTCGGAGGGCAGCGCTCTATCCAGCTGAGCTACGGGTCCAGCGCGGCGGACCATAGCGGAGGGGGCCGGGGGGTGCAACGCGGCGCCGGAGGCACTTCTGTCCGCCATCCGCCCGTCCTCCTGGCCGGTTAAGCGTGCGCCGTTGCCGTCAGGCGGTCGACGGCGGCGATGCCGATCGCCGACAGGACGAACAGGGCGTGGATGATCACCTGCCACATGACGCCGGCTTCCGTGAAGGTGGCCGTGGGCGTGCCCAACGCGCCCGCCTCGATGAAGGTCCGCAGCAGATGGATCGAGGAAATGCCGATGATCGCCATCGCCAGCTTGACCTTCAGCACGCTGGCGTTGACGTGGCTCAGCCACTCCGGCTGGTCGGGATGGTTCTGGAGTTGCATGCGCGACACGAACGTCTCGTAGCCCCCGACGATCACCATGACCAGGAGGTTGGAGATCATGACCACGTCGATCAGGCCGAGGACGATCAACATGATCTGTTGCTCGCTGGCGGCGAAGCTGTGGAGGACGAGATGCCACAGCTCCTTGAGGAAGAGAATTACATAGACGGCCTGCGCAACGATGAGGCCGAGGTAGAGCGGGACCTGCAGCCAGCGTGAGGCGAAGATGAAGCGGGGCAGGGGCCGCAGGGCGCGGGGGTCTTTCGGGAATTCAGGTGTCGGGGTGGTCGGCGTCATGCGGTCACTCGTCTCCTGGAAGTCTTGCTTTGGCGTCGCGGCCGGCCGGCTTGTCCGTACCAGGTGCCGTGATTTGCCGGTCTTTCCACCATTTCGCAAGGTGCCAGTTTGTGAGCCGGGCGGCAGATCGGTATAGAAGCGCAAACAAACCGTGAGGAAACCGTCATGTCGCCATCCAACCGCCGTGCTTTCGTCCGTCACTCCGCCGCCGCTGCCGTGCTTGTCGCATTCGGCGCATCGGGACGTGCTGGTGCGCAGGCAACCCAGCCGCTGGACGTCGTGAAGATCATCACCGGCTTCCCGCCCGGTGGCACGTCCGACACGCTCTGCCGCAGGGTCGCCGAGGGCATCAAGGGAACCGCCTACACCAAAACGGCATTGGTCGAGAACAAGCCGGGCGCCGGCGGCCAGATCGCCGTGCAATCGATGAAGGGTGCGCCAACCGACGGCAGCGTCATCCTGCAGACGCCGGCCTCGATGCTGATGATCTACCCGCACATCTACAAGAAGCTCGCCTACGATGCCTTCGCCGATGTGACGCCGATCGCGCTCGCCTGCACCTTCGACTTCGGCTTCTGCGTCGGTCCGGCAGTGCCCGACAGCGTGAAGAACATTTCGGAGTTCCTGGCGTGGTGCAAGGCGAACCCGGACAAGGCCAACTACGGCTCGCCGGCGGCCGGCTCGGTGCCGCACTTCATCGGCGTGTTGCTGGGTCAGGCGGGCGGCATCGAACTGAAGCATGTGCCCTATCGTGGCAGCGCGCCCGCCGTTCAGGATCTGGTTGCGGGTCAGATCCAGGCAGTGTCGGCCCCGGTCGGCGAGTTCACCCAGCAGGCCAACGCCGGCAAGATCCGCTTCCTTGGCGTCTCGGGCGACAAGCGCAGCCGCTTCGCGCCCAACGTGCCGACCTTCGCCGAGCAGGGCTACAAGGACCTGGTGTTTTCGGAGTGGTTCGGCTTCTTCGCGCCGGGCGGCACGCCGGCGCCGGTGGTGATGCGCGCCAACGAGGCGTTCCGCGCGGCGCTCGCCCAGAAGGACGTGGTCGACGGTCTCGCCGTGATGGGCCTCGAAGCCAAGTCGTCGACGCCGCAGGAGCTCGCGACGCTCCTCAAGGAAAGCTACGACCGCTGGGGCCCGATCGTGAAGAAGATCGGCTTCACCGCGGATTCCTGATCGACTGCATGCCTGTGAGGCCGGCGCGCGGGACTTCGGGCGCCGGCCTTTTTTCTTTCTAGGCTCCACGCCGATGGAATTGCGACCCGCCGTACGATTGGTCGGTCGGCACGATCTCCATGAAGCTCACGTTCATGCGTTGCGGCGAGCCCAGCACGAACATGACGGCTTCGGCGATGTCCTCGGCCAGCAGGCTTTCGTAGCCTTCGTAGAAGCGCCGGCGGCCCTCGTCGCGATCGTCTAGCAGGGCGAGGTGCGCGCCGGTCTCGACCCGTCCCGGGGCGATCTCGCTCACGCGCACGCCCGAGCCGTGCAGGTCGAGCCGCAGCGTCTGGCTGAGATTGTGCAGTGCTGCCTTGGTCATGGCGTAGACCGGCATGCCCTGGATCGCCCAGGTGGCGGCCATCGAACTCAGGTTGACGATATGGCCGAGCCCGCGCGCCCTCATGCCGGGTACCATGGCGGCGAGGCAGTTGAGCGTGCCGCGCATGTTGACGTCCAGCAGGGCGTCGATGTCGTCGGGCGCGGTCTCCCACGAGGCGGTCGACCGCGCGAAGGCCGAGGCGTTGTTGACCAGGATATCGGCGTCGAGCGAACCCAGCGCCGACAGCACGGCGTCGCGGTGGGAGATGTCCATCGCCAGCGGCCGGCAGCCGGTCTCCTGCGCCAGGCTGGTGAGGTCGTCGGCGGATCGCGCGACGGCGTAGACCTCGATGCCGCTGATCCGGAGCTGCCGGACGGTCGCGGCGCCGATGCCGCGGCTCGCACCGGTCACGACGGCGGTGCGATAGCGATCCAGGGACATGGCTTCTCCTTTGCGCGGTGCCGGTCGATCGTTACATTGCCGACCATAGCGCATCGAAAGGCGGAGCGAGTTATGGCCAAGAACCTTTTCCCCGACGGCACCGAGGTCGCGGGGTTCTACGTCCGAACCATCAGGAGCGGACCGTTCGTCTTCGTCTCGGGCACGACGTCGCTCAACGCCAAGGGGCAAGTGCAGGGCAAGACTGCCGCCGAGCAGACGACGATCACCATGCGCAAGATCGAAGCCGGCCTGAAATCAGCCGGCGCCCGCCTGGCCGATCTCACCCGCACGACGATCTACGTCACGGACATCCGCGACATGGCGGCCGTCAGCAGGGCTTTGGGCAAATCCCTCAAGGGATCGGTCGTGACGTCGACGCTGGTCGGCGTGACGGCCCTTGCCGTGCCGGGGCTGCTGGTTGAAATCGAGGCGACGGCCGTCGTCGAGCGCTGAGGGGGAATTGCTATGATCGAAGTGAAAACTATGGCCCTCGGCCGGCGGCAGGCGTTGGTGGGCGCGACCGGCGCGGTGTTTGTGGCCTCTCCGGCGCTTGCCCCCATTGCACAGGCCCAGGAGCGGGTGAAGTCGGGGACGGTCAATATCGAGCAGGTGCAGGTCGCCTTCATCGGCAGCGGCAATGTGGGCGGCGGCACCTTGCATTTCCACGGCAAGAGCTACCGCTTCTCGATCGGCGGCCTCGGCATCGGCGGTTTTGGCGTCTCGAAGATGGAGGCCTATGGCGATGTCTACAATCTCAAGGAACTGCGTCAGTTCCCCGGCCCGTATGGCCAGGCCCGCTACGGCGCCGTTGCCGGCGACAAGGGTGGCGGCGAGATGTGGCTCGAGAATCCCAACGGCGTGATGCTGAGCCTGAAGACGCGGCGCCAGGGCCTGGCCGTGTCGCTCGGCGCCGATGCCGTCATCATCGATTTCAAGTGAGCGCGGAGATGACGACCATGGCTAAGATCCGTCGCACGCTTGCGGCCTCTTTCTGCGCGGTTCTCCTGTCGGGTGCGGCCCCGGCCGTCGCCCAGGACGAGGTGCAGACCTTCAACGCCTTCGCCCTGGCCGCGGCCAGCGGCACGATCGTCCGTGCCGCGGAGAAGCAACTCGTGGTGGCCGGCACCCTGGCCGGGCCGTTCTTCGTCGAAACGGACGAGGGGCCGATCCCGAGCGGCCGCGTTGCCTGCGCGTCATCGGTGCGGATCGATCAGGCGACCTCCCGCCAGACCGGCAGCGGCGCCTGCACCTTCACGGCACAGGATGGTGCCACCGCCTGGGGCGAATGGGAGTGTGCCGGTTATGAGCTGGTGGGCTGCCGCGGCACGTTCAAGCTCAATGGCGGGACCGCCCGGCTGGCTGGCGCGACAGGCGAGGGAACGTTGATCTGGCGGCCGACCGCCCATGAGCTGAAGAAGCAGCTCGATGGCTCGACCCTGGATAACGCCACCGGGATTCTTCTGTGGCGCGACTTCAAGATCAAGACGAAGTAGCCGGTCGACGCCTCAGGCGGGCGGGAACGATATCCTGTTGCGCCGGAGGAGATCCTCCAGCGCCTTGATGCCCTGTGCGTAGCGGCCTTTCTGGCAGTCGATGCCGGCGCCCAGGCGGGTCATGTCAGGTCCGCCCGATCCTTCGCTGCGGCGCGTGCCATACTTGTCGAAGATGGCGCCGAGCTCGCTGCAGCGCGCGGCCAGTTGTTCGTTGGTCTGCTGAGCGCCGACGCCGCCAGTCGTCAGCAAGGCGACAGCGAGGCCGAGCAGGGCGATCGCAGGGAGGCGCCGCATGACCGGCAGCTGCGGGGAATTGTGCGTCATTGCTCGCAATTATACGCGCCGTGGCCCCGCCTTGCACCCGCAGCAGGCGGCGATGTACTGTCGTGCACCCGGTCGCAGACCGGGAAAACGGGGGGATGGGATGACCTTGCGATCGACGGTTCGCTGGATGCTCTGCGTGGGTATCGCAGGTCTTGTGGCCGCGTGCGCCATCGGCAAGGGCACGCTGGGCGACGATCCCGCGACGGAAAGCCAGGCGTCGACCGTCACCTGGTCGGACGGCCAGCCGGCCATTTCCATCAGCTGCAAGACGCCGGGCGGCTGCCAGTCGCGCGCGGTTGCGGTCTGCAACGCGACGGGCGGCAACTACACCGTTCTGAAGATGGACAACATGCCGACCCGGGGCGATCTGGGCGACGTGCGCGGCGCGGCCTCGGTCGTCATTCGCTGCAGCCGCTAGCCGGCCAACCTTAACGCGGGCGGCGCGAACCCCATAGAGCGGCCAGCTCGGGTTGCGACTGCGCGGCATCGGCCCCCGACGGCAGCGCTGCCTCGTGGTCGGACATCCAGAAGACGATGTCGGCGGCCACGACGGCGCCCTCCTTGTCGCGCAGCAACAGATGATAGCCATCACGATAGAAGGCGAGCCTGGAATCGGGCCGTCGAGGCATGACCTCGATCGCGGCCCGCACCGGCTCACGCGGCACGATGCGGTCGCCCAGCCCGTGCAGCATGAGGTAGGGCATGTTCACCCGCCCGGCGGCGCTCCTCGCGGCATCCATCAGGTCGACCAGCCCATAGGCCATATCGAGGCGGGTCTGGCGCAGCATCATCGGATCGTTGCGCAATTTCTCCAGCGTCTTGGGATTGTCGGTCGGCTTGTAGTCGATTGACGTCGGGCCTGACGGCATCCACGGGATCGTGTGGGCAAAGAACCAGAGTCCGCCGCTCGCCATCGGCCCCAAGGTGTCGCGCGACCGCAGCGCCGTGGCGAGCAGGATCAGCCCGTCGGCGTCGATCGTCTGGTCGGCGGCCACGAGGGCGATGGCGCTACCCATGCTCTCGCCGGCGAGATAGAGCGGCACCCCCGGGTGCCGGGCCCGGACCAGGCCGGCCATCGTCCGGGCGTCCTCGACCAAACTGTCGGTACCGGCCCAGCGGCCACGCGTCGGGCTGCCGCCAAAGCCGCGCTGGTCGTAGGCGTAGGTGGTGATGCCGGCCTTGGCCCAGATCGCCGCCGGCTCCTCCCAGGCGTTGCGGTAGTCGCCGTAGCCGTGCAGGCCCAGGATCACGGCCATGGGGGCGCCGTTTGCCGCAGGCCACACCGCAAGCGGTAGCGCGGTGCCATCGGCCGCGACATAACGGTCGGCCGCCAAAGCAGGCGGCTGCACCGCGCCACCCGCCGGAATGACCGTGGGCGCACAGGCGGAAAGAATGACCGGAGCGAGGACCGCCGCTATCATCCGGCGCCGCAGGAGGAGTGAGATTGTGACCGAGCCTTTTGAAGTCATCACTGTCGATACTGACCGCGTCGCCTGCGATGGCGGTGGCGGCGCGTTGGGACACCCCAAAGTCTACCTCAACCTGGGACCAGATGGGCACGTCGAGTGCCCCTACTGCAGCAGGCTCTACAAGTTGCGCGAAGGCGCCCACGCCGGCGCCCACCACTAGGAGCGGCCGATGAAGCAATTAGGCGAAGGCTGGAACTGGCGCGACCTCAAGATCGGCGACCGGTTCACCACCTTCGGACGCACCCTTTTCGAGGCCGACCTCCTCAATTTCGTGACGCTTTGCGGCTTTTCCGAGGAGCTGTTCACTAACAAGGAATACATCAAGAGCCACGCGCCGATGCGTGGCGGCCACCCGTGCCCCGGCGCGCTGGTCTATTCCATGGCCGAGGGGCTGGTGATCCCGACCACGCTCCAGGGCACAGGGCTCGCCTTCCTGTCGATGGGCTTCGACATCAAGGGCCCGACCTATGTGAACGACACGATCCACGTCGAGATCGAGGTCACCGAGATCAAGCCGACCTCCAAGGATCCGTCGCGCGCGCTCGTGCGCACCACCAATCTGGTCAAGAACCAGAAGGGTGAGACGGTGCTGGTCTATACGCCGCTGCGCATGATGCAGGGCCGGTGAGGGGCACTGAGATGGCCAAGGTCGCGGTCGAAAAGGAAGGCGCGACCACGATCGTCTCGATCGACCGGTTTGCCGAGGCACGCAACGCCGTCGATCCCGAGACGGCGATCATGTTGCGCGAGGCGTTTCTGGCTTTCGACGTCGATGACAGTCAGTCGGTCGCGATCCTGACCGGCCGCGGCGGCACCTTCTGTGCCGGCTACGATCTCAAGGTAGCGGCCGGCCGCGAAGGTCCCTCGTTGCACGATCCACCCCTTCATGATCCCGGGGGGCCCGGCCCGATGGGACCGACGCGCCATCTTCTCTCCAAGCCGGTGATCGCCGCCATCGAAGGCTACGCCGTCGCGGGCGGCCTCGAGCTGGCGCTGTGGTGCGACCTGCGTGTTGCGTCGGAGAGCGCGAAATTAGGCGTCTTCTGCCGGCGCTGGGGCGTGCCCCTGATCGATGGCGGCACGGTGCGTCTGCCGCGCCTGATTGGCCACAGCCGCGCCCTCGACATGATTTTGACCGGCCGCGAAGTCGGCGCCCGCGAGGCCTTCGACTGGGGCCTGGCCAATCGGCTGGTGCCGGAAGGGCAGGCGCTTGCCGAGGCCAAGGCATTGGCCGAGCAACTCGCGAAGTTTCCCCAGACCTGCCTGCGCTCCGACCGCCGCTCGTCGTACGATCAGTGGGCGCTCGACGTGCCGGCGGCACTGGTCAACGAGGCCCGGCATGGCATGCCGGCCTTGCAGGCGGAATCGCGCAAGGGCGCGGCCCGCTTCGCCGCCGGCAAGGGCCGTGGCGGCGATTTCGGGGAGATCTGATGACCTTGCCCACCGATGCGGAAGTCACGCAGTACCGGGCCGATGGCGCCATTTGCCTGCGCGGCGCTTTCTCCGCCGACTGGATCGAGCGCCTGCGCGCTGCCATCGACGACGACATCGCCGCCCCAGGGCCGATGGTGCGCATCAATACGCCGGCCGGCGCACCGGGGCGCTTCTTCGTCGACTTCCAGCTCTGGCAGCGGCACGCGGCGGCACGGGACTTCGTCCATGGCTCGCCCGCCAAGGAGATCGCGGCACGCCTGATGGGCGCCAGCGAGGTCGTCTACTATCACGATCACCTGCTGGTGAAGGAGCCGGGCACGCAGGAGCGCACACCCTGGCATCACGATCAGCCCTACTATCCGATCGACGGCGAGCAGATCGTCTCGCTGTGGCTGCCGCTCGATCCGGTCGATCGCGCGACCTGCGTCGAGTACGTGAAGGGTTCGCACCGCTGGGGCCGCTGGTTCCAACCCAAGTTCTTCAAGCAGGGCGGCGTCGACCTCGAGGTCCAGGACCCGCGCTTCGAACCGCTGCCCGATCTCGACGCTGAGCGCGGCCAGCACGAATTCCTCGCCTGGGACATGGCGCCGGGCGACGTCATCGCCTTCCATGCGCTGACGCTTCACGGTGCGTCGGGCAATCTGTCGACCTCGCGCCGCCGCCGGGCCTGGGCGACGCGCTGGTGCGGCGACGATGCGCGCTACGCCGCGCGCGTCGGCCAGGTCTCGCCGCCGCTCGAAGGCCACGGGCTGAAGCCGGGCGACCGGCTGGAATGTGAGCTGTTTCCCAAGGTGCTCGACCGAGGCACACACTAGAGCGAATCCGGCTCTCCGCGCGCCGAAGAGCCAGGAATCTCAGGGCGTTACGCCCGCGCATGGGCCCACCTGAATGAGCCAAATGTTGTGCCCCGAGTTGGGCCAGACTTCGGGATAAGCCTTATTCCATAGGCCTTTAGGAGACTCCCGAATTTCTTCATGATCACATGCCCCTCAGCGCCTGTGCCCAGGCGTCGTATAAGTGTCTGTTCGCACATCGTTATTTGGTGTGGCGTTGAGACGGGGTCGTTGTTGGGACTGTCCACGGCTCAGGAGCCGCGGCGGCTGCACCCGGGGCTCAGGGCCTGTCCCGCGGGCCCTCTTGAGGACTCCAGAGGCCGCGGGGGGTCGTGCCGAAATGGAAAAGGCCGGCGCAGTCCAGGCGCCAGCCTACAGGAAATATAGCCTAAAACCTGCTGAACTTGCAAATTCCTGTTTTAGGGTACCAGCACGGCCTTGCCGACGACCGTGCGTTCCTCGATCAGCTTAAAAGCCTTCACGTAGTCGGCGAGGTCGAATTTGCCGGCGACCATGGCCTTCAGTCTGCCCTCGGTGAACCAGCGCATCAGCTCCGACTGGGCGGCCATCACCAGCGCACGGCGCCTGGCCAGGGCGTCGGCTTCCTTTGGTGTCGGCGCGGTCTTGCCGCCCCAACCGTTGTAATAGCCATAGTAGAAGCCGATCACGGTGACGTTCTTGACCAGCAGGATGTTGGCCGGGATCTGGGGAATGACGCCGCTGGCGAAGCCCATCGGGATGATGCGGCCCTCGGGCGCCACGCAGCGCATCGACGCCGCGAACGCATCGCCGCCGACCGGATCGTAGATCACGTCGGCGCCGCGTCCGCCGGTCAATTCGAGCACCTTGGTGCGCAAGTCTTCCGTGCGGTAGTCGATCAGGTGATCGGCGCCCACCGATTTGGCGGCGGCGAGCTTGTCGGCGCCGCCGGCGCTGGCGATCACCGTGGCGCCCATCGCCTTGCCGACCTCGATGCCGGTCAGGCCCGAGCCGCCGCCGGCGCCGTGGACCAGAAGCACTTCGCCCGGCTGGAGGCCCGCCTTCCACTTCAGCGCGCCATAGGCGGTGGGATAGAGCGTCGGAAAGTTCGTCGCCTCGGCATAGGGCATGGCGTCGGGAATCGGCACGGCGTTGGCCGCGATCGTTACGCAATATTCAGCGAAGCCGCCACGGCTGCCGCCGGTGGCGATGCGCTGCCCGACCTCGAGATTTTCGACACCTTCGCCCAAGGCCACGACTTCGCCGGAGATCTCGTTGCCCGGCACGAAGGGCAGCGGCGGCTTGTTCTGGTGCTTGCCCTGGACGCCCAGCATGGCGGCGAAGCTCACGCCCGCCGCGCCGACCTTGACAAGGACCTCGCCCGGCTCCGGCGCGGGCCTGGGCATGTCCTTGATCTTCAGGTTCTCGATCGGACCGTATGCCTCGCAAACCAACGCCCTCATTTCGACCTCTCGAATTTGCCGTGACGGCCCTCGCCCTTGGCGAAACGCGCCGCGCCGCTTTGCGATTCCTGGCGTCGCGCTGCCAGCGACAGTTCCATCTCGCGCTGGATTGCCGAAGCCTCGGCGCGATCGAAGCTCTCGTAGGCCGATTGCCGGTCCGACGTCATGGCGATGGGCGGGAAGCCCGCGATCTCGGCCGCGAGTTTTTCCGCCTCGGTGCGGGTCGTGCCGCGCGCCACCTTGCGGGTGGCAAGGCCGATGGCGATCGCCTCGTCGGCACCCACGGCGCGGCCGGTCAGCAGCATGTCCATGGCGCGGCCCTGGCCGATCACGCGCGGCAGGCGGACCGTGGTGCCGTCGCTCATCGGCACGCCCCAGCGGCGTGAGAAAACGCCGAAGCTCGCCGTCTCGTCGACGATGCGGATGTCGCAGAAGAGCGCCACGCCGAGGCCGCCTGCGCAGGCATGGCCTTCGATGGCGGCGATCACCGGCTTCGACAGCGGTGCCCGGAGGGGGCCCTCGTCGCTGCCCGCCCAGGGGAAATAGTCGGTGCCGCCGCCCAGCTCCTTAAGATCAGCGCCGGCGCAGAAGGCGCCACCCGCGCCGGTCAGCACGGCCACGCGGACCTGCGGATCGGCCTCGAAGGCCTTCAGCGCCGCGGCGAGGCCGTGCGCCGCCTCGTTGTCGAGGGCGTTCTTCGAAGCAGGGCGATTGATGATGATGGTGGTGACGGGCCCTGAGGTCTCGACCAGGATCTTCGGCGTGCTCATCTTACCGTCGCGAGTTCATCTTCGAGCTGGGCGTTGGTCCGCCGCGGCGTGCGGAAATACCACCAGTTCTTCTGCGCCGTCCATTTTTCCTTCCTGGCCGTTCCGCTGCCCCAAACGCAGCGCTTGAAGTCGCGCGTCTCGGCCATGAACTGCCTGTCGGCTTCGTCGAGCTTCAGCGCGTGGTCGCCCATTTCCTCGCGGCTGAACATCGGCAGCGCTTCCAGGATCAGTTCGCGCACATCGACATCGTTCAGCCAGTTGTCGATGTCGAAGCTGTAATCCTGCCGTTCGAGGTCGGAGGTGAAGGTGGCCCACTGGTCGACGAGCTCGCGCAGGTCCCTGACGTCGGGAGGGCCGGGAGGTGGGGGTGGTTTCATTAGCTGCCGCGCTCCGCCTGGCGGCGAAAGTAACGCTCGCCATCGTTGGGTTTGAAGAAGGTCCGGATGACGCCGTTGGGATTGAAGGCGATGAAGGCGCCCGTCTGCCGGTCGAAGCGTGTCGTAACCCCGTCGCGCCGGACGGTTTCTAGGATCGGGCCGCTCACCTTGGCGTCGCGCAGCAGCTGCGCCTGCCGCAGATAATCCTGCCTGGTGATGCGGCCGAATTCGCCGCCGTGCTTTTCGAAGTGTTCCTCGAGCCGGCGCGCGTCGGCGAACCCGACGCCCACACCCCACCCTCTCGCCGCCGCCGGCTCGCCGGCCGCGGGGACGCGCGTCTCGGTCGGCGTCGATACGCGCACGGACGTGCGGTCGTCGCGCTCGGAGACCTGGGTCCAGTACAGAAAGATCGCGACCACCGCCAGCGCGGCGGTGAGCAGGCGGCGCCAGGGCAGACCGCCGGAGCGGAAGATCATCCGCCTATTGTGCGCCTGCCTTGAACCAGCGCGCAATCATGCGTCGCTCGGCGTCGGTGATGTGCGTCATGTTGCCGGGCGGCATGACCCGGGACGCGGCGGCCTGCTGGTTGACCGCCGCGGCCAGCGCCCGGATCTGCGACGGCGTCTCCAGCATGACGCCCTTGGGCGGCGCGGCGATGCCTTCCTGCGTCGGCTTGGCGGCATGGCAGGAGACGCAGCGCGCCTGGATGATCGGCAACACTTCATCGAAGGAGACCGTGCCACCGCCATCGCTGCTTGGCCGGGGCAGCGAGAGCAGCGCGGTGAGCGCCAGAATGACCAGGCCCGCGGCCAGCACAAGCGGATTGGGGTCGCCCTTGTGGCGCTGCACGAACCACACCCGGATCAGCGCCCCCGCCACCGAGATCATCAGCAGCAGCACCCAGTTCCATTCGTGACCGTAGAGCCCGGCGTAGTGGTTGCTGATCATGGTGAACAGCACGGGCAGGGTGAAATAGGTGTTGTGGACCGAGCGCTGCCGACCCATCAGCCCGTACTTCGGATCAGGCGTGCGGCCTTCCTCCTTGGCCTTCACCAGCTCGCGCTGGCCGGGAATGATCACGAAGTAGACGTTCAGCGTCATGATGGTGCCCAGCATGGCGCCGAAATGGATGTAAGCGCCGCGGCCCGAGAAGAGGTGGCAGAGCGTCCAGGCCGCCACCGCGCAATAGAGGAAGAGCAGCCCGCCCAGCACCGCATCGTCGTTGCCGAAGGCCGAGCGGCAGAGCCAGTCGTAGACCAGCCAGCCTATCACCAGCGAGGCGAGGCCGAGCGCGATGGCCTCGGTCTTGCTGAGGTTCATCACCGAGGGGTCGATGAGGGCGATTTCGGCCCCGTAGTAATAGACGAGGCAGAGCAGGAAAAAGCCGGTGACCAGCGTCGTGTAGGCTTCCCACTTGAACCAGTGCAGCTCGGGCGGCAGCGTCGCGGGGGCCAAGGTGAATTTCTTGGCGGTGTAGAAACCGCCGCCATGGACCGCCCAGACCTCGCCGCCGATACCCTTGGCGGCGTCGGCCGGGTCGAGCGGCTTGTGCAGGTGATTGTCCAGCCAGATGAAGTAGAACGAGGCGCCAACCCAGGCGATGCCCACGATCATGTGGGCCCAGCGCAGCACGAGATTCAGCCACTCGACGAGGAAGGCGACGTCCATATTCTCTCGTACCGCCTTGCCGGGGAGGGCCTCAAGACTGTAAATCGCCCCCGCAAAACGATTTTGAACGTAAGGAACGACGAAAATGGCGGCTTTGGACCTTCCGGCGGGCGTTGTCATCGAGGGCGCGATCAAGCCCGGCTTCGAAAAGGTGCTCACGAACGAGGCAATTGCATTCGTCGCCGACCTGCAGCGCAAGTTCAACGGCCGCCGCGAGGAGCTTCTGGCCCTCAGGGTCGAGCGCCAGAAGCGGCTGGATGCCGGCGAGAAGCCCGATTTCCTGGCGGAGACGGCCAAGATCCGCGAGAGCGACTGGACCGTGGCGCCGCTGCCCCAGGACATCCTCGACCGCCGCGTCGAGATCACCGGGCCGGTCGACCGCAAGATGATCATCAATGCGCTCAATTGCGGCGCCAACGTCTTCATGGCCGATTTCGAGGACGCCTCGACACCGACCTGGGCCAACATGGTCGAGGGCCAGTTCAACCTGGCCGACGCCGTCCGCCGCCAGATCGACTATGTCGATCCGCAGAGCGGCAAGGCTTATAGACTGAACGACAAGATCGCGACCCTGTTCGTCCGCCCGCGCGGCTGGCACCTGCTCGAGAAGCACGTGATGGTCGACGGCCAGCCGATGTCGGGTTCGCTGTTCGATTTCGGCCTCTACTTCTTCCACAACGCCAAGGAAGCGCTCGGCCGCGGCACCGGCCCGTACTTCTACCTGCCCAAGATCGAGAGCCATCTCGAGGCACGTCTGTGGAACGATGTGTTCGTGGCGGCCCAGGATGCGCTCGGCGTGCCGCAGAAGTCGATCAAGGCCACGGTGCTGATCGAGACCATCCTCGCCACCTTCGAGATGGACGAGATCCTGTGGGAGCTGAAGGACCATTCGGCCGGCCTTAACTGCGGACGCTGGGATTACATCTTCAGCTTCATCAAGAAGTTCCGTGAGCAGGAATGGTCGGTGCTGCCCGACCGCGGCACGGTCGGCATGACGGCGCATTTCCTGCGCTCCTACAGCCAGCTCCTGATCAAGACCTGCCATCGCCGCGAAGTGCATGCGATGGGCGGCATGGCGGCGCAGATCCCGATCAAGAACGACACCAAGGCCAACGACGAGGCGATGGGCCGCGTCCATGCCGACAAGAAGCGCGAGGCGGGCGACGGCCATGACGGCACCTGGGTTGCGCATCCCGGCCTCGTGCCGATCGCCAAGGCCGAGTTCGACGCGGTCATTAAGG
Organism: Reyranella massiliensis 521; assembly: GCA_945860205.1. Taxonomy (GTDB): domain Bacteria; phylum Pseudomonadota; class Alphaproteobacteria; order Reyranellales; family Reyranellaceae; genus Reyranella; species Reyranella massiliensis_B. The sequence goes on along the minus strand of CAMARK010000103.1, from coordinate 2,561 downwards.
AGGCCAACCAGATCGCGCGCAAGCGCCAGGACGTGCATGTGAGCGCGGCCGATCTGATCACCATGCCGACGGGCCCGAAGACCGAGGCCGGCCTGCGCCAGAACGTGGCGGTGGGCATCGGTTACGTCGAGGCGTGGCTGCGCGGCATCGGCTGCGTGCCGCTGTTCAACCTGATGGAAGATGCCGCCACCGCCGAGATCAGCCGCGCCCAGGTCTGGCAGTGGGTGCGTCATGCCCAGAAGCTCGACGACGGTCGCCAGATCACCAGGGAACTGGTGCGCCAGATCGTGCGCGAGGAGCTCGGCAAGGTGAAGGCGCAGATGGGCGACGATGCCTACGCCAAGGGCCGTCACGAGGAAGCAGCCCAGCTCATGATCGACCTGGTCGAGCAGCCGCAGTTCTACGAGTTCCTCACCCTGCCGGCCTACGACCGGATCATCGCCGACGAGAGGAAGGCGGCTGCCTGAGGCGGTCGCCCGCCTAGAACAGGTTCCGGTTAGATGAACTCAGGCTTCTTCTCATGAACATGAGCGCCACTGGAGTGGCGCGCTCCCAGCTATGAGTCTATCCAATCGGAACCTGCTTTAGAACAACCCGACGATCTTGCCGTCGGGCGCCACGTCGATGCTGTTGGCGGCGGGCACTCTCGGCAGGCCGGGCATGGTCATGATGTCGCCGCAGACCGCGACCACGAACTCCGCGCCAGCCGACAGCCTGACCTCGCGCACCGTCACGATATGGTCGCTGGGCGCCCCCTTGGCGTCGGGATTGGTCGAGAAGCTGTACTGCGTTTTGGCAATGCATACCGGCACCTTGCCGAAGCCCATCGCCTCGAACGAGGCGAGCTGATCGCGCACCGACTTGTCGGCGGCGATGTCCTTGGCGCGGTAGATCTCCTTGGCGATGGTGCGGATCTTCTCCAGGAGCGGCATCTCGTCGGGATAGAGCAGCTTCATCTTGCTCTTGCCGCTGTCGATCGCCTTGACCACGGCATGCGCCACGTCGGCGGCGCCCTTGCCGCCTTCGGCCCAATGATCGGCCATCACCGCCTCGACGCCGAGCTTGGCGCAGGCAGATTTGACCAAGGCGATCTCGGCGTCGGTGTCGGCACTGAAGCGGTTGATCGAGATCACCGGGACCAGGCCGAACTTCTGGATGTTCTCGACATGGCGTTGCAGGTTCGCCATGCCGGCTTCCAGCGCCTTCAGGTTCTCGGTCTTGAGATCTTCCTTCTTGACCCCGCCATGCATTTTCAGCGCGCGGATCGTCGCCACCAGCACCACGGCGTCCGGCATCAGACCGGTCTTGCGGCACTTGATGTCGATGAATTTCTCGCCGCCCAGATCGGCGCCGAATCCCGCCTCGGTCACCACATAGTCCGCCAGCTTCAACGCCGTGGTCGTGGCCAGCACCGAGTTGCAGCCGTGCGCGATATTGGCGAAGGGGCCGCCATGGATGAAAGCCGGCGTGCCCTCCAGCGTCTGCACCAGGTTGGGCGACAGCGCGTCCTTCAACAGCACCGTCATCGGCCCATGCGCCTTCAACTCGGAAGCGCGCACCGGCTTACGGTCGCGGGTATAGGCGACGATGATGTTCCCGAGCCGCGCCTTCAGATCCTGCAGATCCTTGGCGAGGCAGAAAATGGCCATCACCTCGGACGCGACGGTGATGTCGAAGCCGTCCTCGCGCGGGAAGCCGTTGGCGACACCGCCCAGCGACGAGACGATCTGGCGCAGGCTGCGGTCGTTCATGTCCACGACGCGGCGCCAGGCGACGCGGCGGCCGTCGATGCCCAGCGCATTGCCCCAGTAGATGTGGTTGTCGATCAGTGCCGACAGGAGGTTGTGGGCCGCACCAATGGCATGGAAGTCGCCGGTGAAGTGGAGGTTGATGTCCTCCATCGGAACGACCTGGGCGAAGCCGCCGCCGGCGGCACCCCCCTTCATGCCGAAGCTCGGTCCGAGCGAGGGTTCGCGCAGGCACAGCATCGCCTTCTTGCCGATGTGGTTCAGCGCATCGGTCAGTCCCACGGTCGTCGTGGTCTTGCCCTCGCCGGCCGGCGTCGGCGAGATCGCCGAGACCAGGATCAGCTTGCCGTTCGGTTTGCTCTGCAGCGACTTGATGTAGTCCATCGAGACCTTGGCCTTGTAGTGGCCGTAGGGTTCGAGATTTTCCGGCGCGATACCCAGCTTCTCGCGCGCCAATTCCATGATCGGGCGCTTCTTGGCTTCCTGGGCGATCTGGATATCCGACTTCGGATTGCTGTGCTGCGTGCCGGCCATCGACGTTTCCTTTTTCCCTACGGTACCACCTCACCCTGAGGAGCCGTGCGAAGCGCGGCGTCTCGAAGGGTGGGCGACAGTCTTGCTTTTGCCCACCCTTCGAGACGCGTCCTGCGGACGCTCCTCAGGGTGAGGTTGTTCGTATCGTCTGTTTTCAGGTGAACCGCATGCCCACGGCCAGCGAGGCCGCGGTGGCGAATTCTCCGGCGCCGACCTTTGGACCGTCGGCAGGCTTTACGCGCAACACTTTTATGCGGCCGTCGGCGCAGACGACGGTGA